>MFGL01000001.1:0-1898 GCA_001778285.1 Candidatus Falkowbacteria bacterium RIFOXYC2_FULL_47_12
TTTTTTAAAGCCGGCGCGCATAAAAACGCAATGCAGACTTGGGATTCCCCGTGGGGAGTTGGATTTCCGGGCTGGCACATTGAATGTTCCGCCATGTCCAAAAAATATTTAGGCGATATGCTGGATATCCACATGGGCGGCATTGAACACGTTCCCGTGCACCATACGAACGAAATTGCCCAGTCCGAAGCCGCTAATGGCGTCAAATTTGTCAATTATTGGCTCCATAACGAGCATTTGACCGTTAACGGGACTAAGATGGCCAAATCAGAAGGCACGGCCTATTCTTTGGGAGAAATAATGGATAAGGGCTTTGACCCGCTGGCTTTGCGCTATTTATTTTTAGGCGCGCATTACCGCTCCAAACAAAATTTCAGCTGGGAAGCGCTGGACGCCGCGGCAACGGCTTTGCATAAACTGCGCGCGGAAATTTTAGAAATAAAAACAGCGTTGCCCAAAGATTCGGAAGCAAAATGCAATGAGAAGTACCGCGAACGCTTTGTTGCCGCCATCGGCGATGATTTTAATATTCCCCAGGCGCTCGCCGTACTCTGGGAACTGCTGAAAGATGACTCTTTAATCAACACGGAAAAATACGCGACTATCATCAATTTTGATAAAATATTTGGCTTAAAATTAAACGAACTCCGGCCTGAAAAAACCAATATCCCGCTAAACATTCAAGCGCTGGCGGACAACAGAAATAAATTTCGCGAACTCGGAGATTTTGAGCAGGCCGACGCGGTACGGCAAGAGATTGAATGGCAAGGATATGCGGTGGAAGACGGACCCAACGGCACTCTTGTTAAAAAGAAACACTAAAGCTATACTGAAATAACCAGAGAATCTCATTACCCATGCCGCAACAAAAAAATAAAATAAATTTCTTCGCGCTTGCCATCTTATTGACTGGCATTTTGTTATTTCCGGCCTCAACGTTCAGCCAGACCGCGGCACACAATGAAACCGGGGGCAATGCTGATGCGGAAATTCAGGATCTGCAAAACCAAATTACTGAAAAACAAAAAAATCTTGAGGAACTGCAGAAGCGCCAGGCCGAGTATCAGGAGCAAATTCGCTCCGCCCAAAATGAACAGGCTACCCTCAAAAACCAAATTGCCATTTTAAACGCCAACATCAATAAAACCGAGGCTCAACTGCAGGAAACACAGGTCAGTATTGACAAAACCGCGTTAGAAATAAAAAAAGTTACTCTGGAAATAGCTGCGAAGGAAGCCGATATTGCCCAAAAGCGCCAGTATTTGGAATCGCTCCTGCGCCTGATGGCGCAAAATGACGATAAAGACGCGCTGGAAATTCTCTTCACCAACCAATCTCTGTCTGATTTTTTGGAGCAGGTACAGTATCTGCAGAGCCTCAACCAGGACATGGGCACGGTTTTGGAAAAGGTTAAAGAAACAAAAGCCGACCTTGAGTCCCAACAAACCGCTCTGGAGAAAAAAAAGAGCGAGCTTGAAGGCCTCAAGGAAAAACTTGCCGGCCAAAAGGCCGAGGTTGCCGACCAGAAACAAGGCACGCAGTACATTTTGGATAAAACACGCCAGTCCGAGCGCAACTACCAGCAGCTCTTGAGTTCAGCCAAAGCCGAACAGGAGGCGGCGAACGCGGCGATTGTGTCTGCGGAAAAAGCCATCCGCCAAAAAATGGCTGAACAGAACGGACAGGGCAGCCTGCAATTTAACGATAAAGGCTTCATCTGGCCGGTGTCCAAAAATACCGTTACCGCCTACTTTCACGACCCAAGCTACCCCTTTCGCGCCATCTTTGAGCACCCGGCCGTTGACATCCGTGCCGGGCAGGGAACACCGATACGCGCCGCCGCCTCAGGGTATGTTGCCCGAGCTCACGACGGCGGCTACGGCTACAGCTATATTATG
>MFGL01000001.1:1904-16877 GCA_001778285.1 Candidatus Falkowbacteria bacterium RIFOXYC2_FULL_47_12
CACGGGGACGGGCTCTCAACCGTCTACGGCCACGTTTCGCGCATTGACGTCAGTATTGACCAGTACGTGGTTCAGGGGCAGGTAATAGGCCTTTCTGGCGCCACACCGGGCACGCCGGGAGCCGGTCCGCTGACAACCGGCCCGCATCTGCATTTTGAAACGCGCCTCAACGGTATTCCGGTGAATCCATTGAATTACCTGCCGTAACACGCAAGTCTGTCATTGCGAGCGCAACGAGCCCTGCGGGGCGAGTGGAGCGTGGCAATCCCGTCTTTTTTAGATGTTCATGTTGGTTGTTATGTCCGACGAGGTTCACGAACTCATGATAAAAAATATCTGCAGCTACGCCTGCAGACTTTTAAAATATCCGGATTTGAAAGTAAAAACCATGCAGCGCCTGCGTCCCGTAGGAAAAAATAGGGGATACGTCATGGGGCACACGAGCATCGCCTCGCAAACTATTACGCTTGACCTCTACACCGCGCGCCAGCGCAAGCCCAAAAAAATTTCTGCGATTCTTGCAGTGCTCGCTCATGAAATTACTCATCACCAAAAGCCGCCGTATCGGCAGTGGCATCACGGGCGCTGGATTGCACGCCAGCATTTTCCGAAATTTTATACGCAAGTGAATAAGAATATGGGGGAGCTGAAACAAGATGAGCTGTTAGGAAAATACTTCACATAATTTGACAGAATATAAATTTTCTGTTATCCTATAAAATTCTTTTAAAATATCCTAATTAAGGAGGTATAATCATGCTCTACAAACATAAATTAGAGTATGAAAAACAAAAAGCCTCCTTAGTAGAGGGGGCTAGAGAGGCGCTAAAACATGGCATCTCTTATCGTAATTTTAACGTAGGCTGTACCGTGCTTGCCTGGTCCGACCAAAAACAAGAATACAAGGTTTTTGTCGGGGCCAATTTGAAGGCAGGCGCCGGTACAGTGAAAGTTTGCGCGGAACGGGTGGCGATTATGTCAGCTGTTTCCGCGGGCTACAGTTTTATTGCAGCTATCGTAGTGTGCGGTGAGTCGCAGAAAGACGAGGCGAGCGGCATTGAGTCGCCCACACTACATCCCTGTGATGTCTGCAGGGAGACCCTGTATCATCTCATCGTCCACGATGAGAGGTTTGAAACAGTCGTAGAGTTCGACACAATTCTACTGACTGTTCATAAAGATGATACAGGGCGGCAGGAGGAAATGACGTTGCGGGAATTATTTGACATTCATTCCTGCGATTATCTTCTTGCAGAAGAAAAGCCGCAAACATTGCGGCAAATTCTTTTGAAACGAGAGTATTAGTGACGGGTGGAATATTGTTTATTTCCACCCGTTTTTTATTCCCCAAAATTAAAATTATTGCAATAGGGCTTAGGATGACAGCTTTGAGCGGGCAAATTAACGCCGTCCGGGCAAACCGCGCATTGTTCCACGTATCGGCCGCATTCATCCAAAGTTAGTTGTTCACAAGTTACTTCTTTGGCTTTGCCGCAGCCAGCAATGCTAATTGAAAAAAATAATAATAGGGAAGTGATAAATAGTATTTTCATATTTTTTGTTTCTAAATTCTAACTTCTTACTTTCTCATCCTGTTTCCTCCATGAAACTTCCGGTGCACGTCCGCCAATTGTTTATTAGTCACATGCGTGTAAATCTGCGTCGTCACAATATTGCGATGGCCTAAAAATTCCTGCACCAGCCGCAGGTCAACGCCGTTAGCGAGCAAATCCGTGGCGTAAGAATGGCGGAGGGAGTGCGGCGACATCATAACCGGCAAGCCGGCTATTTTTATGTATTTTTTAACGATATTTTCAATACTGCGCACCGACAGCCTTTTATCGCCGTTTTCAGCGCTATTTCTGCTATAAGATACAAATAGAGCTTTATCCATGTCCTCTCGCGAATTAAGGTACTTTTTGAGCCATTCCAGGGCTCGCTGGGAGAAATATACGGTGCGGATACGGCCGCCTTTGCCCTTAACAGCAATTTCCAAAAAATTAACCCCTGGCTTAATTTTTAGCTGGTCGCGGTCAAGCGCGGTTAATTCCGCCACGCGCAGGCCGGTGGAAAATAACGTCTCCAAAATCGCGCGGTCGCGCAGGCCGGGCAGGGTAGAGGTATCAGAGGAGAGCAGGAGCTGTTCCACCTGCTCTAATTTTAAAAAGTTAATTTGTTTGTCTTCTTTGTCGCGCAACAATTTTATTTTATCGGCCGGCAGAGAAATAATGTCTTTGGCCGCAAAAAATTTTAGTAAATTGCGCAGAGCGATGAGATAATAATTCTGTGTGGTTTTTTTTAAAGAAGCAGGCTTGCCCGCCGTAGCTTTAGCGAAGGCGGGGGATTTTAGCGAACTGCCTTGGCGGGCCAGAAATGTCCGGTAGCGGTAAATATGGTCTGCTGTCAGCTGATGCGGTTTTAATGCTAATAAACCATTTTCTTTCAGCCAGTTGCTAAATTTTAAAATAAACCGCCGGTAATTTTCCGTTGTTTTCGGCGATAACCCTAATTCAATTTGGCAGTAGTCCTCAAATGGGGAGGCGGCAGGTCTCTTTTTGTTACTTTCGCTCTTAACTTCAGCTTCATTTTTATTTTGAGGAAGATATTTTATTATAGCTTGCGCGCTGTTTTGCATATTAAATGTAAGAAAGGGGGCGGGTATGCGCTAAAAGAGCTATTGGAAGTTCCTGGGGAGGATCTCCCTTCACATAGTTTGGTGCATAGCCTTAATTTGAATGCGTACCCGCCAATAGTTATTATAGCATAAAAAAAGAAATGTACATAACTTCGCATAATATAGATTAAGAGAAGTTAGCTATATAGAAAAACAGCGATCGCGCGCTGTCAATCCTGAAATCTTATAATATCGTCATTCCCATGATATGCAATTCCGGCATGAACAAAAGCATAATTTTTAGAATTAACAAAAAAATTCCAATGACAAAAATTATCGCGACAATTATTGCCAACGTAAATACCGTTTTAAAAAATTTTTCCATGCCAGTGCCGGTCATAGACTAAAATTTAAAAAATGAGTGGTAGATAGCAACCTCTTGCAAAAATTACTTTTAAGCAATAGGGGAGTCCCCTGCCCTGCGTTAATAGTATAGCAAAAATTTATAAATAAATAAACACACTGCTTACAATGCCCTACTTATAATAAATTTTATCCCCAAAGCGCAAGTCAATATAATTCAATTTTTTCAAATCATTGGGGCTGAATTTTTCCGTACGCAGAATATTTAATTTTTCAAGTTGTTTTTTCAGGTCATTCTCCACGTTGAAATAAACTTGCGGGCCGTCGGTAATGTGCATACGAATAGTTTTTTCCTGCTCGTTTATCAAAAATATGCCGTCGATAGCCGTCTCCCCCGCTTTTGTTTCCTGAGTCAATGCAAGACAGAACAAAAGATACGTCTTATTCAGGGAAACTTTTTTTGTCAGGCCGCTCAGGCGGATGAGCGGCTGGTCAATCTCGTTTTTTAAAACGATAAACTGCTGCGCATTCAGGGCCAGACTCTCCACTTCGGCCAAAACAGTAAAATCAACATCAATGTAGTAGTAGCGGTCATTTTCCGACCAGACCGCAGCCGGTGTTTTTTCGGTAAAACTGACAGTAAGCGTGCGCGGCAAGTCTTTGTTGACACGCAAGTCAGCCACGTTGAAATTTTGAAAAATTTCATTTTTGACCTGCCGCTTGCTCAAGGCGAAGATATTTCGCTGGTTTAAAAAAAATAAGCGTTTTTTCTGTAACTGCGCGTCAATGATGCTGTAAATTTTGTGCTCGTCGATGAGTTCGGCGCCTTTGACGATAACGTTGTTAATTGTAAAATAGGCGTTAAAAAACAGCACCCAGATGAGCGCCCCCGCTATCAGCAGCGCGGCTAAGGCGAGCAGTTTTGTTTTGAGTGAGAACCGGCGAATTTTTTTGCGCCGCCGCCCGAAAAAAGGATTCTGATAGCTGCGCGGCGAGTAAATCCGCGGCGTGCGCGAATACCTCCTCATAGGCTTAGCTATTTTTTCTTTTGAATAATTTTGAGACCGCCCGGCAAATACTTTTGCAAAACTTTGGGAATCACGATGCTGCCGTCAGCCTGCTGAAAGTTTTCCAGAATGGCGATAGGCACGCGAGTAAAGGCCATGGCGGTGCCATTTAAGGTATGAACTAATTTTACAGTGCCATCCTCATCTTTGTATTTGATGTTTAAACGTCTGGCCTGATAATCCGTGCAGTTGGAGCAACTGGTAATTTCTCCCCAATCATTTTTCATCGGCAGCCACGCTTCCAAGTCGTATTTACGGTAAGCCGGCCCGCCCAGGTCGCCCGTGCAAATATCCATTACGCGAAACGGGATGCCTAGCTCGGAATAGATTTCTTTTTCTATTTCTTTGATTTCCTGATGCATCGCTTCCGACTGCTCCGGCGCGCAAAACACGAACATTTCCACCTTGCTAAACTGGTGCACTCTGTACAGGCCGCGCGATTCTTTGCCGTAAGCGCCGCCTTCTTTGCGGAAACAATGGGAAAAACCGGCGTATCGTATCGGCAAATCTTTTTTGTCCAAAGTTTTATTCGCTAAGTATCCTCCCAAAGTAATTTCAGCCGTGGCGATGAGTGCGGCATCTGCACCGGCTATTTCGTAAATTTGGTCTTCGTTGCCGCGCGGGTTGTAGCCGGTGCCTTTCATGGCAAAATTTCGCGCGATATCAGGTGTTGAAAACGGCGTGTAACCTTTGGCTGTCAATTTCGCCAGCGTATATTGTATCATCGCAAATTCAAGTAGCGCCAGCTCATTTTTTAAATAATAAAAACCGCTGCCGGAAACAACGGCAGCTGTTTCAAAGTCCAGCACATCCAAATTTTTTCCCAATGTTATATGATCTTTTGGCTCAAAAGCAAAACTGGTCGGCTCCCCTACCCGCTCAATTTCTACGTTCTCCGAATCATCTTTGCCCAGCGGCACGTCAGCATGAATAATATTGGGTACTTTGTCCAAAAGTTCCGCATAAGCAAATTCAATTTTTTCAAATTTCTTTTCTTGCACAGCAATATCGTCTTTGAGCTTTTTCCCCTGCTTGATTTGTTTAGGACTCGGCTTGCCCCCCTTCCCCGCCTTCGCCAAGGCTTCGGCGGGCAAGCCTGCGCGCGCTAACTCATTACGCTGGGCGCGCAGTTCATCAATTTTTACTTGCAGTCCCCTTCTCTCCTCGTCTAATTTCAATAATTCATCAATATCAACTTTGATATTTTTATTTTTAGCCGCTTCCCTTACTTTATCCTTATTTTCGCGGATGAATTTTATGTCCAGCATATTTATTGTCTGCTAATTGTTCGTATTAGTAATTGGTATAACATTAATAAAATACTTTGAGAGGGTGGGAACTTACAGCATCAGTTCCCTAAAAAGATAAAAGAGCAGCGACTAATTAAACCTAGTTGACTAAATTATTGATATCGCCGTTGCATCTTAGAACCTTGATACATTGTTTGATAAGGTTCAAAGAATCGTCCGCCATTGCTTTTATTTCATCAATATACGACACGTATTCAGGTATGGGATTGAACAGAAATATTTTTTTATCGTGCACGTGCGCGAACCCCATTTCCATCAACGTGTTGCCGCCGATGTAATTGGGTTTACCATTTTTCTCTAAGTTTAAAACCAAGATGGCGTCGCTACTTACAATGCTATTATAATACCATTTGATAAATCCATATTCGCGTTTGACCTTATCGTGCTCGCGTTCTATGCGCTCTGATAATTCCGGCATTTCGCCAGCAGCTAATTTTTCGTAATAGGGATGTATAATTGCCTCATGGCCCATTGCTCTTAATTTATCCCTATATTCCACCTTTTCTTTACGGAAGCTGGAGCTGCCGACGATGGTAATTTTCATAAACCTTACAAATTACTTATTCTTTATTTCCTGTTCACTGTTCGCTATTTTTGGCCGCACCAACGGAAACGTCTGGCAGTCACGCAGTGTTTTATCGGACAAGAAACTAAAGACGCGCTCGGACATGCCAAAGCCGCAGGTCGGCGGCATACCGTACTCCAGAGCTTCCACGAACTCATAATCAGCCATTTGCGCCTCGTCATCGCCGGCGTCGCGCAGTTTTTGCTGCCCGGCGAAACGCTCGCGCTGGTCAATGGGGTCGTTTAATTCTGAATAACCATTGCCCAGTTCCGAACCGGCAATGATGGGCTGGAAACGCTGAACGGTCTGCGGACGAGCTTCATTTTGTTTTGCCAGCGGCGAAACGACAATTGGCACGTTAACCAGAAAGCCGGGCCCGGCAATGTCTTTGCGGCAATACTTCCACAAATTATCAATGCCGCGCGTTATGTTAAAGCCCTTGTTATCGTAAGCAATGTCAAGCTCTTTTAATTTCTTTTCGATGTCCTTTACACTTGCTTTCGCAATATCAACTCCAGTACGTTTTTTGATAATTTCCGTGTAGTCATAGCGTTCCCATTTATTCCCTAAGTCAATGGCAAAATTTTTAATGCTAAATTTCAGGGTGCCGAACACCTCTTTGGCAACATGCTTAAACATTTCTTCAACGAGCGCCATGCCTTTTTCATAATCGGCGTACGCCCAGTAAAATTCCATCTGCGTGTAGTCTTGCGCGTGTTCGGCGCTGATGCCTTCGTTGCGGAATATTCTGCCGATTTCAAAGGTTTTTTCAAAGCCGGCCACCATCAGACGCTTCTGCCACAGCTCACCGCAGGAAATGCGCAAGTAGACGTCAACATCCAGCGCGTTGTGGTGCGTAATAAACGGCCGTGCGTCCGCGCCGCCGGTCGTTGTTTCCAATACCGGCGTTTCCACTTCTGCAAATCCTTTTGCGAGCAAAAAATTGCGTACCGCCTGCCAAAATTTTCCTTTGCGTACGATAGTTTCACGCAAATCTTTATTTAATAAAATATCAAGATAGCGTTTGCGCAGTCGCTCTTCCTCGTCTTTGAAACCGAAATGCTCGTCGGGAATTTGGCGCAGGGCTTTGGCAAGCATTGTCCATTTTGCAACGGCAATGGAATTTTGACCGGTTTTGGTGACGAGCGTTGTGCCCTCTATTCCAATAAAATCACTGGCATCAACCGTGCGGGTGAAGAGTTTAAAATCCTCGGTGTCCATGTCTTTTTTGTTAAAAACAATCTGGATGCGGCCGGTTTCATCTTCCAGATCGCCAAAAGCCAAGTTGCCGTGCAGGCGCACAGAGCGCAGACGGCCGGCCACGTGAAACGTTTTTTTTGCCTGCGTCAGTTTTTTAAAATCACGCAGTACCTCGCTGATACTGCAGTCGCGTTCCGCGCGCGCCGGATACGGATTAACGCCCGCTTGTTTGAGCATGTCTAATTTTTTGATTCTATCTGTATATTCGCTTTTTTTCTCTTGCATAAAATTGATGTTATTCACTGTTTTATTGTACTCTATGACACTTTTTGTGTCAAAAATCAGACTAAAAAAACCCGCCCGCGGCTTCGGCGGCCACGAGCGGATTTTTTTCGTTTTGATATCGCAAAAATTATTGCTGTTGAAGCGGCATCTTTGGCTCCGGCATTTTTTCCACATCTTCTATGCTCTGCGGGACATGAACTTCTGGCTCCGACAGCGGCGTTGCTGCCGATTGAGCCTGCGGCATGGCCGGTTCTTGCGGCATCTGCATCGGCGTTTCTTGGCCTTTTCCAAAAAATTTTGCAAAAAAATCTTTCAATGCCATAGTGGTAATATTAATAAATAAAGCGATTTTTCTCCCTTATCGTTTAGTATATACCCTAAGTTCAGACGCGCAACAGAGTTATCCACAGTATTAAATTAGCTTCGCATTTAACACTGCAAGCAGCTAAATGCTTCTAAGCCAATCGGCCATTATTTTTGTCAGCTTTCTTTGCTGACCGCTAAAACCGTGGTCAGCGCCGGAAATAATTTTGTAGGAAAATTCAAGCTTTAATTTTTGCAGAATTTCTACCACGCCGGGCACGTCTCCCCAGCAGTATTCATCTTTGCCGCCGTACACGACAAGCGTTGGTTTTTTTATTTCTTTGAAATAACGAAAACGCGGCTTGCGGCTTAGCTTGATTTTACGCATGGTTTCATAGAACGGAAACGTGTTGTAGTCGCCATCAGGATTGGCAATATCATAGAATGCTTGATGCGAAAACAATAGTTCAGGAAATATCTCTTTTATCAACTCTGCTCCCCTGCCCTGGCGCGTGTTCGTTTGTGCCCGCTTGAGCAACGCGTAAAAACGTTTGCGGCCGAGCTGATGGTAGTAGATACCCGTGTCATCGCCGCCGGAGAGTAAAACGTAGCCGGAAATTTGATTGCGCGGCTTGTAGTGATTGTAAACGCAAATTTTATTCGCGCCGGTTGAAGAGCCTATGAGATAAAACGTGTGGTAGCCGCGCTGGCGCAAAAAGGCAATCACACCGTCAATGTCAGATACGCAATCGCGGATTTTTTCGTACGCCATGCCGCCGTAGGTTTTAAAATTTTTTCCGGATTTTTTGTAACGTAAACTTTTTAGCAAATGCGCGCCGCGGTTATTAAAAAATAATAGCGCTACGCCCAGTTTCGCAAACGCTGGTACCCACTCGGTAAGCTGGTCATCATGGTAAAAAACTGACGAACTGCCGTTTCCGTGCAAATAAATCGCTACTGCTCTTTTCTTTTTCGGTTCGTACAGAAGACCGGGCAGTGTGAAGTGGTCGGGGGTTTTTATTTGAACAAATGTTGGTTCTAACATAACATTGCTATCGCGCTTTCAACTCGCCGCAAACTTTCATTTTTGCCAAGCACTCCCATTATCTCAAAAGGACCCGGGCTGTTTTGTTGACCAGAAAGCGCTACGCGCAGGGGCCAGAGTACTTCGCCGTTGGTGTAATTTTTTTCTTTAATAAAACTCAACATTTCTTTTTCTAAAGTATCTCGCTCCCATTTTTTAATTTCCATTAGTTTCTTCTTAGTTTCCATTAGTTTCTTCTTAGTTTCCGTAGCATTCGCTTTTTTCCAAATCAAGAGTTGCGCATCGTATTCCAAAATATCTGAAAAGAAAAATTGCGTAGCGCCAACGATATCCGAGAGTTTTTTCAACCGCTCCTGCTCTAAGGAAATTACTTTGGTCATGTATTCGTCGCTGTAGTTTTGCAGCGCGTCTCCGTAGATTTCCGCCAGATACGGCAAACAGAAATCAAACAACTGTTTTGCCGGCAATTTTCGCAGATACTGCCCGTTGATGTTATCTAATTTTTTATAGTCAAAAATCGCGCCGGACTTATGCAATTTATTTACGTCAAACTGCTTTATTAATTCTTCCAAACTGAAAATTTCCTGCTCGGTTCCAGGGTTCCAGCCTAAGAGCGCAATATAATTTATCAGCGCTTCCGGCAGATAGCCTTTGTTTTTAAAATCCTCCACCGAAACATCACCAGTTCGTTTTGATAATTTCTTTTTGTTTTCTCCCAAAATATTGGGCAAATGGCAATAAACCGGCGGTGTCCAACCGAACGCCTGATATAACAAAATATGTTTGGGCGTACTCGGCAGCCACTCTTCACCGCGCATAATGTGTGTTATTTCCATTTCATGGTCATCAACGACTACTGCGAAATGATATGTCGGAAACCCATCAGATTTGATTAAAATTTGATCATCTATAGCGTATCTATAAAAACTTAAATCACCCCACACTAGATCCTTAAATTTAACGGGGCGCTCTTTATCCTTACCTAAAATTTTATCAGTATCGTAATATGGCACCTTCATTCTTATTACATACGGTTTTCCATCTGCTAAATTTTTTTCAACAATATCTTTATGCTTTTCGTTTAGCTCTTTGCATTTTCTATTATACATAACTAATAAATTATTCTTCTGTTGACTTGCTCTCATTTCTTCCAATTCTTCCGACGTGCAAAAACAATAGTAGGCCTTGTCTTCGTCAATGAGTTGTTGCGCGTATTTTTGGTAAACTTCTAGCCGCTCTGATTGTATGGCTGGCTCTCCGTCCCAATTTAAATCCGCCCATGTCAGCATCTCAAAAATTTTCTCTTTTGCTCCTGGCACGAACCGAGCGCGGTCAGTGTCCTCAATGCGCAACAAAAATTCGCCGTCATTTTGTTTGGCGAATAAATAATTATACAGCGCCGTCCGCAACCCCCCTATATGCAACATGCCGGTCGGGCTCGGCGCCATGCGCGTACGGATTTTTGGCTGCTTCATAAATTTTTGTACGTGTTCTCGTTTCTAAACCTAATATCATCAAGTTTAAATTTCCCATCTTGATAATGAAAAATTATTCTGAATTTCATAATTCTTACGCGATAATAAGCAGATTCTTTTATTTTTTTAATATCTAAATGAGCCACCTCATTCTTCCTTAACAGTATTAATAAATCATTAAGAGTCGCTCTCTCTTTTTTGGTGATCTTTCTAAATAATTTTTCTATTTTATCCATCAATTTTTTTGAGAACTTTCAATAATTCCTCCGCTGAAATTCCCTTGCCTTTATTATCTCTAACAGCATTAAAAATGACTTTGTCTCCTTTTTTTTCGTCTCTTTTTATGATTGTTTCCAAATCAATCGGCTGGAGTGTAATTGTATCACCTTGACATTTTAAAATAAATTGATTGGTATCAAATTGTTTACGCCAACTCATAGGAATGGTGATTTGCCCTTTGCTGGTTGCCTTGACGATGGTGGTCATAAAGAATAAAATTAGTAAGTAAGAATTTCTTACATTCTTACTATAGCACGGCCTCTTAACTTGTCAAACTACGCTCCGGTTACTAAATACACGTTGTAAGCAAATGAAACTACGAGGACAATCGCCAAAATAATTAAGGCGATGGTGAGGTTGCGCACGCGCTTGTCTTCTTTTTGTTTTTCTTTATTCAACAGCGCGCTCGTGATGTCATTGGCAATGTAGAGGTATTTTTTGAGTTGCCAATTTGATTTGCGGTGAAAAAAAATCATAATTTCTCCTTCTTTATAATTTTTTAAATTTTTCCATAAAAATTTTTGTCGCTTCTTTGCGCACCGGATGCACCGCGTCAACAACGTCTTCCAGAGCAACCCACTTCCAGGCGCGATGGTCCCAATAATTTATGGTAATCTCACTGTCCCGTCCAGTAAATTCGGCAACGAAGAGTCCCTGCTTTTGTCCTCTGTAACCGCGAATTTTTTTGGCTAATACGTTTGCCCTGCCTGTTTCCTCACCAAAGTCATAATAATACAAATTTTTAAATGTCGCGATTTTTTTAAATTTGTCTGTGCCGATTTCCTCACGCAGTTCCCGCGCGCCGGCACTTGCTAAATCCTCACCGTCCGTTCCCCCTTGCGGCAGTTGCCAATGGCCGGTTTGATCGCGCCGTTCAGCTAATAATACTTTGATTTTGCCACCTTCACGTTTAAAAAGCAAGCAGGCCACGTTCGGACGATACAAAAACGGTTTGACAAAACGCCACTTGAAAAATTCATACGAAAATTTTACAACCGCATTAAAAATGCGCGGCAGGCGCTTTCGCGGCTCCTGCAATAACCGCCAGAGCCATTCCATTCCCAATAATCTGAAAACTTTTGGCGCGCGTTTTATTTTGCCGCTGATAAAATCAAAACTGCCGCCCACGCCCATCGCTATTTTTACAAAAGATGATTGCATGGCTCCCCTCCCCTTGCCAATGAGAGCGTGCCAAATCCACTTTTCCTGCTTGCTGTGTCCAAACGCCACAAAAATTATATCCGGCCTTGCTTCGTTTATTTTTAATTCTAAATTTTTATTTTGCGGTTCACCTCTTGTCCATAAGCCGTTTTTAATCTCCCACTCACCGACTCGCAAGCCGATTTCTGCGCCGGCAATTTTTAACTTTGGATAAAGATTTTTCAATTTGTCAGCCGCTTGTCGCGCCACTCCTTCCCCGCCGCCGAGCAAAAATATTGACTTGCCTTTTTGTTCGGCTATTTCACAAATATCAAAAATTAAATCAATGCCGGAAATTCGCCTGATAACTTTTCCCATTGCCAGAGCAGCCAAACTTAAGCCGACTCCGTCCGGCACCGCGATGTCAGCTTTATTTAAAATGTAAAAAAATTCCTCGTCGTGCTGGGCCGCGAGCAGGAATTCCGGATTGGGCGTAACAATGTAATGGCCATCACCTCCCTGCGAGGCGGACGATAAAAACGAAGAGATTTTTTGTAAAATCTCCCGCTTAGAATCAGTTGAAATGTTAATGCCTAAAATGTTTATCATTACTATACTATTTGTGATTTGTGGTTATTCGTTTTGTATTAGTTTAGTGACCATATCTCACATACTGCACTTCTTCCTGCAATTGAATGCCGAATTTGTCGCGCACTTGCTGTTTGATGTAACTGATAAGCTGAATGACGTGATCGGCTTTGGCCGTGTCGTCAACTTTGACAATGAAGTTGGCATGCTCGTCGGAAACTTTCACGCCGCCGATTTGATATCCTTTCAAACCGGCTTTGTCAATGAGAAAAGCGGAACCGAGCTTACCGCCTTTGATTTTTGCCTCAAGTTCTTTCGTTTCTATAGTTTCTATTAGTTTCTTTTTAATTTCATCAGTAATAATGATATTTTTAAACGTGCAGCCGGCCGAGGGCAGGCAGGGCTGGGAATTTTTGCGATACGCTATGCGTTCATTCATTTCTTTCTCTATACTCGCTCTGTTCCCTCTTTGCAGCTGAAACGTCGCGTTCAGAATAATTAAATTTTTATTTTTTTTAAAAATGCTCTCGCGATAGTCAAACGAGCACTCGGCGTTTATCAATGTTTTTACCGCGGTGGTTTCGCTGTCCAAAACTTCCACACTTTTAATAATTTCGTGAACGCTCCGGCCAAAAGCGCCGGCATTGCCGCGCGCCGCGCCGCCGACCGTGCCCGGAATACCTGCGCCCCACTCCGCGCCGGTCAGAGAATTTTCCTTGGTAAAATTGACAAAATCCATCCAGCTTGCGCCGCCTTCGGCTTTGATAAATATGCCGCCTCTCCTCTGTAGAGACGCATTGCAATGCGCCTCTACATATTGTGTTTCTACGCTGATGTTTTTGTTTTCCGCCTTGATAACCAGGCCGTCAAACCCGTCGTCGGCAATCAACAAATTACTGCCGCCAGCCAACAAAAATATCTCCAAATTCAATTCTTTGGCCGCGGTGACGGCTCTGACAATATCATCAGATGTTTTGGCAATAAAAAAATACCGCCCCGGCCCGCCGAGTTTAAACGTGGAATACTGCGCGAGTGCAACCTTTTCCTGTACGCTGTTGCCCAGTTTTTCCTGTAATTTTTCCAATATTTGCATGCCTACACTATACCATGACTATACGAAAATTCAAATGACACTTTAATCAACGTCTCCTAACTGTTGCAAATGCAAAAGCCGCGCATACATGCCGCCGCGTGCATCTTTGAGCTCGTCATGACTCCCCTCTTCAACCAGTTGTCCGTTTTCAAAAACTAAAATTTTATCGGCGTGCCGAATTGTTGAGAGCCGGTGGGCGATGAGAATAACCGTGCGCGAACGGGCTACGCGCTCCATGGCTTCCTGAATCAATTTCTCTGAGCGTGAGTCAAGGTTGCTCGTGGCCTCGTCAAAAATTAAAATCTTGGGGTCGGCTAAAATGGCGCGCGCGATACCGAGACGCTGGCGCTGGCCGCCGGAAAGTTTAATGCCGCGCTCCCCCACCTCGGTGTCGTAACCGTCTTTGAGATGGTGGATGAATTCATCGGCGTTAGCGATTTTGGCCGCGCGCTTTACCTCGGCAAACGTCGCTTTTGGTTTGGCATACGCGATGTTGTCGCGCACGCTGCTGTTAAAAATTTCCACCTCCTGCGGCACGATAGCGATGGCCGAGCGAAAATGATAGAGGTCATATTTGCGCAAGTCAATGCCGTCCAAGAGCACCGCGCCTTTCTGCGGGTCGTAGTGGCGGTATATCATGCGTACCACGGTTGTCTTGCCGCCGCCGGACGGGCCTACGAGCGCAACCGTTGACCCTTCTTTGACGCTAAAATTCACATCTCTCAACGCCGGCTCGTGGCTCTCGTCGTAGGCAAACGTTAAATTTTCAAACGCAATTTCACCGCGGATATTTTTTGGTTTCAGGCCGTGTGCTGAATTTACTATTTCCGGCCGCTCGTTGGTAACGCTCATGAAGCGGTCAACGGCCTCGGTGCCCTCTTCAATTTTGTCGTAGAAGCGTGAGAGCCGGTAGAGTGAAAAGTATGCTTTTTCCGACAAAGTAATAATGAAGACTAACGTTCCAATCGTCACCTGCCCGATGGAAACTAAATAAATTCCTAAGAGCAGTATGCTCACGCGGCCGGTATCAATGATGAAATTTCTGCCGACGTTTGTGCGCAGGAGCGAAAACCACTCTTTGAGTTCATTGAAACGCACCATTGACTGGATGTGTTCATACTCGCGGGTTTCACGTTTTTCCTGCACGAATGACTGGACAGTATTGATATTGATAATGGACTGTCCGAGTTTGCCGGAAGCATCCTCGTAGTCTTTGTAGCGCTGCTTGCGGATGGGATAGAGTTTTTTGTTGACCCGATACGTCACCAATATGAACAAAGGCGCAAATAATAAAAATGATACGCCGAAACGCCAATCCACCACTAACAAAATAACAAACGTGGCGACCAACTGGATTAAAGTCGGCACGACCTCCCAAGACAGGTTCGCCAATAAGTCGTCAATCTTATCCACGCCGCGCTGAATTTTGGTAATTTTGTTGCCGGTATTTTCGCGCTCATGATAACTCAACGACAGCGAAACCAATTTTTGCTGGGCGCGCACCGGCAGATAGTACTCTATTTCAATGAGTGTATTAAAAATGAGACGGTCTCTGATATAGGATACGAGCGAACCGATTTGCTCGCTGATAAACATGCCAACAATGAGCAAAAGCAGCGTCTGCACTTTCTCCACATCAAAACTGA
>MFGL01000002.1:0-17556 GCA_001778285.1 Candidatus Falkowbacteria bacterium RIFOXYC2_FULL_47_12
AGCGAACGCCGCCGTCGGCAATCAGGGGAACTCCGGTTTTGCCCCGGCCGGCTGCGGCCGCCAAAACCGCCGAGAGCTGAGGAACGCCAATACCGGCTACAACGCGCGTGGTGCAAATGGAGCCGGGTCCGATACCCACCTTGACCGCGTCGGCGCCAGCGGCAATGAGCGCTTTGACGCCGGCGGCGGTGGCAACATTGCCGGCGACAATATCAACTGATTTTAAATTCTTATCTTTCTTGAAAGTTTTAATCGTTTCTATCACGCTGCGGGAATGCCCGTGCGCCGTGTCCACCACGAGCGCGTCAACGCCTTTTTCAGCGAGAGCGCGCGCACGCTCCTGCGCTTCCCGACCCACGCCGACAGCCGCGCCCACCCGCAAGCTCTTGTCGTTTGCCTTATTGGCTGCGGGGTAGAGTTCGTTCTTTTCCAAGTCCTTGCGCGTGACAATGGCTGTGAGTTTGTCAGCGCCATCCACCAGACACAACACGGATAATTTTTTGATGCGGATAATGTCGTTAGCTTTTTTCAGCGTCGTTGACGGCGGAGCAACCACCATATCCGCGCGCGGTACCATCACGTCTCGGACTTTTTTGTCTTTGTCATGCGGCCAGAAATAATCTAATTTGCCGATGATGCCGACCAATGTGCCGGCTTCGTCAACGACCGGCGCGCTCTTGTAGCCCTTATCACGGCGAATGGCGTACACCTGCGCAATCGTGTCATCGGGCAGAACGGTTACCGGCTTGCGGATAAAACCGTTTTCAAAGCGCTTAACGAGCTCCACTGCGCGCGCCTGCTCAGCCACAGAAAAATTTTTGTGGATAATGCCAATGCCGCCGCAAAGCGCCAAAGCAATGGCCATCTCGTGCTCGGTAACGGTATCCATAGGCGCGCTCACGATGGGCAAACGCAGCCGGATGTTGCGGGAAAAAGCGCTGTCCAAACTAACTTCGCCGGGCAGAATGTCCGAATACTGTGGAACGAGTAAAACATCGTTAAAAGTGTACATTTCTTGCATAGAAAAAAAATTATGAGTATTATTACAGTATTCTAACCTATTTCAGGCAAATCAACAACTCTATGCAACACATCGCTATTCTTGACTTCGGCTCCCAGTACACGCACCTCATCACGCGCCGCATTCGCGAATTGGACGTTCTGGCAAAAATTTATCCGCACGACGTTTCCGCGCACGCCCTGCCGCCGGATGTGAGCGGCATTATTTTATCCGGCGGACCCCAGTCCGTCTACGATGAAAACGCCATCACCGTTGATAAAAAAATATTTGCGCTCAACAAACCGATTCTGGGCATCTGCTACGGGCATCAATTAATGGGACAGCTTTTGGGCGGGGAGGTAAAACCCGGGCTGGTGCGCGAGTACGGCCGCGCGAAGCTTATTTTTTCTGCAGGCGATTCTGCAACATCACGGAACCGCCTCTTTAAAAATATAAAAAATGCCACCACGGTCTGGATGAGTCACGGCGATTCGGTGAGCAAACTGCCGGAAGGTTTTAAAAAAATTGGTGAAACAAACGATTGTCCGATTACGGCCATGGCTGATGAAACGCATCGCTTCTACGGCCTGCAGTTCCATCCTGAAGTTGACCACACCGAAGCTGGCGTAACGATTTTAAAAAATTTCGTTTTGGATATTTGCAACGCCGAGCAGAACTGGCACATTGAAGATATTGTCGCTGAACTTGAAGCAAGCATTCGCAAACAAGTCGGCAACAAGAAAGTCTTTATCTTAGTCAGCGGCGGGGTTGATTCTTCGGTCGCCTTTACGCTTTTGACCAAAACCCTGGGAGAAGCGCGGGTGCGAGGACTCTACATTGACACCGGTTTTATGCGGCACGGCGAATCAGACGAAATCAAACAGGCGTTCGCGCAAGCCGGCATACATAACTTCAGCGCCGTTGACGCGTCCGAAATTTTCTTTCATAATTTAAAAAATATCTATGAACCGGAGCAGAAGCGCGCCATCATCGGCCAGACGTTTTTGGATGTCAAAGACGAACAGCTTAAAAAACTAGGGCTGAACGGCGATGAGTGGCTTTTGGGCCAAGGCACGATTTATCCCGACATCATTGAAAGCGGCGGCTCCAAAAATGCGCAAAAAATCAAAACCCACCACAACCGCGTGGATGCCATTAAAAAAATGATTGCTGAAGGCAAAGTCATTGAACCGCTGATTGATTTTTACAAATTTGAAGTGCGCCTGATCGGAAAAAAACTCGGCCTGCCGGATAATTTAATTGATCGCCACCCGTTCCCGGGCCCGGGCCTGGCCATTCGCTGCCTCTGCCATCAGCAAAATAAAACCGATGACGTCAGCGCAATTCAGAGCGAAGCGGACAAATTCTTTGCTACAAAATACCCCGGACTTGCGCAACGCGTTCTGCTAATCAAATCAGTTGGCGTGCAGGGCGACAACCGCACCTACGCGCACCCGCTGGTGGTGTGGGGCGAACGCGACTGGAATGCCTTAGATGAAATTTCTTCTGATACGACGAATGCTGTGAAAGGGATAAACCGAGTTATCGTATTATTAAATCCTCCTGCCCAACAAACCGACCTCAAACTATCTGAACGAAATTTATATCTTACCCGTGAGAGAGTGGCCGTGGCGTGCGCCATTGACGATATTGTGATGCGTGCGGTCAGCAATAACGGCCTGTACGATAAAATCTGGGAATTTCCAGTGGTGCTCATTCCCTTGGTTGATGAAAAAGGCTGCGAATCCATCGTACTGCGCCCCATCAACACCCGCGATTTAATGACGGTCAATTTTTATCGCATGGATACAAAGCTATTGGCGGACATAGTCAAAGAAATACTAGCCACTAAAAAAATATCTTATGTATTCTACGACGTCACCAACAAACCGCCAGGAACGGTCCAGTGGGAATAATCCTACAAATTACAAATCAGATACAAATATACGAATGCCTTATTTTGAGATGAAGGTATATTCGTACATTCGTACCTATTCGTAATTCGTAGGAATAAAATATGAACAACGAACTACAATCCGCACTATCGCCGCAACACCAGAGCATTGACTACGAGGGCGAACACAGCCGCCACAGTATTCGCGACGTGAACGGCAAACGAACGCTCATCCATAACGCGCCGTTTATTTTTACCTGTGATGAATATGACAAGGTGCAAGTTTTACAAAACCACTCTATCATTATTGACGGCGATACCATCACCGCTGTCCTGCCGGCGAGCACCGTCAACCTTGATAACTTTGACATCGTCTACGACGCGGGCAAACGCGGCGGCACGGTTCTCATGCCCGGTTTCATCAACACTCATGCGCATAGCCATATGTATTTGATGCGCTCGGCGATGATGCTTGATGAGGGCGAGAGTATTGATGAAACAATTGCCGCGATGGCCGTTTGGCAGCAATATGAAACGGAGGAGGCTCTAATATTTGCCGCCATCGGTGATATTACTGAGCAGCAAAAGAGTGGCATTACCGTCACACTGAGTCACGGACCCAGTTTTGATGCGATTGAAACCGGCACCGTCATGACCGGCCACACTACCATCAATGCAGTCAGCGCGGTTTCCAATTCCCGGCCTAGCAATACACCGGAAATGGTGGAGCGTCTCTTTTCTAATCATGCACACTACGTATCCATCCCGGCCGTATCGCTCCATTACCTCTACAAAACACCCACCGAAGCGCTTAAAAAAATTAGTAACCTGGTCGAACGCCACGATGCCTTAGTGACCTTTCATATGGCTGAGAGCGTCTACGTAGCTGAAGAAACTGTCAAAAAACATGGCATACGTGAAACGGCGCTGTTGGAAAAATACGGCCTGCTCAATGAGCACTCACTCGCCTCACACGTGTTGCATCTCACTACCGAAGAAATTCATACGCTCGCTAAGAGTCACGTGGGCATTGCTCACTTACCCACCTCTAATATTATTCACAAAAGCGGGACCTTTAAATTTTGGGATTTTGAAGAGGCCGGCGCATTTCCCCGCATATCATTGGGAACAGACAGTGTTGTATCAAAAAATCGTCTGGACCTGCTTACTGAAGCCTACCAGACACGCATTTCCCACCTCTACGAGCGCACGGTAAAATTTTCCTCGCTGTTTAAAATGCTCACGAGCAACGGCGCGCGTGTGTTGCGTATGTCTGACCGCGGCCGCATCGCGCCGGGCTTCAAGGCCGACATTAATTTTTGGAAGCTCAAAGACCGCGGCTGCATTCCTTACGACCAAAATGAGCCCATGACGCTTTTAGGCAACATCATTACTCATGGCGGCCGCACCGTGCGCGACCTCATGATTAACGGCCGCTTCATCATCAAAAATCGCCGCCACCAGCTGGTGGACGAGAGCAAGTTGCTGGGGCTTTTGCAGACGAGTCACATGGAGATGCGGAAAAGAGTTGCGGGAAAATAAAAGATGCGTTATAATAATCCTACAAAATTTTTTACTAAATAATAAAATTATGCCTGAATTAACCATAACCGACGCGAACTTTGAAACTGAAGTTTTAAAAAATAAAAAGCCAACACTCGTTGACTTCTGGGCGCCGTGGTGCGGGCCCTGCCAAATGATGGGACCGATTATTACAGAGGTCGCCAAAGACATGAGTGGGAAAGCAACTATCGGCAAACTCAATGTTGATGAAAACCAGGCTACGGCCGAGAAATACAACGTCTCAAGCATCCCGACAATTATATTTTTCAAAAACGGCGAAGAGGTTGAGCGCATGATTGGCGTGCGCAGCAAAGAAGATTTGGTGAAGAAGCTGGATGAGTTGGCTTAATAGTCCCTTAATTTTTCAATGCCTTTAATCTTTTGAATTTTTTCCAGTGCCTTGGCCTCAATTTGGCGGATGCGTTCGCGCGTGACTTCAAACTCCTGCCCCACCTCTTCCAGCGTGTGCGCGACGCCGTCAATCAAGCCAAAACGCATTTCCAAAATTTTCTTCTCGCGCGGCGAGAGGTCTTTGATAATGTCTTTCACATAGTCTTTCAAAAGCTTCAAGGCCGCGGCCCGGTCCGGCGTCACGTTTTTGACGTCTTCAATGAAATCTTCAAGTGTTGAATCCTCGTCGTCATCGCCCACGCTCGTTTCTAGTGAAATGGTATCTTGGGAAATTTTAATGATGTGGCGAACCTTATCCAGCTCCTCGCCCATTTCGGCCGCGATTTCCTCCGGCATGGGTTCGCGGCCCAAATCCTGAATCAGCTGGCGCTCAACCTGCTGGAACTTGTTAATGGTCTCAACCATGTGCACGGGGATGCGAATCGTGCGCGACTGATCCGCAATCGCGCGGGTGATGGCCTGGCGCACCCACCAGGTCGCGTACGTGGAAAACTTATACCCCTTGCGGTACTCAAACTTATCCACAGCCTTGAACAGGCCAATGTTTCCCTCCTGGATTAAATCAAGCAGTGAGAGCCCGCGCGCGCCGGCAAATTTTTTGGCAATGGAGACAACCAAACGCAAGTTTGCCGTAATGAGGCGGCTCGCGGCCTCCTGGTCGCCGCGCTCCTTGCGCTTAGCGAGCTCAATTTCTTCGACGTTGGAGAGAAGTGGCACCTTGCCGATTTCGCGCAGATACATCTGAATGGAGTCGGCGGCAAATTCAGTTATGTCAAACTTCTTTTTGTTCTGCACGCTGGTCATGAATTCTTTGAGTTTGCTTTCGTTTCTGCCCCCCTCCCCGCCGAAATCCAGACTCAAAAAATTTTCTGTGTTTTCAATGACCTGAATCGCGTTTTTATTGAGTTCTTCAAAAAAAATTTCACAATCAAAAATATAGCTTTCCAGCCGCGGGAACGCGTAGAGCAGTTCAGTTTCAGTCACAAAGCCGCGCGAACGTCCCTTGGCGAGCAAATTCTGCAGCACTGCTTCGTTCGGCGGCAGCACCGGCGCCTCGCTGGCGTTGCGTTTCTTGAACGCCGCTTTTGGCGGATGCGCGAAAGTACGTTTCGCCGGCGCGGCTTTGGCAGTGCCTGGCCTGGCCGTACGTTTCAGGGCGGACGCCAGCGTTCGGCGGCCGAATTTTGCGTTTTTTTTCTTTTTTGCGTTCGCGGTCATAGGCATTTTATTGTACGGTTAAACTTTTTATTTCATTATTCACGGCCGCGCACTGCGCCAAAAGATGCTCCGTTGCCTCCCGGCCGCCGCCGCGCTCGGCAGCGGCCAATGCTTGCTCGAGCTGCAGGAGGCGCACTGACAGTTGTTGGCGCTTGAGGTGAGCCGCGATGTGCTGCAGCTGGGCGCGGGCAGCCGCCGGCTCCAAATCATAAAAATCCTTGTCAGCTAAAAGCAACAATGTATCCGCCAATTCAGCCAGACTGACAAGGTCTTGTTCGTCTTTGATGTTGTGGGCAAGCCACGCGTTGAAATGCGAACTCTCAAAAACGTCACGGTGGTGGCTATTGCTATTATAATAAATAACGAGCATTTTGTAAAAAGTTTGGCGCAGCGCGCCGGCGAGCATCTCCGGCGTAACCATGCGCACAGCCTGCTCAAAGTAGGTAAAAAATTTCAACATCAGCGCCAAAAGCGAATCCGTTAAAACCTCGGCTTGATTTTGGGACGCGCGGCGCGATGTCTGCGCTGCGGGGGAATCAGACTTTCGCATCGGCCGGCGCTCCCGATAGCGACGGCGCAGTATCTCGCGCAAAGAATCTTCGTGTACAAACAGCACTTCCGAGAGACGCCGCAGCCAGGTGTCTTGTTCAATGCTACTCGCGATGTGCGTCACTACTGACAGTATTTTAGCGGCGGCTTGCTTTTTATTTTCCACCTTATTTGTATCCAAACCATTGAATATTTGACTGAAGTAATAATCAATGATACTCTGCGCGCTTTTTATAGCCTGCCGGAAATCATCGGGATTATGGCGAATGCATTCGTCCGGGTCTTTTCCGCCCGGTACTTGTATAACTTTAATATTTACCTCTTGACTCATAGCCGGATAAATATATTTATGTGTTCTCCCCAATCTATCTTCACCATCAACTATCCGGGCATTTCTAACCACTTCTTGAACTTTGCCTTCTTCTATTTGTCTATTAGCGGCGGACACCCCCGCCACATCAACATCAAACGAAAATAAAATATTATTGGTATAACGTTTAATCATTTTCACTTGGTTAGCGGACAAAGCGGTGCCGGAACTGGCCACTACATTTTTGAAACCGGCCTGATGCGACGAGATAACATCCATTTGCCCTTCAACGACAATGGCCGCATCCTCCTGCCGGATGGCATGTTTGGCCTTGTCCAGACCGAACAAAACGCTGCTCTTATCGTAAATCTGCGTCTGGGGTGAATTGATGTATTTACCCATCTTTTCGGTCGCTTCCCGCTCGGGACTGACGCGCGCGCTAAAGCCAAGCTCATTGCCGTTCACGTCAAAAATCGGAAACATAATGCGCCCGCGAAAACGGTCGTAATAACCCAAGCCCTTATCTTTTTTGACCGTCAAACCGGCCAAAAAAATATCCGCGTCGGTAAAACCTTTTTTGCGCAACATAAGATACAAGCCATCCCAGCTATCAAAACTGTAGCCAATTTTAAATTCTTCTATGGTTTGTTCACTTAAGCCCCGCCGCGTTAAATAGTCGCGCGCGGGCTGTGCTTGCGGACTTTCCAGCAAAATTCTATGGTAATATGAAACGGCCAGCTCCGTGCAGTCAAGCAGACGGTTGCGCTGGCTGGCTTCGCGCGCGTTCTGCCGGCGCAGGGTAACACCGGCTTTGGGCGCGAGCTCGCGCAAGGCTTCCACAAAACTCAAGCCCTCCATTTCCATAATAAAACTGAACACGTCCCCGCCTTTGCCGCAACCAAAGCACTTCCAGATTTGACGCTCGGGCGAAACGACGAACGAAGGCGTTTTTTCCTGATGAAACGGGCAGCGCGCCGTAAAATTCACGCCGACGGCTCTGAGCGGCACGTACTCGCGAATGAATTCAACCAAATCAATTTTTGATTTTATTTCGTCTTTTTGGTCCATAGGTGTATATTCTTTCTATCTCCGGATTTATCCTAGTTACCACTTCATAATTTATCGTGCCAATTTTTTCCGCCAATTCATTGATGGTAATTTCCTCACTTTCCTGCCTGCCAATCAAAACAACTTCGTCGCCTTCTTTCACGCTGCTAGCAACTTCCACCATGGTTAAATTCATGCACACCCGTCCGCGCACCGGGCAACGTTTCCCTCTAATTATTACTTCGCCGCAGTTGGAAAGTTTTCGGTCGTAACCATCGGCGTAACCGATGGGCAGCACAGCGACGCGCGTGTCTTTTATAAATTCATACGTTAAGCCGTAGCTTATTTTTTCACCGGCTTTCACATCTTTCAGCTGAATGACGCGCGTTTTCCACGACAGCGCCGGCTTTAAATTAAATTGCGAATTTTTTGCCGCCGGCTCCAGCCCATACAGAGCGATGCCTATTCTTACTAAATTGCAATCTTGGTTTTGCATAAACAAAGAGCCGGCTGAATTGGCAATGTGCAACAGAGGCAGCTTACCACGTTTGGTGACTTTCGCAACTACGTCATTAAATTGCCGTAGCTGCTTTTTCGTAAAAATTGCATCTTCATCAGCTACGGCGAAGTGAGAAAAAATTCCCTGGATTGTGAGCTGTGGCGTAGCTTGTATGGCGGCGACAACGCGTTCAATTTCTTCGGGAGCAAAACCCAGCCGGTGCATACCAGTGTCAATTTTTAAATGAATTTTCACGGTCGCCGGTAGAGACGCGATATATCGCGTCTCTACAAAATCCGTCAATGTTTTAATTTGTTCCGCACCATACACTCCCAGCTCAATTTTATTCTCTACCAAAGCCGGTAAATTCTTCTCGTCCCAATAACTTAAAACAATGACGGGTAATTTTATTTTACCGGCGCGCAAACGTAACGCCTCCAAATCATTGGCAACCGCCACGTATTCCGCCAGTTTATTTTTTTGCAAAAATGCGGCCAAGGGAATCATCCCGTGGCCGTAGGCATTGCCTTTTATCACCGCGGCAATCTTGCAATTTCTCGGTAAAATTTTTCTGAATTGCCGGATATTATTCCGTATTGCCGAAGTATTTATTTCCACCCGCGAAAGTGAATTCATAGCCTTAGCTTTGTTGTTTTAATTTTAATGAATTCGCCTGCTCTAAAATTTTAGATTCAAAACTGGATGTCAATTTTTTCTTTTCCGTATATTTTTCCTGCGCCAGCTCAATTAATTTTTTTAACAACTCTGCAAACTCCACGCCGCTTTTTTTCCAGAGATGATGATATAGCGTTCCAGGCAAAGTATTGATTTCGTTCGCGTACATGACCTGATTTTTTTTGTCATACAAAAAATCAACGCGCGCCGTGCCGGAACAGCCGAACAATTTAAAAATGCGCAGAGCTAATTCCTGCGTGGAACGAGTTGTTCCCTCGTCAAGCCGCGCCGGAATAACCAGTTTATCTTTCGCGTTGCCTAGTTGCGCGCCGCCGGCTTCCAAATATTTATCTTCATAAGAAAATAAATCGTCCCCGAATAGAGATTCCTGCAAAACTGACGCTTGCGGTTCGTCATTGCCTAACACCGCGCAAGTCACATCCATTAAATTTTCCACCCCCTCTTCTACTAAAATTTTTATTTCATAGTGCAAGGCCACTTCAATTGCCTGTATGAGCTCGGCTTTATTTTTTACTTTCGTAATGCCAATGGATGAACCTAAACGCGCCGGCTTCACAAACAGCGGATATTTCAAATCAGCCATTTTGTCCAGCGCTTCTGCCTTGCTTTTGCCAAACTCACCGGCGAAAAAAGAAACAAATTTTGTCGTGGCAATACCGTGCGACCGATACAGCTCTTTGGTTAAAACCTTGTCCATGGCAATCGCTGAAGACGCCACGTCGCAGCCGGCATACGGCACATTGCAGAGTTCGAACACACCCTGCATCGTGCCGTCTTCGCCGTTTTGGCCATGAAACGCCGGAAACGCCAAATCAATAATAACTTCTTTACCGAATATTCTTTTTTGTTTAAAAACCATCTTGCCGCGGGATTGTTCCAAATCCAAATAAGACGATTTTAGCTTGTCTAAATTCCCGCCGTCCTTAAAAAAAGACAGCTTATCAAGCCCCTGCTCCAAAAACCAGCGTCCGGTTTTATCCAAATAAACCGGCGTTACTTCGTAACCCAGCTTTTTCAAGCCGGAAATGATAAACTCGCCGGTGATGATTGATACGTCGTGCTCGGGTGAGCGTGAACCGAAAAATACTCCTATGTTCATATGCGTGTGATTTAAATAAATTTTACTCCTACGAATTACGAATTTAGTACGAATGTACGAATGATCCGTTTATGAATATTTGAAATATTTCACACCGCGCTCACATCATAGCGTAAAGAGTATGAAGATATATTCGTAAATTCGTACTAAATTTGTAATTCGTAGGATTATATATAGTTATCCGGCCAATCATTTTGAAACAACACCACATCATTTTTCTTCGTTAGCTTCTGAATTTCGCGATGCGCCTCAAGAGCCGTTTTAAAATACAGAATATTGTCTTTGGCAAAACCGGCATCCAGCAGCCCCTGTGCAATATAGGGCGTAACGCTGTTTTGAATTAAGATAACGAGATTCACCGCGCGCGCCAGCCGTTTGCCGATATGGCAATGGAGCGAACGAGCGCGTTCGCCGGTTTCAACTAAGCCGGGCGTGACAAAGAGGATGCGCCGATTTTTGAAACGCTCCAGCACGCGAATAGCCTCCTCAACGCCGTGCGCACTGCCGTTGTAACTGTCGTCAATGACCAGGATGTCGTTTTGCCCCCTAATGGGCTGCAACCGGTGCGGAATCGGCTGCAAAGCGGCAATGCCGTGCCGAATTTCTTCGGTGGGCATCTGCAGCTGCCGCGCGACGATAATGGCCGCGATGATATCGCCGAAAATGTACTCGCCCAGAAGCGGCGTTTTCACGGCGCCGAGCGAATCAATCTTGTGCATAATATCGGCGCACTGTACTAATGTTTCGGGAATGAAACGCCGGTCAATGACGCGGTAGTCGCAGCGCTTGTCGTTATACGCGCTGTAAAAACTCACCTGTTTATCTTGCACGTAGTCCTGATAGTGTTTTGAAATCAGTTCGTCGTCGGCATTTAACAAAACCGCCGCCTCAGTACGCGCGCCGGTGATAATTTCAAACTTTGCCGCTATGGTATTTTCCATATTGCCGAAGCGCTCCAAATGACTCTCGTTAATGCCGGTGAGGATGCTGATGTGCGGACAGGCAACGCTACAGAGGTCTTTGATGTCGCCGCGCTGGTAAGCACCCATCTCAACAATAAATATCTGTACCTCCGGCGTTAATTTTTCCAAAATGACCTGTGCAATTCCCAAGGGCGTATTTTTATTCGCCTCGGTTTTTAATACCTGATAATGCTGACTTAAAATCGTGGCTATTATTTCTTTCATGGTGGTTTTGCCGTAACTGCCGGCAATGCCGATGATTTTTACCTGTGGATGCTGTTTCATTTTCTGCCGCGCCGCCTTGATAATACGGCGTTTCAGGACGTAATCAAGGGGCTGCAGAGCTATGACCGCGCCGCACGCCCACACGCCGAACAAGCACCAGCCCAAAAGAATGGCGGCGAGGGCAATGAATGTGAACACAATCCCGGACGGGTTAAACAACAAACTAATATATATGATGAATAGAATCGCGATGACGTAGAGCAACGTACTCACTGCCGCGATACTTTTCATCTTGATAGTCCAGGCCAAAGACTTGCGCATTTCGCGCGCACGCAAACCCTGCCGCCACAGACTCGGCCAAAAACGCCGCAGGTCGTAACTTTCCAGCTGCAACAAATAGAGTTGATAGATGATAATATTGTGTGGTGAAAATTTCATAAACCCTTACAAATTACAAATCCTATACAAATATACAAATTGTGATTCTGGGGAACCAATATACAAATTGTGATTCTGGGGAACCAAGCTAATTTTTAGCTATTAAAAAATTTTTTAACTCTTGACTAAATATTTCCGGTTGGTCCAAAAAACTAAAGTGTCCGGCCTGCGACAGAATTACCAGCTTTGAGCCGGGAACGTTTCGTTCCATGATGCGCGCCTGCGTAAGCGGGATGTCTGCGTCGTTTTCTCCCCACACCAAAAGAGTTGGCTGTATGATTTTTGCAAGCAGCGGCGTAAGGTCTTCATTGATAATATTTACAAACGTCCGTTGCAATTGCGGCGTAGCTACGTAATCCTCGCTTCCCAGCGCGGTATAAATCTTTTTACGCGCTGACTGCAAAAACGGCAAGACAAAAAATGGCTTTGCGATTTTGGCAAGAACTGTTTTGAATGTTCGCGCCGGTGCAATGCCGCGCATGCCCGCACTATTCACGAGTACAATTTTTTGCAAATACGCCGGTGTGCGCGCCGCGAGCTTAATGGCAATGCGTCCGCCAAACGAGTGGCCGACTAAAACGATATTTTTTAAATCAAACTTTTTGATAAACGCATCTACAACATCCGCGTAATTCTGCAGTGTGAAATTTTGCGGGGTCTGCGAGCGGCCAAAGCCGGGCAAATCCAGAACATACACATTGCATTCCGGCAATTTTTCTATAACTTTTTGCCAAATCATTCCTTCCGAGCGCCAGCCGTGCAAAAACACCAAAACCGGCTGCGCTTTTCCACCCGCCTGCTGGTAATAGTTGACGAGCAGATTATTTATGACGATTTGTTTGGCTTGAAGGGGCATGTGTTAGTGCTTCGTGATGTCCAATTGAATTGTTTCGCCGGTAACAGTTAAACTGGCAACACCGCCAACCGGAAAGGTTATTTTTGGGTCAGTATGTCCAAAATCAACGTTGGCGATAATCGGTATGCCATCTAACTCGTTTTTGGTTTTTATAATATTCACCAGCATCTCCGTCGTCATGTTGCTTGCTTTCTGAAACCTGCCCATCACTATTCCTCTGACGCCGTGAAAATCGGGCAAATGCATTAATGACTGTAAATCACGGTCAAAAGTGTGCGGCAAACTTTCATTATCATCTTCTAAAAAAAGCATGGCGTCAACTAACGAAGGAAAATACTCGGTACCTTGCAATAAATTCAATGTGCATAAATTTGCCCCCACGATGGTTCCGACAGCGCTGCCTTCGGTAATGGCGAGAAAGCCTGCGTTGCGAATCAGGTTTCTGTCGGTTTGATTTCGGTACCACGCGTCATCGCTCCACTGGCCGCTGGGGCTGACGGTGAACGCATCGTCGGCGCACAGACACTTCTTAAAATAATCAAGCGTATAATCAAAATATAGTTCCTGGCCGAAAGTAGAGTAGTGCGGGCCGGAATAAGATACGAGACCGGTTGTGGTAAATATTGCGTTATTAAGCGCGGTGATGTCCGAGTAGCCGCAGAATATCTTGGGGTTATTCTGAATCAATTGCCAGTCTATGTATCGCAACAATTGATTGCTGTTAAAGCCCCCGATAACCGTCAGGATGGCCTTGATGTTTGGGTCGCGAAATGCATCGTGCAAATCCTCAAGACGGGAGGCTACGCTTGAAGACAGGAACAGGTCTTTTTCCTCCACATGCTTGCCAAACATCAGCTTAAATCCCATATTGGCAAATCTGCGCTGCGCAACATCTCGCGTCTCTTGAGAAACAATGGCGAGAGAACGGGAAGGAGCGATGACGCGCACTTCATCGCCGGCTTTTAATTTTGCTGGATATATTTTATTCATAGTGCGGAAGGGGTGGGATTCGAACCCACGGTGGGCTTACACCCACGACAGTTTTCAAGACTGTTACCTTAAACCGCTCAGTCACCCTTCCTAAAAAACAAAGGCTCCTCCAAATCGTTGAGCAAGCCGTTCTTTCCTCTCTTTCCCAAATTATGCTATACTATAGTATATAAGAATTATGCCCCTGTCGTCAAGCCTATGCCGACGCAAAAAACGCCACTTTCCGCCGACAATGTTTTGGCAAGCTGGGTCGTGCCCGAGTACGAAAAACACGAGCGCAGCAAAACCTGGTATATCATCGCCGCAATCGTAACGGTCATCGTTTTGCTGTACGCGCTCTGGAGCGCCAACTTCTTGTTTGTCGTTATCATCGTGCTCGCGGCCATGGTTACCATGTTGCACGACGGCAGTGAGCCGGATGCCGTCGGCTTTGCCATTGCCGACGAAGGCCTTATTATCGGCAAAAAATTCATTGACTACGACGAACTGAAAAATTTCTCCATCATCTACAAGCCGCGCCAGGGCGTGCGCAAGCTTTACTTTGAATTCCACAACGTCCTGCGGCCGCGCCTATCCATCGGGCTAGACAATATGAACCCCTTGAAAATTCGCGACATTCTGCTAAACTACCTGCAGGAAGATTTGGAGCGAGAAAACGAACCGCTCTCCGAACAACTCGGAAAATTATTTAAAATTTGAAACAAACAACAGCGTACAGCCAAAACAGGGTGTCAGCCCTGTTTTTAAATTCAGGCACCCGTCGTTCAACGGATAGGACACAAGCTTGCGGAGCTTGTAATAGAGGTTCGATTCCTCTCGGGTGCACCACGTATGAATATGAATCAAAAAGGTTTTGCAAACATAGTGCTTGTGGTTTTGGTTGTCGTCCTCATTAGTGCGATAGGATATTTTATATTTATCAAAAAGTCGGTTCCAAGCACTAGCCAACAAACTTCTGACAATACAGTCTATAAAACATACGTAAATACTCCGTATGGATTTGAATTTAAATATCCCCAAGATTGGATATTAGATGTTGATAATAAAGATTTTTCTTTATATTTACATGACACAAATGAGAGTAATAGTATTTTATTTATGGAGGCAGGGCTTCTTGATTTTATTTCTCAAAGTTCTGTAGAAAAGAATGCTGAGTATATGAGGAAGAGGAAAGACAACTTAGATACTGAGGAAATATCAATTAATGGAGGAAATGCTTTTTATAGTGTTGTTAGCTGGGACATGGGAGGACCACCGACCCCTAATGCTTATCTTGTTGGAAGGGATCATATATTCTTAATGCACTTTTCTAAGTATGATACTTCTAATGGAGATGGGTCTTTAGTGCGAGCCGAAGCTTTATTTAAACAAATTCTCTCCACTTTCAAATTCACTGCTGATACACAAGCGAGCGCCGGTTCTTACAAACTTCATACGGAACATTTTTACCGGAACGAAAAATTTGGATTCCAAGTTGAAATGCCATCAACTTGGACTAAGTATGTCGTTCGAGAGGATAAAGACGAAACAGGGACTGTCATATGGTTTGGTTTACCTTTAGAGGGTAATAAACTAATAGGCAGTTTAAGTGAGCAAGAGAATTCAGCGCGCGTTATTAATATTGCATGGCTTGACATAATGCCTATCGCGTATTTTGAAGCTCACAAGGATGATTGCGAGGGTTTTGATGGTCCATGCTTTTTTCCAATCGAAATCACCCGCGACAGTACGCATGTCTACGCTTGGGGCGGGCCCAATCCGCACGCCGGCTGGGATTACTGTTACACCGCCGCGGGAACAGAACCCTATGTCTGTAAAGTACGTAATGATTATTGGATAGACGGCCGGAGTATTTTTGAAAAAACACTCAAACTCATTCCTTAATGCAATGAACAAATGCGTGCGCTTTGCACACTATTGAATCTTCACCTGTGCACATAATAAAGCGGCCATTCAAGGCCGCTTTTAGAAATTAGACATTTGTTATTAGAAATTCTCGTTACGTTCCTTCCTGCCAGCTCTGCAGATACTTCTGTTGCTCCGCCGTTAATTCGTCAATAGCTATTCCCATTGATTTTAATTTTACAGTGGAAACGTAATCTTCTATTTCTTTGGGAATGTCATAAACTTGCGGTTGCAAGTTCGCTTTGTTCTTCACCACCCACTCGGCCGCGAGCACCTGGGTTGAAAAACTCATATCCATTACCGATGCCGGATGCCCTTCGGCCGCGGACAAATTAATCAAACGGCCTTCAGCGAGTAAGTATATTTTTTTACCGTCAATAATATATTCGTCTACGAAATTGCGCACGTTTTGTTTAACTCCACTTGCCATTTCTTTGAGCGCTATTTTATTTATCTCCACGTCAAAATGGCCGGAGTTGCAAACAATCGCGCCGTCTTTCATCAAAGCAAAATGTTCGCGGTCAATGACATGAATATCGCCAGTCAGTGTGCAAAACAAATCCCCGATTTTGGCCGCGGCGCGCATCGGCATGACGGCAAAACCATCCATCGCCGCTTCCAGCGCTTTGATGGGGTCAATTTCAGTAATTATGACTTTTGCGCCCATTCCCCGCGCGCGATTCGCAAAACCGCGACCGCACCAGCCGTAGCCCGCGACAACTACATTTTTACCCGCAATTAACATATCAGTCGCGCGAATGATGCCGTCCAATGTTGACTGTCCGGTGCCATAGCGGTTGTCAAATAAATTTTTCGTTTTCGCATCATTGACCGCCACGACCGGAATCTTTAACGCGCCGTCTTTCGCCATCGCGCGCAAACGGATTACACCGGTAGTCGTTTCTTCCATACTGCCCAAAATTTGCGCGCACATTTCCGGATTGTCTTTGTGAATGCTAGAAATCAGATCCGCGCCGTCATCCATGGTAATTTGCGGGTTATGCGCGATTGCGGATTTAATATGCTGAAAAAAAGTGTCGCGGTCCTCACTTTTTTTTGCAAACACTGAAATTTGATAATCCTGCACTAACGAGGCCGCCACATCGTCTTGGGTAGACAGCGGATTGGACGCGCAGAGCGCAATCTCCGCCCCGCCCGCCTGCAATGTCCGGACCAAATTCGCGGTTTCGCAAGTAACATGCAAACAAGCGGACATTTTTAAACCGGTAAACGGCTGTTCTTTGCTAAAACGCTCACGCACCTGTTTTAAAACCGGCATATCGCGCTCGGCCCACGCAATGCGCCGCTTTCCTCCTTCAGCGAGATTGATATCTTTGATATCGTATATCATAGGGGTAATTCTTCTTTAAAATTATCAAAATGCCGCTGCGCCACATCAGACAGACTGAAATGGTGCGTCTGCGTGCCGTGTGACTCCACCGTGTAGGCGGCAATTGTTCCGGCAAAACGGCCGGCCATGTCCAAGGGCCAGCCGGAAACCAAGCCCTTGATAAAGCCCGCGCGGTAAGCGTCGCCCGCGCCAGTCGGGTCTGACTCGTCTTTGGGTTTGGCCGGCGGGATGCTGTGACCGATGTCGGCGGTTTTTATCTGCGAGCCTTTTTCGCCCAGAGTCGTTACGATTATTTCCGCGTGCTTTAAAATCTCTGCCTCATTCCAGCCCGTCTTTTTTATCAATAAGCTCAGCTCGTAATCATTGGAAATAAAAACTTTTGCGCCCTTGATGCCGTTGCGCAAGTCCTCTCCGCTCAACGCGCCGATTTGCTGGCCAGGGTCAAAGATGAACGGAATGTTTCTGTCGCGAAAAATTTTGGGCAGGCGCTGCATGTCTTTGACGTTGCCGGGAGCGATAATGGCAAAATCAACATCAGGTATC
>MFGL01000002.1:17619-20038 GCA_001778285.1 Candidatus Falkowbacteria bacterium RIFOXYC2_FULL_47_12
TCCGCCGTATCGGTCACAATGCTGGCAAAAGTGGTTTTTTCATCCGCTATAATTTTCACCGCACTCAAGCCAATATTGTGCTCGTCAAGCCAGGTCTGATAGCCGTTAAAGTCATTGCCGGCGCAAGCAAAGACAATGGGCTTTTCTTTGAGCAGAGCTAATGAATAAGCAATGTTTCCAGCCGTGCCGCCGAAACTCTCGCGCAGTCCCTCCACCACAAAGGCGACATTGAGCACGTGGATTTTTTCCGGCAAAATGTGGTCTTTGAAATACCCCGGAAAATTCATGATTTTGTCGTAGGCTAATGAGCCTGAAACGAGAATTTTCATATCTTTTATACTAACATAAAGCCCGCAGTTGTCAAAACTAATTTTGCGCCACCACCAAACCCCAAATTGCAGCGGCGCCGGCAGCCTGCAGAGCTTGCCCGCACGCCTGCAGGGTCGCGCCGGTCGTAGCGACGTCGTCAATGAGTAAAATCTTTCTGCCGGCCAAATCCCCACCCCGCCAAACAAAACTATTCTGCAAGTTTCGTTTGCGCTCACTCGCGTGCAGCTGCGCTTGCGACTTGGTGTGGTGAACCCGCCGCAGGTCAATGTCGTTGCAGGGCAGTTGCAACTCTTCGGCAAAACCGCGCGCGAGCTGAGTGGCCTGATTGAATCCGCGCCAGCGCAGCCGTCGTGGATGCAAAGGTACGGGAATGACTACTATATTGCTGAAACTACCAAAAAAAGAAAACGGGGCCTCCCCCGCTGTGCCAAGCCAGTGCCCCGCAGACTGCGGGGCGCGCCGCGCCAAATCCTGTACGCGCCAGACGAGCAGACGGCTCAACTGCGCGCCAACGTCAGGCATGAAGCGATACTTCAATGTTTTAATGGCCTGCGTTACCACCGGATTGTGATAGTCAGCGGCGACCGCGATGCCTTCCAAAAAACTCTGCGGCCGGCAATGTTCGCAATATGCGCCGCCAGCCGAATGCTGTTTGCACTGCGGGCAGTGGTCTATTTCTTTGAGCGGTATGGCCCGCAGGCATTTTTCGCACAGCCACGCGCCTTCGCTCTTACAACCCAGACACTGGATGGGGAAAACCGTATCTAAAATTACATGTATTAAATTTCTAATTTCTAATTTCATACCTACTCTGCCCAACTCACGCTGTCCACTTTCCACACGCCCGCCTCTTTCACCAGCGCAATGTCCGCCGTTTGCTGAAATGACCGCTCGTTCGCGGATGTGCCGATGGCCTCGCGGCGCTGGGTTTGCACGGTAAACGAGGCGCGTCCGTCCGTATCGCTGAACGAATTCGTGCCCACCACGACCGCTTTGGTGGTGATGCCATAGTATATGCTCGTATCCGCCTGACTCGCGCGCGCCTGCGCGATGTAGCTAGCCGCCCACGTCTGCATAGCTTGCGACATAAACACGTCTAATTCACGAATGTTTTGGTAGCCGGACTGGTTAGAGTAACTGCCAAAGCGCTCCACAAACGAGGCTGATAGACTCTTAAGCTCGTCTTCGCTGACGCGCGCGCGCGTGACCACCTGATTGCGGACAACCGGCGCCGGTAAATTTTGCTGGTCAGCGATTATGACCGGCTGTGCGGCTTCCGGCGCTGGCGTTGTTTCCTTCACCGGCGCCAAAAACAAAAAATATATCAGGCCGATGAGCACCAGCAGAGCGAAGATGATTATCAATATAGCCAATAATTTCTTATTCATTGGTTATTGATTAGACATTAGGAATTAGGAATTAGTAATTTCAGTTTCCTCTTCTTCAGCTTCTCTTTGTTCGTCAAACTCCTTTTTCGCTTCGGCGATTTCCAAAAGCTGGCGCGGGTCGGTCGTGATGAGCTGGTCTTCGGTGTAGGAGGCGACTATTTTTATGGCCGCGTGCCGATTGCCGGCAAAAAATATTCCCTCGCCCACGCCGCTCTCCAAAAGCAGGTACTTTTCGCCTTCGGTCAAAACGAACGTTTTCTGAATCAGGTCAATCGCCGCCGGCGACTGGCGCAGGAGCATTTGCAGAGCCGAGTTATTAACGATTGCCTGGCCGTAGGGCGACACCAAAAAGTCGTTGACATCCTGCGTGATGGTCGTGACGCCCAAATAGTATTTGCGGCAGCGCTTCACGAGCGCGAAGATGAATTTCGCCGAATCCTCGTGCTGCATGAGCCACCACGCCTCATCAATGACGAGGATGCGTTTTTTGAGCTCGGAGCGCACGACGTTCCAGATATAGCTGACAATGGAATAAATGGCAATCGGACGCAATTCATCTTCCAGGTCGCGCACCGAAAAACACACGAGCTGATTATGCATCTCAACGGTTGTCGGGCTGTTGAGCAGTCCGGAAAATGTTCCTTCAGTGTACTTTTGCAAGCGCAGAGCAATATCGGCGCCGCCCTCCATGCCGCTCAAAA
>MFGL01000002.1:20255-20432 GCA_001778285.1 Candidatus Falkowbacteria bacterium RIFOXYC2_FULL_47_12
ATGATGACATCGGTTCCCATCATCAGGCTGCGCAGCACTTCTAATTTGACGGCATAACTTTTGCCCGCGCCCGAGGTGGCAAAGACAACGCTGTTGGCGTTCTGCAGGCTAAAGCGGTCAAAGAGGATGAGACTGTTGTTGTGCCGGTTAATGCCGTACAGAATACCGTTATCCGAG
>MFGL01000002.1:20451-24434 GCA_001778285.1 Candidatus Falkowbacteria bacterium RIFOXYC2_FULL_47_12
AGGGAAAGCTTGAAGCCACCGGCGAGGTGTTCATGTTAAAGGTAATGGAGAGCTCGTCGTTATTGAGCGGCAGGGTGGAGTTGAACCCCTGTTCGGCCTGATAAAATACTTTTTTGGAATACACCAGCCGCGAGCCGAAAATATTTTCAATCACGTCGCTCAATTTATCCAATTCTTCCAGCGTATCCGCGTACAGCGTGACGTAGAGGGCAAATTGGAAAAACCGTTCCGTGCCTTGGGTGAGCGCGTCGCGCAGGGCCTCGGCGTCGCGCAGGGCTGTTTCGCGCAGCGGGTCGCGCGCCGCGCCCTTTTCGGCATCGGCCACGATTTGGGCTTCCAAGTTGCCGACCTTTTTTTTCAGTTGTTTTAAAATAACAGCGCTTGCTACCGGATAGAAAAACATCGCCACGTCAAAGGCTTCGTTTAGATTAATAATGGGCGCAAACCAGCCCACGCTGATGTAGCGCGGATAATTGATGACGAAAATCGTGCGCACGAATTTTTCACCCAGCTTCAAATAGCGCGGCTGGACTTCAAAGCCCGCCGGCGCGATAATGTCGCGGATGGAAACTTCGCCGCGCCGGAAGGCTTTTTCCTCCTCCACGGTTGTCCGCACGGCCGCGGCTGATTGCTGTTCGGCTGCCGCCTGCGCCTGCGCTGCAGCCTGCTGCGCTTGTTGCGCGGCCTGTTCCTGCTCTTGAATTTTTTGCGGTTCAAACGCCATAACTAATTTGCCATTAACTTATTGACCTCTACCAATTTTTCATTCGGCGAGGTCTCTGGATTGTAGGTGTTGTAAAAAAGCTCAATGATGCTCTGCGTATCCAAAATAACCGAGGTCAGCCCCATGCTCTGCAGACCGCCGGCGATTTGCTCGGTTCGCGCCGACAAATCACGGCGCCGGCGTTCAAAGAGTTCGTCTTTGAGACGCAGAAGCGTCACCGGCCGGAATGTTTCCAAGAGGCGCGAGAAAAAACTCTTCTGCTTGTTGGATAAGGGATTGTAGGTAACGACAACGTAGAAGCGCTTATTCATGATTTTGCCCAAAGAAATCAGCTCTCTGATGTAGCTCAAATACTCGGCGGTCTGGACGCGCAAAAGTTCATTGGTTTGCTCCTTGCGCTTTTGTTCCAGTGTCTCCAGATAGGAATCAATTTTGAACTCGCGCGACTGGATGATAATTTGCAGCGGGTACTCCAAATTATTTAAAAAACTCACGTACGAGGAAACAATCGCGTTCTGCTCGTCTTCAGACTTCAGCGCGAAGTTGAGCGAGGACACCAAAATAACGGAACGGAGAGTTCCGTCTTTCATTAACAGCACGTTGTCGCGGATTTCTGAAATATCCAGATATTTCTGCGTCGTCGTGCTGATTTTTCTGTTTGTCAAAACATTCTTTGTTTTTGCCATACGTTATAAACAACTGCTCACAGGCATCAATGGTTGGGTGTCATCTCAATGTCAGTGTCGCCGCCCTGGTACACGCCGCCGGTGTCAACAATGAGCGAAACCTCCGCCAGTTTGGAGCGGGCGTACAACGGCTTGCGCTGCAGGCGCGCCACCTGTTTGATTTCCAATGTCTCCACGCCGCGCATTTCTTTTTCGGTTTTGCTCAGCCGGTTGTTCCAGACGCGAATTTTTGGCTTCTTGAAGGTTTGGATGGCATTGAGCACGAAGTAGTGGAACGGCCGGCCGTTGATGCGCAAGAACGCGACAATGCCGCCGATGATAAAAAAACCAAATGCCAGTGTCAGAAACAGCGCAAAATCGGCCAGTTTGTAAGCGAGCGCCGAGCAGAGAAAGCACACCAAAATAATGACAAACTGCCGCACGGTAATGGGGCCGAAAACCTTGTCCTCAACGTCAATGAATTGTGGCACGGTAAATTGCTGCATACGTTTTCGGCTAAACTCTTAGTACTCCGTTCAGCTCGGCAATGGCGTCAAATTCGGCGATGTTTAAAACGGCTGCACCCGCCTTTTGTCTAGCCGCGATTGTATCGACCACTGGCCGGCCGGAGGTAAAACTTTCCTGTCCCAGCGCCAAATACTGCGCGTACACCGGGCTGTGCCGCCAGGCATTGACTCCCTGCTGACGGCGGGTGTAGCTTTCCTGCTCTAACAGCCTGATTTTATTTTCAATTTTTTTAATGCTGCTCTCCGGCGCATCTCCCAGACGGCGAAAAATCGTCAAATCAATGCCGGCTAATTCTTCCAGCGGGCCCTGCATTTTTGCCGGCGGCTTTAAAATGTCGTCTAAGCGAGCACGCTCGGCGCCATTGCGGCCATCCTTGCCGCGAGGCAGGCGTACATCGGATTGATTTGTAATTTGTGATTTCCCCGCCCGAGGCGGGTCAGCCTTGGGCTGATGACTTCCGGATTGTAACGCCCGCTCCGCCTGCTTTAATTTTTCCGTCGAAATAACAAACTCGGATTTTGGCGCCAGGGGCGTCGGCGGCACTTCTAACTTCTCACTTCTCACTTCCGCCTTCTGGTGTGGCGGCTCAAGTTCATGCTCCAGCTCCTGCTCGCTGAACTGGTGAGGTTTTTGTTCAACTACCCCACCCTCTCTCCCTCCCCTAATTAGGGGAGGGATGGGGAGGGGTGAGGGGAATTTGTACTCCACATCCCGTATTTGTTCTAATGAATCAAACGGACTCGCCGATTTTTTTATAGTTGGCGCGGCCGCAACTTTGCCCTGTTTGGCTGCTTTGAGAAGAGCCATAACTGCGTCGGCTTTCGCCGCATCTAAGGCAAGTCCGCCGGCGGCTTTTTGCTTGAGCAAAGTTTCGCGGGTATCAATGCTGTCGCGAATGCCTTTAAAAAACGTCTGCATGATACTGGTGAGGCGTACACTTTCAACGCTTTGCCTGTCGGTAATGCCGGCTTTTTGTAAAACCTGCGGTGAAATTTTTTCCACCTGCTCCGCTGAAGCAACGGGCTGAATCGCGGGTAAAGTTTGCCTCTCCCGCAGCTGCGGTTTTTCCGGCGCAACCGGGGCCGGAAGTTCGTGCTCTAGTTCCTGCCGGCTGAATTTTTGTAGCTGTTTTTGTGGCGAAATTCCCAGATACTGCGTTGCCGGTTTGAACAAACGCTCGGCCAATTCGGCTTGCAATGCTACGGCCTGCGCGACCGCGAGATGGTGCTCCTGCGCTAAAAATTCAGACAATCCCGTCCAGTTTATCTCTTTCACCATTATTTTTATCACTAAAGCGTTCAAATCAACGTCGTATTTTTTTTCCAGCTCGCTGATAACCTGCGTTGCCCGCGCCGAAGAAACAACCTCGCGCAGGCTGGGAGAGAGATTTTTGAATTTTTGTAAATATTCGAACATGCCCCCTTGCGTTAATTTCTAATTCCTAATTTCTAATTTCTAATTTCTAATCAATGCCCGAATCGTTGTCTCGTTATCTCGAAATTCGTTGTCTCGTAATCGTGTTACGAAATACGAAATGGAAAATCGTATAAACGTTATGAAATGAAATAGGTTGCGTACGAATTTCTATTTCTCATTTCGTATTTCGAAACGAATTTCTATTTTCGAGACAACGAGGCAACGATTACAATTTTCTTCACAACCCAGCCTCTCTTCGTAATTGTTCGGCTTTGTCTACTTTTTCCCAGCTGAATTCCTCTCTCCCGAAATGTCCATAGGCCGCGGTTTTTTGATATATCGGCTGGCGCAAATCAAGCTGTTCAATAATAGCTTTGGGCTTGAAGTCAAAATGTTTTTTTACTAAATCCAAAATCGCGTCCTCGTCAATTTTTGCCGTGCCGAACGTATTTAGGTAAATGCCCACCGGCTCGGCCACGCCAATGGCGTAGGCCACCTGCAATTCACACCGCTCACTCAACCCGGCCGCAACGATGTTTTTGGCAACGTAGCGCGCCAGGTAAGCGCCGCTGCGGTCTACTTTCGTTGCGTCTTTGCCGGAAAACGCTCCCCCGCCGTGCGCGCTGCCGCCGTAGGTGTCAACGATTATT
>MFGL01000002.1:24512-32563 GCA_001778285.1 Candidatus Falkowbacteria bacterium RIFOXYC2_FULL_47_12
TGGTGCGCGCTCAAAACAACGGTTGAAACATACTGGGGTTTGCCGTCAACATAGGCCACCGTCACCTGGGCTTTGCCGTCCGGCCGCAGGTACGGCAATGTCCCGTTCTTGCGCACGGCGGCCAGCTGCCGCGTGAGTTTGTGCGCCAGCATGATGGGCAAGGGCATTAGTTCGGGCGTTTCATTGCTCGCGTAGCCGTACATCATCCCTTGATCGCCCGCGCCTTGCTCGCTGAATTCGCCGCGGCCTTCGTCAACCCCTTGGGCAATGTCCGAGCTCTGTTCGTGCACGGTGGTAATCACGCCGACATCGTCACAACAAAAGCCATACTCCTGCTTGTCATAGCCGATTTCGCGCAAAACCTGCCGCACCACGCCCTCAATGTTGACGTAGGTGCTGGTCTTTACTTCCCCGCCGACCACCACTAATCCGGTGGTGCAAAAACACTCCACCGCCGAGCGGCTCATGGGATCGTCTTTGAGCATGGCATCGTAGACCGCGTCCGAAATCTGGTCGCAAATTTTATCCGGGTGGCCTTCGGTAACGGACTCGGAAGTTACGAATTTTGTTTTTCCCTCGCCCCTTTTTATTTCATTCATCATGTTATTTGTTTTAAATGTTAATAAACACTGCTAATAGTATATATTAATCTTTCTAACCTATCTAAAACAATCGCTATATTGTTACGTACGTCGCTGTTTGTGCATCTAAAAATACGATATCCGCTTAATCTCAAAATTTCTTCTCGTAATGCATCGTAGTCTTTCACTTCTGCACGTTGATGAATGCTGCCATCAATTTCTATAACTAATTTCAGCCGCGAGCAATAAAAATCAACTACCACATGATACTCTCCCAAAACCAGCGGCATCTGGCGACGAAATTTTAAGCTTAAAAAACGTTTCGCCCGCAATGCTTCCCATACTATTTCTTCCGCATCGGTCATGGTTAGACGTAATTCTCTCGCCCGAGGGACTAATGCAGAATTTTTTGACATACATTCTTCCCTCCCTAACCCCACCCCAACCCTCCCCTAATTAGGGGAGGGTGCCGATCCCGCCTTGGGCGGGGAGGCGGGAGAGGTTTGAAACTAAAACGGGAAATCGCAAATCAAATTAACATATCCCTTTTTCACTCTTTAACACGCTTGAAAGCGTGGCGACGCCCTGCTCAGTAAAAACGTAAGGATTCTGATATGAATATTTCAAATCTCTCAGGTGGTCGCAAATTGCGACCACCTCGTTTTTCTCTTTCTTCGTCAACCGAAACATAAAATCTTCCGGAAATCTGCCTTTATTTCTTCTCACTTGTTCATTCAGACGCTTCGTTGGCACCCCGTACATCATAGCTAAATCACGGTCCAGCATCACGCGCTGTCCGCGGATTTCCAAAATTTTGCTCTGGATGCTGTTTTCAATTATCGGCAGAAAATTAACCATACCATTAGTATAAAATAAAAACCTCACTTATGCAACAAGCGAGGGTCGTATGTCAAGAAAAAAATTACCGCGCAAAATTCTTGACAATTTGCAAAAAATTTGCTACGGTAAGACGTAGAGATTGTATTTTTCAAAATTCAAATCAAAAAAAGAGGTGATGAAAATGGCAACTATTGAAACTGTACCTAAATGCGAAGGGTGGCATGGAAATAATTTTTCATGCCCCGAGGCCAACATAGCCGCCGAGTCCCATAACCGCGAAGGGTACTGGCAAGACGGGACGTGTTACCTGTCTGTAGACGATAAACCAGTCTGCTCACATTGTTGGAGCGCATGGGATTGCGATACTTGGGACTGAGGGGAGATAAACAGTGAAAAATACAATCAAACAATAGGGTGCATGACAATTTCCTGCAATATAGAGGAAAAAATCATGCACCCTAACTACTCCGAATTCAAAAACCGTAAACGTACTGTCTACGGTTTTTTTGTTTTGTTACTTTTAGCAATTTCTTCCTCAATTGCCCGCCGCTCCAAACTGCCTTGCGGATACTGCTCGGCCATCTGTTGCAAACCGGTAGATGAATTGTGTGTTGTTGCGTTTGTTTGCGGTGAACCTTCGGTTGCGCGCAAAATCTCTTCAACCTGTTTGTTTGGCTTAACCTGCTCCAAAACGCCGTGATTAAAAATATACAACTTGCCGTCTATGATAATCGGCACGGTTTCCTCAAAGCCCTGCGGGGTGAATGAAGACAATTTGCACAGCTCATACACCGCTATCAATGTCTGCAGTTTCTGCCGTTCAAAGTCAGTGAGCGATTGATTACTCTTAAGGCCTGCCAGATACTGATTTTTTTTAAGGCTGTCCGCAGGCCCGGTACCCACGCTCGCGTTGTAATTTTTGAGCCAGTCTGCGATGGTTTTAATTTCGGCATGGCTTGCAATAATCTCCATGTTTTCTAGCAGCGCTTGCCGTAATTTATTTTTAAACTCGTCCCGCTCTTCGGTAATGATAATCGTTAAAAGCTTTGCTTCCAATTTGGCCAGCACATCATAATCGGGCAGACGAAACTGCCAAGTGAAATAATTTTTGAATACATCAATAACGTCGCTTTGGTCCAAAAGCGGCAGAGCGGCGAGACGCAATTTGATAATGATTTTTTTATACCAGTCATACACTTCAGGGAACCGACGCACTTCTATCTTTTTTTTCTCCAGCTTTTCGGCCAATGCGCGACTCAAGTCAAAGGCCTTTTTAACCTCGTCAAAACGAATAATGCGCGCGGCAACGTCTTCTAATTTTTGCATGAATTGCGAGCTCGTCAAGGTGATGAATTGATTATTGTTACTATTTACCATAAATTGTTTTTATGAAGACAACGCACTATACGAAAAAAAATCTGACGGGATTAAAATTTTTACATACGTCCCACGTCAGACGACAGAGAGTTGTATTGCTCGTTAAAGCCCTCTTCACCCCCTTTGGCCACGTTTGCCTTCTCATGTATAGATTCAGCCAAGGAGTTTACACCTTTTTCATCTTTATTTTTCAATAACCCACGCTCCGCCATCCGCTCGGCGGCTAACTGGATAAATTTGGCCGCGCTCTCGGTCATATTTTCCGGCAAACGGCCTATCATTCTAGGCACATCGTAGCTCTGAATCATGATCTGACCGATTTTAGTAACCTCATAGTGCTTGTTGCCCTGCTCGTCGTACGTGTGCTTACCATACGCTAAACGATTGCTGTCGCGCATATTAGCCTGCGGGCTTTTTTTGCCAAACTCGGCGGAGGCAATGAGCGTATGTTCTTTTTCCGTCGCCTCACGAAATTTCCCGCCCTCCATCACGTAGGCGGCGGTTGCTTCCCAGTGGCTGGTGCGCTTGTTCATCTCGGCGATTTGGGCGCCAAGCGTGAACGCTTCGTCCTTGTTAAAGCCTGCGTTCAACTTTCGCAAATCGTCAACGTACTCTTTGTCATAGAGCAAATCTTTTTCGTTCAATTGTCCCGAGAGAGCGCGCATTAGCTGTTGCATACCTTCATAACCTGAGCCTTCGCGCGGCACCAGCGCCTCAAAGGCTTCGTTGTCGTTGCCGTCTTCACTTAGTTTGCGCATTGCCGCTTTTATCTGCGTCTTATCCCGCCGCCCGATGGCATCTTTCAAAATCCGCACGAGTTCATCCGAGTCGTCAATACCTTTCAGCTTGCCCATTTCCTCCTGCACTGCCCGGTTATCGGCCGCAATGGCCTCAAATTGATACAGCGGCGCGTACTCTCCGGCTTTTGTCTTTATCGCTTTTATGTCTTTTTTCTTTCCTGATATCTGTTGGTCAAGGCTCGCGGTCTTGCCGTCGTCCACATTGCTCAATAATGTGTTAACCTTATCTACTCGTTCCTTTTTTTCTTGTAGTAGCATTTGCTGCTGCTTCCATTCATTTTTAGCTTTTTCTACATCAGCATTAAGAACATATTCACCCTTTGTGTTTTGTTCACCTGCGTTTAATCTTCGTTCCAGTTCATTAAAGGCTTTTTTTGCCATTTCCTCTTTTTTTATCAAATCATTAATTTCGTTGTGGAGTGTCTTTTCTTCACCTTTTAGGCCTTTCTCTTGCTCGGAATTAATAACATTGGCGCGCTCTGCTTTCAAAGCGTCCAATTTTGAATCTTCGCCCTTCAATTTCGCCAGCTCGCGCTCCTGCTTTATATTTAGCCCCTTGCCGCCGCCGGTGCCGAAGATGCCGCCCCTTGTACCCTGAAAGAAACGTTGTTTTAACCCTTTCCAGGTTGTAATTTGTTCCCACGCGTCCCCGGCATTGCCGGTCATGGCCAGCGTTCCCCACATACGGCCGTGGGTATCCATAACCTCTTTGGAACGTTGCATGCCTAACCCAATTTGGCTTTTCTTCATGCTTTCCATTTTTGCCGACAGCGTGCCCCAGCTCCGCTTGAGGTTCAAATCAACACCAGTGCCCTTCCAGCCAAACCGCTTGAGCGCGCCGCCTTCCCACTGCATGCGATTCAGCCAATCCGCGCCTGCTTTCATTCCGCCCCACGCCAGCCCGCGTCCCTTCTGTATCGCGCCCAAACCCTTGCCGGCGATGCTTGCGGCCGCGCCGCCCATCTGCTGGGTAACCATTAAGCCGCCGATGAGCATGGCGATAACGATGATATAGCGCTGAAAGTTTTCCGCGTTAAACAGAGAATTTAGCGTACCGGTAACTGCCACGTCTTTTTGAGCTTGCCCTTGCAACTGCACGGCATTTTGAAAACTGGCGCTTCCCTTACCAATGGGGTTATAGGCGGCCCAACTATCGCGCAGTGTTTTGGCTGACGGCTGTGCCGTGGATAATGCCAGCCATAAAAAAAACGCCAGCATGGGCCCGACAATCACCTGTTTAATAAAATCACCCCAAATTTGTTCGGTGTATTTCTCGGCCGCCGGAAAAGCGCGGCCAAAAAAAACCAATGGTGAAAGTATAGTGTAAATCCACAGCATCACGATGCGCATCACGATGATGGCGACAAAAACAACCATGACCACGAGCGTAATAAGCAAAGCGATGAAGCCGGCAACAAGCGCGCCAAAAGTCGCCAGTCCGCCAATTGCCTGCACGCTGGCATTGGTATTGGCAAAACTCAAATACTCGTTGACTTGAAATATCTTGACAAACTCGCTCGCGCCAAACTCCGCAAAGCCGTTCACAAAAGTCAGCATGATAACCTGGCCGAAGTCAATGATGAGCCCAAAAATCGTCCGGGAAAAATTTATCAGCACCGCCATGATGATGAGCTTGGGCAGAAGTTTTTTGGCCGAGTATGACTCCATGCGCAATATCGTGGCAAAGGCGATGAAGAGCAAAATCAAGACAAAGAACATGTTGCACAAATCCCGAATAATCACCCAGCCGGTAACAACCGCCGGCACATTGATGAAGTCGTTATACTGAATAATTTCAACAAACATCCATATAATGAACGTTAAAAGCAATCCAGCCACGTAGGCAAAGCCGTAGATTATCCACGAGAGCACGGTAATAACCGCGGAGCAGACGCCGGTGCCGCAAATACCTTTCCCTACGACTTCTGGTGTTGTTCGTAGTTGTTCTGATGATGGAGGAGGGACATCCGTTACATCAGAATTTGAACCCGCGGCAGTAGGTGGTTTAGCTGTTGGTGTTTCATTTCCTGTCGGCAATGGCGCATTGGTCGGTGTTTCACTTGCCCGCGTCTCACTTATTGGTGATATTATAAAAACAAAACTAAACAATACTACTATTGTAAAAAAAATTATCTTTCTATTATTACTTATTTTTTTTCTAAAAAAAATTTTCATGTTTTTCAATCTTTTTGAGAACTACGTATTAAATAATTCCACAATCGCCTTTACTCCTCCCCAGCCAACACCCCATAGCGCTTCTAAAGCTTTATAAAGATAAACCAGCTTTCCCCACCAACTCGCGCCCATCCACGTAACAATCATTACCACTATTCCCAGCGCTCCAAAAATTATCGCGCCAGCAGCTAAGTCCAATAAAATCAACAGTAACACTTCAACCAAACCCATGTTTTTACTGATAATTTTTCCACCCGTCTCCTTGCTCAAAGCCTTCAACTGTTTGGGCATCCACTCCTCGCCGAGTTTGCAAAAAAATCTGTCACCCAATACCCAGTGCAAAAAAACGTGCAAATTAACGTAAGCCAGCCCGGGCAGAAACGTGATTATCGCGAGCATCAGCCACCATGCGTACTGCAACGCCCCGTTCGTTGCCCGTTTCATACGCTCCGTTACACCCGCTGATTCAGCTTCCTCTTTTTCCTCTTTCTCTTCTTTTTTCTGTTTTTCCTCCCGCTTTTGCCGGCGCAGTTGCGCGGCTAAACTCTCCGGCTGTTCGGGGTTTTGCTCCTCGTCTTCCTCATTCTTTTCGCCTTCTTCTTCGTTCTCTTCTTTTTCTTCTCCGTCTTTTTTATTCTCTTCGTCCTTTTCTTCTTCGTCTGGCGTTTCAGCGCCGAACTCGTTCCCCGGCTGACTCATTGCCGGAAGAGGTTCTCCTATTTGGTTTCCGCCGTAGGGCTGCTGCACGCCATCATTCATGTCTTGCTCCTGTGAATCGCGCTGGAGCGGCTTCGCTTTTCTTGCCGGCGAACGCAGCCCGCGCTGCTGCCGGCGTTTCTGTTTTTCCTGCTGGTACGAATTCCGCAAATTCCGTGAGACCAATTTCTCCTGCGCGCTGCCCGGCGAAACTCTGGTTTGAGCGTGCAACAAATCTTTTATGTTCTTGGGCTGTTGCGCTGTGGTAGATGGCATAAACTAACTCTTAAATCCGATTCGCCGACGTTCTTTTTGCTCTGCATCGCCAGTAGCCAATTGGCGCAAAACCGCGAATATCTCCTGAATCTTTTTGTCATGCCCTGCGTACTTACTTTCCAGTTCCCACAATTTCCTCGCCAAGTCTTTGTACGAAAACGCCAACTCGCGCAACTTGATAAACGCCTTTACGATGTTAATGTTTATGGCGATTGCCTTGTGACTTTTTAACACGCTAGACAACATTACTACACCATACTCTGTAAATGCGTAAGGTAAATATTTTCTATGCTGACCCCTCTTTAAGGTCACAATTTGTGACCTTAAAGAATTTGTGGTCACAATTTGTGACCTCAAACTTCCGAACTCCTCTTTATTTAATTGAAACATAAACTCTACAGGGAATCTTTCTTTGTTTCTTTTTACTGCTTGTACTAATACTTTAGTCTCCACATTATACAAAAACGCTAAGTCGCTGTCTAACATGACTTTCTGTCCTCTGATTAACAAAATCTTGTCTTCAATTTTCTCTAGTGGGATTAAAGATTGCATAAATATTCTTGTGGTCACAATTTGTGACTACCTAAAATCTACTATGGTTAAATAATCGGCAAAATCAGACATTGCTTCCCGCAAATCATCTTTACTTTGATTTTGAAATCCCCGCTGAATTTGGCTTTTTAGCTGATACTTACGGTAAATATTTGACCTATTGGCGATATTTTTCGTTACGCCGCTTGACATATGTTTTTGATATGATATATTGTTATTATCACGATGAAGGGCTACACCTAAGGCTCGTCCGAAGGTTAATGCCCTTCTTTTTATTTATATTTCAATTTTTCTTTTAAATTATTCATGAAAGCAATCTTTAGCATAAATTTCCTTAATAAGGAAGAATATTTTAGCCTGTTAGGAATTATTAATTTTAACAATTTTTCTTTTTCTTCTAAATATTCTAGCAAGCAATGAAAATCGCCATCGCCGGACACGATAATTGCTTTATCATAATTTTGGTATTCAATCATGCAATGCAATACCAATTCAGCGTCTACGTTTCCTTTTACTCTTCCATCGGGCAATTCTAATGTTGGCTTAAAAATAACTATGTACCCTTGCTTTTGTAAAGAAGTGTACAAAGCTTCGTTGCCGACTAAATAGCCAATAAACAGAAAAACTTTGTCAACGCGATATTTATCTGTTAAATATTTTCTAAATCGGCCAAAATCTAAATGCCAGCCCTGCGCACGAATAGCCAAATTCAAATTTTGGCTGTCTATAAAAGCGTAATTGTTTAGTCGGCTAT
>MFGL01000003.1:0-11391 GCA_001778285.1 Candidatus Falkowbacteria bacterium RIFOXYC2_FULL_47_12
AAATATATTTTGCTAAATAATTTTTAAATAACTAATTTATTAACCCACCTAATCCACCCTATTTTACTGTCTTGACAAAGGGTACACCTTAGATTTCTTAAACAGGGTTTTTAATTTACAAGCATTACCGTCTGATGATCCTCGGTTTGGGGATATGTTAAGAGATTTTTTTCAGCATAGAATTAATAATTGTGATTGGCCGGATGGCTGGGTCTTTGAAGATCAGAGATTAAATTTAATGAGAGGTGATGATGAAATTTTTTTAAAATTTTTATGCGAAACTATACATCCTGTCGTAAGAACTGATCAGGAAGAAGTAAAAAATTTGCTAAAAATTTATAACTCAAATTTAGAAGCAGACGGATTTGAAATTTTTCAAATTAAAACTATTTCAAGTAAGCCAGTTTTTTCAGCCAGGTTAATTACCACCCCAATACAAATTGGTAATTTAGATAGATTTGATTATGATTTTGTAAAAGAACAACACAAAAAATGTGACGATAAATTATATTCTGGTGATTATGATGGTGCCATTACGAGCTCAAGATCCCTTGTTGAGGGGGTAATAAGTGAAATTTATCATAAGTGTACTGGCAAAAAATTATTAGGAACCGGTGATTTGTTGAAGGACTATAAAGCTATAAAAGATTTGATAAATCTATCCGATGATTCATATATTCATGATGGATTGAAAAGTATTGTAAATTCTTTTAATGGAATAATTCAAAATATAGATTTTTTGAGCAACAAGATGGGAGATAGACATCGTCCAATAATTAAGCCAAGCAAACATCATGCAAAATTGGTTGTTGATAGTGCAAAAACCATATCTGATTTTTTGTTTAGCTCGATGGAATACCATGCGAATAGAAAAAATACATTTATAAATGAACTATTATCGGAGCTTGATTCAGACAAAAGATTTTTATCCAAGAACGATTTATTAAATGATAATTCTATAAAAAAATTGTATGACTCATCAGATGTTTATTTGAGAAATTTAACTAAAGAAGAAATTTTAAAAAGTTTTAAAATAAATAGTTACAGACAAAGTGATATTTTCTTTGCTCTACTTAGATTTTTTTTCAAAGAACTAACGGTAAACGACATTGAGCATATATATATTGAGAGCCAAACCAATAATCAGATAGTTGGGTGGAATGATTTTCAGCAATTATTAAGTGAGGAAAATCAAAATTTGTTGCAAAGTGCATTAGAAAATATTTATAAAGAAAAATAAGAAAATTAAAAAAATTTCATGAATAATCAAGACAAAAACAACCAATCTGCCTCGCCGGCTCGCCTCGCTGAAGCTCCGGCGAAGCGGGCAGGCAGGATCATCATCTACAACACCGCAGACGGCGAGACCAAGATTGAAGTGCGGATGAAAGATGAGACTGTTTGGCTTACACAAAAGCAAATGGCCGAGCTTTTTGATTGCAGCGTTGATAATATTGGTTTACATCTAAAAAATGTATATTTAGAAGGAGAATTAGCGGAAATTTCAACTTCCGAGGATTCCTCGGTAGTTCAAATAGAAGGCGAAAGACAAGTAAATAGGCCAATTAAGTTGTATAATTTAGATGTAATCATCTCTGTGGGGTATCGCGTAAATTCTCTCCGTGGCACGCAATTTCGCATTTGGGCCACGCAGAAATTAAAAGAGTATATTATTAAGGGTTTTGTTATGGATGACGAACGACTGGCGGAAGGCAGAGTAAAAAAGACATATTTTGAAGAATGGGAAGAAAGAATCAGAAAAATCAGAACATCGGAGGCCAATTTTTATCAAAAAGTCCGGGATGTTTTTGCCACCAGCGCCGACTACAATCCCAAAACAGATTACGCAAAATTGTTTTACGCCACGGTGCAAAACAAATTTCATTTTGCCATTACCGGTTTAACCGCGGCGGAAATTGTTTCTGCCCGCGCGGACAGTCAAAAAGAAAATATGGGGCTGACAAACTGGAAAGGAGAAATTATAACAAGAGAACAGGCGCAAATTGCTAAAAATTATTTAGAAGAGTTGGAATTAAAACGGCTCAATTTATTGGTGGAACAATTTTTATCTTTTGCCGAACTGCAAAGCGTGGAACAAAGAGTAATGTATATGAAAGATTGGATTCAAAAATTGGACGGCTTTTTAATTTTAAACGACAAAGAAATTTTGCAAGATGCCGGCAATGTTTCGCGCTTGGAAATGGAGAAAAAAGTAAGGAATGAGTTAGAAAAATATAATCAGAAAAAACTAAAAGATAAAAATTAAGAAAGTAAAATATAAATTTATGAAAATTCAACTCAAAGAAATCACGATTAAAGAAGTTACCAAAGGATATAAAAACAGCGACGAAGAAGGCGTGGTTGGTTATGGCGGAAAATTAAACATCCGGCCGAAATACCAACGCGAATTTGTTTATAAAGACGACAAAAGAAACGCCGTGATTGACACCATTAAAAGGGTTTTTCCTTTAAATGTGATGTATTGGGTAAAAAATGAAGACGGCTCGTTTGAAGTGATGGACGGACAGCAAAGAACCATCAGTTTTTGCGAATATGCGGCCGGAAAATTCTCGCTAAACAATTTATATTTTCACAACCTTACGGACACGGAACAAAATCAAATCCTTGATTATAAACTGATGATATATTTTTGCGAGGGAAACGACAAAGAAAAATTGGACTGGTTTAAAATTATCAATATCGCCGGGGAAAAATTAATGGATCAGGAACTCCGCAACGCGATTTATACCGGAACTTGGCTGACTGACGCCAAAAGATATTTTAGCAAATCGGGTTGTCCGGCTTATGGTATGGCAAGCGATTATTTAACCGGTTCGCCGATTCGCCAGGATTATTTGGAAACCGCAATCAGTTGGATTAGCAATGATAAAATTGAAGAGTACATGGCAAATCATCAGCACAAGCCAAACGCCAATGAATTGTGGCTGTATTTTCAGAGCGTTATAAGTTGGCTAAAAGCGGTTTTTCCAAATTATCGCAAAGAAATGAAAGGCGTTCCGTTTGGAATTCTCTATAACGAATTTAAGAACAAAGAATTTGATGCCAAGAAATTGGAAAAAGAAATAACGAAATTGATGCAAGATGAAGATGTAACCAAAAAATCCGGTATTTATGAATATGTTTTAACGAGAAACGAAAAATTCTTAAATATCCGCGCTTTTAACGATAAACAAAAAAGAGAGGCGTACGAAAGACAAAAAGGTATCTGCAAAAAATGCAAGCAACATTTTGAAATTGAAGAAATGGAAGCTGATCATATAAAACCTTGGCATGAAGGCGGAAAAACAATTTCCAAAAATTGCCAGATGTTGTGTAAACAATGCAATAGGACTAAGGCTGGGAAATAGATTGGCGCGATGGAACCCCCCCCGCTTGCGGTAGGATTATTCATTTATGTTTAAGCAATAAATAGTAAATAATTTATGCTCCCGAAATTTGATTTAAACAAAATAAAATTCGCGACCGATCCGCCGACTTTCGCCAAGGCGGCGATTTTGTATGAGAGCGGAAAGGTGAATAATTTTAAGGAAATAATATGACCCAATCCCAAGCTTTGGATATTCTAAAATTAGGTTATAATGTGTATTTAACCGGCGCGGCCGGCAGCGGCAAGACGTTTTTATTAAACGGCTATATTGAGTATTTAAAAAAACACGAGATAGCGGTGGGTATTACCGCCTCAACCGGCATTGCCGCCACGCACCTGAACGGCATGACCATTCATTCTTTTTGCGGTATTGGCATTAATGACAAATTAAACCATAAGCAACTGGGAAAAATCGCTCAAAAATCAAACATTAAACAAAGATTCAAAAATGCCAAAGTTCTAGTAATAGATGAAATCTCCATGTTGCATCATTATCGCCTGGACTTGGTTAATGAAGTTTGCCAATATCTGAAAAAAAGCCCCTTGCCGTTTGGCGGATTGCAGATAATTTTATGCGGCGATTTTTTTCAGCTTCCTCCTGTAAGCCGTCTGGGCGAAAAAGAAGCAAAATTCGCTTATCATTCAAATATTTGGCGGAATATGGGTCTAAAAATATGCTATTTGCAGGAACAGCATCGCCAAAGCGACGGCAAACTGTCGGTTATATTAAATTCCATCCGCAATAACGAGGTAAACGATGAAACCTTAAATTATTTGCGCGATTGCCATAGGCAAATAATGGCAAGTCAAATCACTCCGACTAAACTATATACTCATAACTATGACGTTGACGCTATCAATAATCAGGAATTAAATAAGATAAAAGGCGCGACTAAAGTTTATCGTATGCAGGGCAGAGGAAGCAGCCATTTGGTTGAAAATTTGCAAAAAAGTTGTTTAGCGCCCGAAGAATTGCGGTTAAAAAAAGACGCGATAGTTATGTTTGTAAAAAATAATTATGAAAAAAGATATATCAACGGCACTTTGGGGCAGGTAATAGATTTTGACGAAGAAAAATTTCCAATCGTAAAAACTGTCAGCGGCGAAATAATCCACGCAACGCCCGAAAACTGGAACATGGAAGAAGACGGGTTTATAAAAGCCACCATAAAACAAATTCCTTTGCGTTTGGCTTGGGCGATAACCGTGCATAAAAGCCAGGGCATGAGTCTGGACGCGGCGGAAATTGATTTAAGCAAGTCGTTTGAACCGGGAATGGGATATGTGGCGTTATCACGCGTCAGGACTTTAAGCGGTTTAAAATTGATAGGTTTTAATGATATGGCGATGCAAGTCAATAATGAAGTATTAGATAAAGACAAAGAGTTATTGCAAGAATCGCAAATAGCCGTAATAGAGCTGCAGAAATTGGAAATAGCAGAAAAAATAAAGAAACAGCAAGATTATTTGCGGACAATTATGCCAACTCAAGAAGAAAAAATTGAGAAAACAGAGAAGAAAATCAGAAAAAAGAAAGGAGCGACTTACGAAATCACCAAGCAGTTGATTGAAGAAAAAAAGGATTTTAATAAAATAGCCAAAGAACGGGGCGTAACTTGCGGCACAATCATCGGTCATGTTGAAAAATTACTCGCGCGTGGCGATAAATTAGATTTAACTTATATTGAATTTTCCGCGCATAAACTGGCAAAAATCAAAGCCGCCTTTTTGCAAAGCGAAGTTTTCAGTTTAACGCCGGTATTTGATCTGTTAGCGGGCGAATTTTCTTATGATGAATTAAAATTAGCTAGAGTTTTACTGCGGGGAAGAGGAGAAATTTAAAAATTTTTTGTTTTTTCCACATATCCACAACAAAAATCAGGTTTTCAACAGGCCTGATTTTTTGATTGTTATGCACAATTTTTTCGTTGCGCTACCGTTAGCGTAATATCAATATATTGACTGTAAATAGAGCAGTGATATACTATATATAGTATATCAGTTAATTAGTCACTTAGTTTACAAATGCGCTGTCCGGCCTGCAATTTCGCGGATACGAAAGTCATTGACTCCCGCGTCGCCGCGGATGGGTTTTCCATCCGGAGGCGCCGGGAATGTTTGAAGTGCGCGTTTCGTTTCTCAACGTACGAGGAAATGGAGATTTTAAACCTCACCATCGTCAAACGCGACGGACGCAAGGAGTCCTATAGCCGCGATAAATTGGTCAAAGGTTTGCGGCGGGCGCTGGAGAAACGCCCCATCACCGACGATGATTTTAAAAAACTGATTAATTTGATAGAGCGCGACCTGCAGCTTGAGCGTAAAAGTGAAATCACCAGCGCGCAGGTGGGGCAGGCGGTGATGAAGCAGTTGCGCAAAGTGGACCCGGTCGCCTACATCCGCTACGCCTCGGTGTACGAGTCTTTCAAAGACGCGCATACGTTTCAGGCTGAACTGAACAAACTGCTGCAGCAAAGACGGAAAACAAGCAAAAAAAAATAATATTTTATTTTCCCCATGCCACAGCCCAACACCATAACCAAAATAATCAAGCGTTCCGGAGACATAGCCCCCTTTGACAAGGAGAAAGTTTTTAAAGCTATCAGCAAAGCCGCTCAGGCCGTGGAAGAATATGATGAGGAGCTGACGCGCCGCATGACTAACGAGGTCTCCATCGCCTTAAGCAAAAAATTCCACGAGCGCTCCATTCCGGCCGTTGAGGAAGTGCAAGACTTCGTGGAGGAGATTTTGATAACCAACCGGCAAATCAAAACCGCGAAAGCCTACATTCTCTATCGCGACCAGCACGCGCGTCTGCGCGAAATTAACGAATTGGTTAATTCCAGCGAGCTGATGGAAAATTACATTCAGCAGGTTGACTGGCGCGTCAAAGAAAATTCCAACATGAGCTACTCTCTGCAAGGGCTCAATAACCACATCGCCTCAAATATTTCGTCGCGCTACTGGCTGAACAAGGTCTACAGCGCGCCCGTCCGCGAGGCGTACAAATCAGGCGACTTGCACATTCATGATTTGCAATTACTCTCCGCCTACTGTTCGGGCTGGGAGCTCAAAGATTTGCTCGCGAGCGGCTTTGGCGGGGTGAGCGGAAAAATTGAATCAAAACCGCCCAAGCACCTGCGCACGGCGCTCGGTCAGGCAGTCAACTTTTTCTACACCCTGCAGGGCGAGGTGGCCGGCGCGCAGGCTTTTTCCAATTTTGACACGTATCTGGCGCCGTTTATCCGCTACGATAACTTAACCTACGACGAAGTGAAGCAGTCGTTGCAGGAATTCCTCTTCAATGTGAACGTGCCGACGCGCGTAGGATTTCAAACGCCATTTACAAACGTTACCATGGACCTGACGCCTTCCAAAGCCATTGGGGAAGAAGCTGTTGTCATTGGCGGTGCGGTTATGCCGGAAAAATACAAGGATTTTCAAAAAGAAATGGATATGTTTAACATCGCCTTTACCGAGGTGATGATGGCGGGCGATGCCAAAGGCAGGGTGTTTACCTTTCCTATTCCGACGTATAACATTACGCGCGATTTTGACTGGAATTCGCCAGTCGCCCAAAAAATATTTGAAATGACGGCCAAGTACGGCATACCTTATTTTTCCAATTTCATTAATTCCGACATGAGTCCGGACGACGCGCGCAGTATGTGTTGCCGCCTGCGTCTGGATAACCGCGAACTCCGCAAACGCGGCGGCGGGCTTTTCAGCGCCAATCCGCTGACCGGTTCAATCGGCGTAGTGACGATGAACCTGCCGCGCATCGGCTATTTAGCCGCGAGCCGCGATGACTTCTTCCAGCGTCTGGCGCGCCTGATGGATATTGCCAAAGAAAGCCTTGAAACCAAGCGCCGCGTTTTGGAAAGCCTCACCGAGGGCGGTTTGTATCCGTATGCCAAGCATTACCTGCACTCCATCAAAGCGCGTTTTGGCAATTACTGGCAAAACCACTTCGCAACTATTGGCATCATCGGCATGAATGAAGCTTTGCTCAACTTTAAAGAAATTAAAGACAGCATCGCCTCGCCGGTCGGAAATAAATTTGCCCGGGAAGCGCTTGATTTCATGCGCGAGCGGCTCATGGATTACCAGAACGAAACGAATAATTTATATAATTTAGAGGCAACTCCGGGCGAAGGAACCGCGCGCAGTCTGGCGCGCAAAGACAAAGACCGCTACCCAAATATTATCGTGGCCAATGAGGAGAGAATAAAGCATGACCCGTCAGTTGCTCCGTATTACACCAATTCATCGCAATTGCCGGTGAATTTTACCGAAGACATTTTTGAGGCGCTGGATTTGCAGGACGGCCTGCAGACGCGCTACACCGGCGGCACGGTTTTGCACGGATTTATGGGCGAAGCGATGCCCTCGGCCGCCGCGGTGGGCGAGTTGGTCAAGCGCATTGCGCACAATTACAAATTGCCGTACTTCACGATTACGCCGACATTCAGCATTTGTCCCAAGCATGGGTATTTAACCGGCGAGCATAAGTATTGCCCCAAGTGCGACGAAGAGATCGGCTACATTGCAACCGTTGAGGCCGCTGTTGCTCAAGAAGCGTAGTTATTTTTTAAAATTATTTATTAATTATTTAGAATATGAGTCCGCAACACACACAACAGCGCCAGGAATGCGAAGTTTATTCCCGCGTGGTCGGTTATCTGCGTCCGGTCGGACAGTGGAACGATGCCAAACAGGCGGAGTTTTCCGACCGAAAGATGTACAGCACGATATTGTCGGAGCGTTAATTATTCCTACGAATTACGAATTGGTACGAATATACGAATAGGCTTTCAACATATACGTACATAATATTCGCACATTCGTACCAATTCGTAATTCGTAGTGATATGTTGATTGGCGGTCTGCAAAAATTAACGCTTTTAGACTATCCCGAGCATATTGCCGCCATTGTTTTTACCCAAGGGTGCAACTTCCGTTGCCACTACTGCTATAATCCCAAGCTTGTCGTGCCTGAAATCTTCAGCGCTCAAAAAAATTCTCCCGCGTATGCGCTTGAGAGTTTTTTTGATTTTTTGGACGCGCGGCGGGGCAAACTTGATGCGGTCGTTATCACCGGCGGCGAACCGACCTTGCACCACGACTTGCCGCAGTTTATACAAAAAATTAAAGCCAAGGGCTTTTTGGTCAAGCTTGACACGAACGGCACGAACCCCGCTATGCTCAAAAAACTGCTTGATAAAAAATTGCTTGACTACATTGCCATGGACATCAAAGCGCCGCTGAAAAGTTACGCCGCGGTCGTCGGCGTTGCCGCGCCGTTGGAGAAGTTGCAGAAAAGTATTATACTGATAAAAAAAAGCGGCATTCCCTATGAGTTCCGTTCAACGCTTCTGCCGTCTCTGCACGGCCGCGCGGCCGTTGCCAAGATGGGGCAAAGCATCCGTGGCGCGGAGAAGTGGTATTTGCAAAAGTTTAAATCAAACACCGCATTGGTGAATGATACTTTTAAAGGTAAATCAGCTTACACGGATAAAGAAATGGAGGAGTTGCGGCTGATGGGAAGCCGCTACGTCAAACAATGCTTCGTGCGCTAAATTTATTTATACTCAACTAACGTATGCCAAACGAAAACAAAGACGTTACTTTAAAACAGCTGCAAACGCTCTTGGAGCAGAACTTGGAGCGCACGGCCGCGCTGGAAAAGCAAACCGGAAAAATTTACTCCTACATTAAGTGGCAGAGCTTTTTTTTCGTGCTTAAAGTAATCATCATTGTCGTGCCGGTTGTGCTGGGCATTATTTATTTGCCGCCGCTTTTACAGCAAATATTCGCGCCTTACGAAGCATTGTTGGGCAATGTTCAACAGCTGAACTCCACGGCAGGCTCGCTTAATAGCGCGTCGGGCACGCTTGACATTAACGCGATTTTAAATGGATTTTCAAGATAAAGGCAAAGAAACTGGCGCGCGCGGGCGTAGTAATAAAAAAAGAGAGGGTGGTAAATTTTGAAAAATATTTATTTTAAAAATATGCCAGAGTACAAAAAATTATTGGCTATGGTTATTGTTATAGCTATCGTGGTATCATCTGCCTTTGGCGCGAGCGCCGGTTTTTTAGTGATGAATAGCGCTCAAGCGCAAAAAGTTTTGGCGCAGATTTTTTCTTTGCCTCAGCCGGCAGATCCCGCGCCCGATACAAAAACCATCCAGGTGCAAGAAGACTCCGCAGTTATTGATGCGGTAAAAAAGGTCAACCCGGCGGTGGTCAACGTCGTAGTTACCAAGGATTTGCCGAAAATCGAACAGTTCTACAGTCCGTTCGGCGATAGCGGCAATGATTTTTTCAGCCAGTTTTTCGGCAATGATTTTATGGTTCCGGGACAGCGCCAAAACGGCACCGAAAAACAGGAAATCGGCGGCGGGAGTGGCTTTATCATTTCTAATGACGGTTTAGTTGTTACCAATAAGCACGTGGTGCTGGACGAGCAGGCCGAATACACCGTTCTCATGAACGACGAAAAAAAGTATGACGCGAAGGTTTTGGCCCGCGACTCGGCGCACGATTTGGCTATTTTAAAAATTGATGCGCAAAATTTGCCGACGGTTGAGTTGGGGGATTCAGATAGCATTCAGGTCGGCCAAAGCGCTATTGCGATTGGCAACGCCTTGGGCGAGTTTCGCAATACGGTATCAGTCGGCGTTATCTCCGGTCTGGCGCGAACGGTGACAGCCGGCGGCGGTAACTTTGCCGAGGATTTAACGAATTTAATCCAGACCGACGCCTCCATCAATCCGGGCAATTCCGGCGGGCCGCTCTTAAACATTGCCGGCCAGGTTATCGGGGTAAACACGGCGGTGGCGCAGGGCGCGCAGGGCATCGGTTTTGCCATCCCTATTAATGAATTAAAGCAGAGTATTGATTCAGTCAAACAAAACGGCAAAATCGTGCGGCCGTGGTTAGGCGTGCGCTATGTCATGCTCAACGAGACAATCGCCAAACAGAACAACCTCTCTGTCAGCCAAGGCGCGCTGATTGTGCGCGGCGATACGCGCACGGATTTGGCGGTTGTGCCCGGCTCGCCGGCGGACAAGGCTGGACTCGTTGAAAACGACATTATTTTGGCAGTGGATGGTAAAACGTTAGACGATAAAAATAATAACTTAGCCGACATTGTTGCCGCGCATAAACCCGGCGATGAGGTCACGCTGAAAATTTGGCATAAAGGCGATATAAAAGAGGCGAAGGTAAAGTTGGAAGAATACGGACAATAGTCCCCACAAATCAACCCTCCAGAGGCGGGCAGGCAAATCAGCTACAAATACTACAAATACTATGGAGGCAGAAGAAGAATAATTATTCGTATATTCGTACAAAATTCGCCCGCCCGCACGTGAGCGTAGCGAGTCGGGCAGGTAATTCGTAGGAGTATGGAGAATGTTTTGAAAAATTTAGAAATACTGCGCGAGCGGGTGAATAAAACCACCGAGCTTTTGCGCCTGGAGGGAATGCGCAGCGAGTTGCAGGGTTTGGAGCGGCAGATGGAACAGCCGGATTTTTGGCAGGTTCAAAACAAAGCTAAGGCCGTGAGCCGGCAGGCCGCGGATTTGCGCACGGAAATCGGTACGTGGGATAGTTTGCTTGAGCACATAACCGAGTTAGAGGAGTTCGTTGCCGTTGTGCAGAATGAAAGCAAGGCTGGCAACGCGCCGGACGACACAGAGCTGACTGACGACGTGCGCGCGCGGCTTGAGGCATTGGAGAAAGAATTTGCCAAACTTGAATTTCTGGTATTATTTTCCGGCCGCTACGATGCGTCAAACGCCATCATTACCATTCACGCCGGCTCCGGCGGCGTTGACGCGCAGGACTGGGCGGCCATGCTTGAGCGCATGTATCTGCGTTTTTGTGAAAAAAAAGACTGGCCGTCCGCTGTTTTGGAGCGCACCGCCGGCAATGAGGCCGGCATTAAAAGCGCGATGTTCAAAATCACCGGACGCTGGGCGTACGGTTTTTTGCGCT
>MFGL01000003.1:11403-12991 GCA_001778285.1 Candidatus Falkowbacteria bacterium RIFOXYC2_FULL_47_12
TGCACCGGCTCGTGCGCATCTCGCCCTTTGACGCGGAAAAAATGCGGCACACCTCGTTTGCCTTGGTGGAAATCATTCCCGAATTGCCCGAAACGGCCGGCGTTGAACTAAAAAACGAAGACTTGCGCATTGACGTTTTCCGCTCCGGCGGCGCCGGCGGGCAGAGCGTCAACACCACCGATTCGGCCGTGCGCATCGTGCACCAGCCGAGCGGCATCACGGTTACCTGCCAAAACGAGCGTTCGCAGGCGCAAAACAAGGAAACGGCATTAAGCATTTTAAAAGCAAAATTATTTCAACTGGCGGAGCAAACGCGCGCGGCTGAAGAAGCAAAACTGCGCGGGGAAACGCTCGCGCCGGAGTGGGGTAATCAAATCCGCAGCTACGTTCTGCAGCCCTACAAAATGGTGAAAGACCACCGGACAAATTTTGAAACGCCGGACACGGACGCAGTCTTGGACGGCGCGTTGGAGAATTTTATGGAAAGTTACTTGCGGTGGGAGAAGAACGGGAGATTAAAGGCTAAAGGCTAAAGGTTGCTTGCGGTATGTCAAAAGCCAAGATATTTTTTTATTACTGCATCGCGTTTATCTGCGGCATCGCGCTGGCGTCTTTTATACCGCGAGAATTTTTATATCATGACATTTGGTTTTTTGGCTCAGCAATAGTGAGTGCGGCAGCGGTTATTTTGTTAAAAATTTACTGTAGAGACGCAAGATTTTGCGTCTCTACTTTATTTTTTATTTTATTTTTTCTCTTCGGCATCTGGCGCTACGCCATTGCTCTGCCGCGAGACAGCGTGGATAAAATCTGGCACTACAACGGCCAGACCGTTACGTTCATCGGCAGGATAAATCAGGAACCGGACGTGCGCATTGCTAACCAAAAATTAACGGTTAGCGTGTCCGCGATTGAAGACGAACAAAAAAATATTTCGTTGCCGGTGAGCGGCAGTGTCTTGGTCACCGCGGATTTGTACCCCAAATACGCCTACGGCGATACGTTGCAAATGAAGTGCCGCCTGCAGGCGCCGGAGGCTTTTGACGAATTCGCCTATGACCGGTATCTGGCGCGCTACGGCGTGTATTCGGTTTGCTACTATCCGCGCGTTGCAGCAGTAACGCCTTTCATTCAAACGCCCCCGACAAATTTAAGCTCTCTGATTCGTTTCGGCTACGCGCAAATTCTGCGGCTCAAAGCTGGCCTTAACAGCATCGTTGCCTTCGGCCTGCCCGAGCCGGAGAGCGCGCTTCTGCAGTCAATTCTCTTCAACAACCGCAGCGGCCTGACGCCGGAACTCATGACTGCGTTTTCTCAGACCGGCGTTACGCACATCATCGCCATTTCCGGCTCGCACTTGTCGTTTATCGCCGCGGTGGTGATGGTGCTCCTTTTGCAAGCCGGTCTGAACCGCCGGCAGGCCATGCTTTTATCACTGGCTGTTGTCATCGGCTACATTGTTTTAGTCGGCGCACCGGCATCGGCTTTGCGCGCCGGCATCATGGCCGCTCTAGCGGTGGCGGCGTTTTACGCGGGACGCCTGCACCGCGCCGCGAACGTTCTGGTTTTGTCCGTTGCCGTTCTCGTC
>MFGL01000003.1:13017-13119 GCA_001778285.1 Candidatus Falkowbacteria bacterium RIFOXYC2_FULL_47_12
CGACATCGGCTTTCAGCTCTCGGCGGCGGCGGTCGCAAGCATCATTTACCTGTACCCCATCATTGAAGATTGGCTTGAGAAACTGCGCGTGCCGCCGCGCTT
>MFGL01000003.1:13144-14198 GCA_001778285.1 Candidatus Falkowbacteria bacterium RIFOXYC2_FULL_47_12
ACGGTCGGCGCGCAGATTTTTACGGCGCCGATTGTGATGTACAACTTCCACCAGCTCTCGCTGATTGCGCCGGCGGCAAACGTTTTGGCTTTTATCGCGGTCATGCCGATAATGGTTTTGGGTATTGCCGGCGTTCTGGCGGGCGCGCTGTTTTCCGGCATCGCCTGGATTTTTTTAGCGCCCGCGTACGTGTTTTTGAAATATTTTATCTGGATTTCCTACACACTGGCCCGCGTGCCGCTGGCTTTTATCGCGGTTGAGCATTTGTGGAGCGGCTGGGCCGTGCTATACTACGCGGTTATTATCGGCGGAATTGTCTGGTATAATAGAAGAGAAAAAAATTAAAATGTTAAAAAAGAAATTCATCATTCCCATTTTGTTGCTTGCCATTGCCTCAAGTTTGGGCGCGGCGCTTTTTGTGTATTCCTCTGATGCGCCAAAAGAATTAGCGGTGAATTTTTTGGATGTGGGGCAGGGGAGTTCTGTTCTCATTCAGACGCCCTATGGGCAGAATATTTTAATTGATGGCGGCGATGTTGATGCCAAAGTTCTCCGGCAACTGCCGCTCTTTATGCCATTTTACGACCGCAGAATTGACTTGGTTATTCTCACGCATCCGCACGATGACCATGTGGGCGGTCTGGTACCGGTGCTCAAACGCTACAGAGTGGGAAATATTTTATACACCGGCGTTACGCACAGCGCGCCGGCGTATCTGGAATTTTTACAGACAATCAAAGAGCGCCACATCCCGCTCACCATCATTGAGCGGCCGCAAACGATTACTTTGGGCGATGATTTGAAACTTGAAATTTTATATCCACTCGCAAGTTTTTTGCAAAAAGACGTTAGCAATTTAAACAATACTTCTATTGTTACGCTTTTAACGTACAAGCAGAAAAAGTTTTTATTCATGGGGGACGCGGAAACAGAAGTTGAAGAAGTCCTCGCGGCGTCCCCTCTCCCCATGGGAGAGGGGGTAGGGGGTGAGGGCGTCGGCGCTGACGTCCTGCTTGCCGGCCACCACGGCAGTGACACGTCCAGCACCGAGGAT
>MFGL01000003.1:14207-15559 GCA_001778285.1 Candidatus Falkowbacteria bacterium RIFOXYC2_FULL_47_12
ACAGTCAAGCCGCGCTACGCGGTGATTCAGGTGGGTGTGGATAACGACTTTGGCCATCCCTCCTTGCGCGTCTTGCGGCGCTTTGATAGAATGGGAATACTATATTTTAGGAATGATTTGGACGGCTGGGTGCAGGCGGTGAGTGATGGGGAGCAGATTGTGATGAGTAAAGAAAAGTAGTTTTTTTAAGATTATTTTGTTTCGCAAATTTGACAGAATATCTGAATTATAGTAGGGTACTTTGTTGTTAAAATATAAAGGTTCTTTACAAAATGCGTCATTTTGGCGCTTATTTTATAGAGTCGAAAGGAGGGTTTTTTCTGTTTTTTGTAGTAAAGGCAGTGCAGTAAGGTTAGGAGATGGATAATCTCCAACCTAAAATTCAGTTTTTGGGAGGATTCAGAATGTCAAAGCGAAATGGCAGTACCCCCCGGTTTCCGTTGCGAGCAGGTTGCTTCATTTGCAACGTGAATAATGCAGATGAAGCTCGTGAACGCGAGTGCCAGCTGTATAAAGAGCTCAGCTTTGATGATTACAGTCATAATTCAGACTGTGCCAAAATCGTCAAAGTCGTGAAACACCGCGTGCAGGATTATTTACAACTGCACATGAGCACGCCAAAGCAATGGCGCGTCTTGCGGCGTAACCAGGAGCAATTCCAAAGGTATTTTCAACAAGTCGGGTTGTATATGGAATTGTTGCTTTTGATCTGCGCGCGCGGACCGGGTATCCGTTACTTTGATGAAGTGGCGGAAGAAGTTTTTTCTTATACCGTGGATAAAAGATATAATGTCTATGACATCATTCTCGCCGCGGCGTAAGCAAACGGAGGGTCCGGCGAACAATGGTTCGCCGAATCCAGGGCTGAGGGAAAAGAAAGTTGGGAGAGATGAAAAAATTTCCGAGAAATGCAAAAGCTGACGGCGGCGCTGTAAAACCAGTAATTCGTTGCCTCGCATGTGGGAAGATAATTTCACAAGGCAGGAATTTCGGTTTTAATGGTCGCCAACAAACGTTTTGTTTGTGCGACAATCCGATGTGTTGGGTTGCGCACGCCCGTTTTTTACTTGGACGAATTGGGCTCGATAACGAACCGTGGCCTAACATCAGAACACGATGGGGCGCTGATGACGTGCTTCGCCGTCAAGCGCCATTACTTAAGAGTGTAGCGCAGAGAAAAATTTTACGAGACCTTTCATATCTAATTGGGATGGGCAGGGATTCGTTCCCCACCTCTCCCGTTACTCAAGTTACGACCGCTGTCGAGTTTGTGATGGCGTAACTCTTATTCAAGAATTCTTACCATTAGGGTCATCCGTTATATTACTCATGGATTACCCTAATTTTTTTTA
>MFGL01000004.1:0-4075 GCA_001778285.1 Candidatus Falkowbacteria bacterium RIFOXYC2_FULL_47_12
CCACGGTGTGCCGAATCTGCCGCTGCCGCCGTTGGCGGTGTAGGAGGTGAGGATACGCTGGTTGGTGGTGGAGTTGGGGTATTGGCCGGGGAGGATGGTGGTCGGGTTGAAGTAGTTGTCGGAGGTATAAGATTGACCCTCTGTAAAATTAGTGTACCCTGACATCGGTTCAGGTTTATATGCATTATCATTATAATACATAGCAAAATGCAAATGTGGACCTGTACTCGTCCCGCCGCTCATACCACAATAACCAATTACAGTACCTTGCAAAATTGGACCTGTAACCACAGGCTCTTCGTTTAAATGAGCGTATAGACTGATATACCCTTCGCCATGATTAAGCTTTACCACCCAACCATACCCATCTATCCAACCAGCAAACAATACACTGCCATCAGCAACTGCCAAAATGGGTTTGCATAGATCACTATTGCCACTTAAATTAAAATCAATGGCGTAATAGTCTTTTCCACTGTGATAACTTGATCCTCCATAACCAGTAGTTACAGACCACGTTTCTCCTTCTTGAAACGGCAACTTTAACTCCGGCACCGCATAAACGTCAAATGCAACAATAAGTAATACGAATACTGACAACATCTTAACTGCTTTCCGTTTCATGACTTTCATCCTTTCTTTTCAAATCTGTTTTTATGAATAGCTTGCGCTATTGTTTGTCAATGAGCAAAATTACCTCAAAGAACAAAGTAAAGTATCAATATTTTTACTTTTACATCCCTGTATATCAACCTCATTGATATTTTTCTTTGTCCAAAAATCTAAAAAGATTTTTATTTGATAAACTTAAAAGTGTTAAATATTTGATCAAGTACTTGTTTTAATGTAATATACTTTCCTCCGATTGAATACATTTTCATTTTTAAAATATTATTTCCCATTTCAAAATAAATATCTTTCATATAACTATTCTCTATGCTATCTCCAGAAAAATTATTTATATTATCAACATTAATAATATAGAATAATTTACCGTTTACTTCCATATTTTCTATATTATTTAAATTTTTATGCTCCATATTAATAAAATCATGTATGTTTATACTTTCTTTATTCGTTATAAAGCTTATTTTAAAATATGCTCCATCATACAATTCAGCACCTTCTTTTTGTGTTTCACCCCAATTATCAACATAGAAAATATTTTGATATATTCCATCTTTATACGAACTAATATTATAGTTATCCCCCCACCCCTCCGGATACCTCACCTCAAACCCATACTCCTCATTCCGATAGGTCAGCCAATCTTCCGTCGCTAAAGCTGTGGAGGACGAGTCCGATGTATCAATATCCCCATTCTCCACTACCACATTACCCCCATCCGGCTCCACGCCATCATCAACCACCGGCGGATTAACCGTCTGTTTTTGAGAATAAAAATACCACCCGCCAATCGCGGCGAGGATGACAATTATACTCATTGTAATGGTGAGTTGCTTTTTAGACATAAAATTTGCGTTAATTTTTCTCCGCCTTCACGCTAACATAAAAACAGGGGAAAAACAATGCTCTGTTACTCTATAACCGTTCCCTGAAACTTTCCTCCGCTCAAACACTTCTCCAAATTCCCTATTTTTTTCCCGTTCATAATCATAACTTTCAGTTTCAGCTTCTCCGCCAGCCCGGAAGCAATGGGATCAAACGGCATATTGAGACCTGGCTTCCATTTGTAGCCGACAATTTTTCGAAAATCCGGCCAGTTAATTTTTTTTATAATTTTCGCGTCCGCGTATTTTTTCGGGTCTTTGTCGTAAGCGTAATTGATATTGGATAAATTTATAATAGTATCGGCACCGTAATTTTTTGCCAAAATCGCCGCATCATAATCAGTAGACCAGCCCGGCTTCCAACCGGACGCGACAATAACGGGCTCAATTACTTTCAACTTTTTAGTCGGATTGGTAATTATTTCCGGATGTGCAACATCAAAAAAAACCGTGCGCATGAGATGGGCATTCAGGCGGGTAGAATGAATTCCCAGCCAGTCCAAATCCTCGTCGGTAATTTTTATAACCTTATTTGCCGCGCTCTGATAATGGCGGCAGGTCCAACCGCCGCCGGTAAATATGATAAACTTATTGCCTTTTTTAATTTGAGATAAAATTAAGCTGCGGAATTTTTTTAAGTACCGCCAGTCAATATTTTCATTTGGCACTATCAAGGAACCGCCCAAAGAAATGATGTAGGTCATAAATTATTTCAAATACAACCGCTTATTTTTGTTATGTTCGGCAAGCGTTTTGGCAAAGTACGTCGTGCCGGTCTCGAGGTCGCTCAAAAAATATAAATAATCGGTCTGCGCCGGATATAATGCCGCCTGAATGGCCGCCATTCCGGAACTGGCGATGGGACCGGGCGGCAAGCCGCGGTACTTGTAGGTGTTGTACGGCGAATCAAGTGACAACTCCGCGCTCGTGTGCGCGGGCTTTTTATCATTGAGCGCGTAGCTCAAGGTGGCGTCTGATTGCAAAGCGATACCGGCCGTTAGGCGGTTGTAAAAAATACCGGCAACTGTTTTCATATCTTCAGGCGTTCGCACCTCGCGCTCTATGATTGAAGCAACCGTCAAAATTTCGTGCAGCGTTTTTCCCTGTCTAGTCATCTCCGCTTTCATGTCGTCAGTAATTTTTTCATCCATGGTGGTCAGCATTTTTGCGATGATGTCTTCAGCGCTCGCGTCTTTAAAAATCCGATACGTATCCGGAAAAAGGTATCCTTCAAGATCCGCGTTTGCCGGAATTTGAGCCAAAAATGAAGCTTGGCAAGCTTCAAGAGAAAAACACGTATCGATCTCGTGTTTTGTCAGGACGGTAAAATCATTCTCTTTTTTGATAACACCTTCTTTTACCAAATACGCCGCGATGTCTTTGATGTCCCAGCCTTCAATGATTTTTATGGCGCGTTCGCGGCTCTGCGCCTCGCCTTGGGATAATGCTTTGGCGATTTGGCGCACGTTCATGTTCTTGTTGAGCATATACTCGCCGGCCTGCAGTTTGCGGTCTATTTTTTGAAACGCCACGTAAATGTCAAAATAAAAAGGGCTAGCAATTATCCCTTCGGTTTTCAATTTGGCGCTGATGTCCGAAACGCCGCTATTAGGTTCAACGGTAAATAAAACCTCTGCACTCTGCGTCTGTATGTACCGGCTAACGCCGCGCCAATAGGAAATGTACAACGTCGCGCCCACCAAAACGACAATTGAGATGATGATGCCAATAATTGCGGTAATTTTTTGCGGCATACTGTTTAACACGAATGTTATAAATATTTTTCCAAGCCCGCTTCGTCCAATTTTTTTACAATGTCTTTCACGGCGTGCGCGTTATCCTGATGGCAGACGAGCATCGCGTCTTCGGTGACAACCACGATCATGTCGTGCAAACCGGCCGCGCTTACCACGCGTTCAGTAAAATTATAAATTAAATTGTTTGAACTGTCCACCACGAGCGATTTTCCCTTGATAATATTTTCGCCCGCGGTTTTGGTCAGCACGTTTTTGACCGTGCGCCAGTTGCCGATATCGGTAAAACCGAACGCCGCCGGCATGACTATCAAAGTATCGGCTTTTTCCAAAATCCCGTACTCAATGGCGCGCGGCTGAAATTTCTCAAATTCACGCGCGATTATTTTTGTCTGTTGCTTCGTTTCCAGCGCGCGGTTGATGGCGGCAAAACTGCGATACATGTCGGGCAGATATTTTTTGTACTGCGCAAGCAGGGTGTCAACGCGCCAGATGAAATACCCGGGATTCCACAGGTACCCCCACTGGCTGACATAGCGGCGCGCGGCGTCTTTATCCGGCTTTTCTATAAAACTTTCAATATTGAAAATTTTATAATTTTCAAACGATGTGAACTGGCTGTTTATTTTTATGTAGCCATAGCCGGTCTCCGGATAGGTCGGCTGAGTACCGATGAGACCGCCGCGCTCGGGATAGGCGGTAATTAACCGTCCGGCCGCCTGCAGGGTTTTAACGTAGAGTTCTTCATTATCAATGTAATGGTCAGCATGCACGGTGAGCATTACTTCATGGGGATTGCGGAAATAAAAA
>MFGL01000004.1:4106-17250 GCA_001778285.1 Candidatus Falkowbacteria bacterium RIFOXYC2_FULL_47_12
TCCAAAAACGGCTGGGCCTGCTTGGGATTGTTTTTTCGCGAGAGCGGCCACAAGCGCGTGCCCGCGCCGCCGGCCAAAATGACGACTTTCATAGCTTTGGCAGTTTAGCACTCCTCGTTTTTTCGTGCAAGAATAGGAAAAAATAAAAAATGTGAAAATTTTCCCCTTGATTTATCTATAAAAATATGATATACTATAAAAGTAAAATCAAAAAAAGGCAAAAATCAATCCCGATCACTCGGGAAAAAACAAAAATGCAAAAACAAAAAGGAGGAAAACGCTTCGTTTTTAATATTTTTATTTTCACATTCCTGTGGATAGCGGGGATTTTTTTATTGCCAAAAGCGCCAGTACGGGCGGCTGCTTTAACCAACGAAACGATTATTGCCGGCATCAATACCGAGCGGCAAAAAATTGAACTGCCCCCGCTGACGGAAAATAAACTGCTGGCTGAAGCGGCGCAAAACAAAGCCGCGGTCATGTTCAGCGCGCAGGAATTCGCCCACAACATTGACGACAAAAAATTCTCCGCGTGGATCAAAGAGAGCGGCTACAGCTACCGCGTCGTCGGTGAAAATTTGGCTATTAATTTTTCCGACACCGACCCCCTCTTCAATGCTTGGCTTGCCTCACCGGCGCACAAACAAAATATTTTACATGCAGACTACATAGACATCGGCATCGCTGTTTTACGCGGCGACTGGCAGGGCGAACAAACGAGCATTGTCGTTACCGAATTCGCCGCTCCCGCTCCCGTTGCCGCAGCCGCTCATTTCCCCGCTTTCCTGTCGGCCAACAACGATAGCGCGAACCGGGAACAATTCGTTCCCAGGACTGCCGGCGTCCCCCTACTGACATCAAATCTGGAAGAAAATTATTTGCAGAGCATCACGCAATCTGAATTTAATCCGGAGAGCAAGCAACTGCCGCCTGTCAGCATTGCTTCTCAAGTGAACAAAAACAAAACCGCCCTGCGAAACTACTTCAGCCTGGCGGTTGAGATAACGCTCACGTATGTTTATCTGATGTTGCTCGTAGTTATAATTTACTTCTACACCCGCTCCCTGGCAGTTTTTTTGCAAAAAATTCGTTTGTTAAATCAAGAGCAGTATAGCCGCTAAGACAAACCGGTAATAGGCAAAAACGGCGAGTGAATTATTTTTTACAAACACCAATAAATACTTAATAACAAAATAACCTAAAATAAATGAGATGAGAAACCCCAGCGTGCAGACAAAAAAATCCTCACGGGAAAAAGTCGTTCCGCTCCACAACGGAACGATTTTTTTTACGTTCGCTCCCATAATGATCGGTACCGACAAAAGAAAAGAAAAACGCAGGGCGGCTTCCCTCTTCAGCCCGGCGAGCATACCTGCTATAATGGTAATGCCGGAACGCGAGGTTCCCGGAATGAGCGACAGCGCCTGCGCGCAGCCGATGCCGAGCGCCGCCGGCCAACGCAGACTTTCTACGTTCAGCCGCGGAGCGGTTGTTTTCTCAACGACCAGAAACGCTACGCCGACGCTGGCAAGCATGAGGGCAACAATCAGCGGTGAGCGCAGAGTATTTTCAATAATGCTTTCAAAAAAATAACCGGCGAACGCAGCCGGAATTGTCGCTAAAAGCAGAAGCCAGGACAGACGGGCTGTTGTGTCATACATGCCGCGGTGCAGGCTCGTAAACCAGGCGCGGCTGAGCTGCACGATGTCGCTGCGAAAAAAAACAACCGTTGCTAAAAGCGTGCCGCCGTGCAAAAAAACATCAAACGAAACCGCATCTATTGGCAGCGCGGGCAGCCACGCATGCAAAACGATCAGGTGGCCGGATGACGAAACCGGCACGAACTCGGTTATCGCCTGGGTAAGAGAAAACAACACGACTGAAATATATTCCATAGAATTTTATTTAATATCTTTTTATTATGTATCTTATTATTCCATTCGTTGCCGCCGGCGTTGCCGAAATGCTTAAATTCGTACTGCCTGGCAACCGCCGAAAGCTGACTGTAAAAAATTTTTTTGCTTATTCGGGCATGCCCTCTGGACACGCGGCTATGGTTGTGGCGCTCGCTACCATCATCGGCCTCACGGAAGGCTTTGCCTCTCCTCTCTTTGGTTTCAGCGTAATATTCGCTGCTATTATTTTGCACGATGCCGTGGGTCTGCGCGAATATTTGGGCATCCACGGCAAGGTGCTGAATGTCTTGGTGAAAGATTTGCGCGATGACAAAGTGCTGGCAGAGCACTACCCGCGCCTGCAGGAACACATCGGACATACCTATATGCAAATCTTCGCCGGCGCTCTCGTCGGTATGGCCGTAAGTGTTATCGGCTATTATATCTTTATATAAGCGACCGCCCTGTCATCTCGGGTGGTTTTTGTAATTGCATAATGTCTAAAATCGTCGGCGCCACGTCAGCCAGAATTCCCTGCGGATTGAGAATGCTCAAATCAGCGCCGGAAACATCAGTTTGATCAAGCCGCTTCCCCTCAAACTGCTTGCCGACAATAACCAGCGGTACCGGATTGGTGCTGTGTTCTTTGTCAATGACGCCGGTTTGCATGTTGAACAATTCCTCGGCATTGCCGTGGTCGGCGGTAATGAGCAACACGCCGTTTTTGGATAAAACGAGCTGGGAGAGTTCGCGCAGAGCAAAATCCAAATACTCTAACGCAATTATCGTTGCGTCCATGTCGCCGGTGTGTCCCACCATGTCGGCGTTGGCATAGTTTACTAAAATAAAATCGTAAACGTCGGCGGCAATTTCTTTTTTCAAACGCTCGGTAATGACCGGCGCCGACATTTTTGGCTCGTCAGCGTACGAGGCGACGCTGGGTGAAGGAATGACAATACGCTCCTCCCCGGTTCCGGGGTCTTCCCGGCCGCCGTTGAAAAAATACGTCACGTGCGCGTACTTTTCGGTTTCGGCAATGCGCAACTGCTTCAAACCAGCTGCGGCCAATACATCGCCCAAAGTATTTACCACTGTTTCGGGCGGAAAGGCTACGCTGACCGGCAGATTTTTTTCGTACTCGGTCATGGTGACAAAAAATAAGTTACGAAAGCTGCGCACGCCGGCAAATTTGCTGAAGCCAGGCACCGCCAGCGCTTTTGTCATCTGCCGCGCACGGTCGGCGCGAAAGTTGAAATAAATTATTGCGTCGTTTTCGGTGATAGTGACCGCCGGCTGGCCGTTGGTCGTAATAACCGTCGGCGGGAACTCTTCATCGTATATTTTCTTGCCGTAGTAGTAAGCAAATGCCTCGTCCGGAGTCGCAAACGTCTTGTCTGATTCTCCGGCTGCCATGGCTTGGTAGGCTTTCGCCGTGCGTTCCCAATTATTATCCCTGTCCATGGCGTAGAATCTGCCGGCGAGCGTGGCAATGGCGCCAACCTTATACTCGCCGATTGCGTGCTCAACTACTGTAATGAGCTGGCGCGCGCTGTTGTAAGCCATGTCCCGGCCATCCAAAAAAAGATGCAGGTATACCCGCTTTAATTTCTGCTCGCTCGCAAAGGCGAGCAGCGCTGCGAGATGTTCAACAGCCGCGTGCACGCCGCCATTGCTCAAAAGACCCATGAGGTGCAAACAGGAGTTATGTGCCTTTACGTGGTTGGCAGCCGCACACAGCGCCTTATTTTTAAAAAAAGTACCATCGCTGATAGCCTTGTTGATGCGTGGTAAATCCTGGTATACGATGCGTCCCGACCCTAAACTCACGTGGCCGACTTTGCTGTTTCCCACATCACCCCACGGCACGCCAACCGCCTCGCCGGCCGCGCTCAAAGCCATTACCGGATAGTTGGAGGCAAGCTCATTGAAATGCGGCAGTTTCGCGTTTGCCACGGCATTGCCCGCGTGCGGGGGCGCGATGCCCCAGCCATCCAGAATACACAAAACAACGGGCTTGGGACGAAAAGTCCTTGAATTTTTATTCTCTCTGTTTGGCATTAGAAATTTGTCATTTTAACAGGCTTTTTCCGGTCATCTCTTTGGGTTGGGAGCGGCCGAATAATTCCAAAATAGTCGGCGCGATGTCGCCTAGTATGCCGCCAGTGCGCAAAATGTTCGTTTTGCCCTTGAATTTCTTATCAACCAAAATAAACGGCACCGGCGTCACCGAGTGTTCGGTATCCACCTCGCCGGTTTTTTGGTTAATCATGATTTCAATGTTGCCGTGGTCAGCGGTAACAATGACGCGGACATCGCGTTTGTCCGCTTCGCGGATGATTTGCTTGATGCACTGATCGGCTGCTTCAGCCGCCTTGATGGCGGCAGGGAGATTGCCGGTATGAGCTATCATGTCCGGACAGGCATAATTGACCGTGATGAAATCCGCCGCTTGTTTTTTGAGCAGCTGTAAAACCACCTGCGTAATTTTTGCCGAGCTCATTGCCGGCATACTGTCGTATGCTTTCACGTCCGGCGAATCAATGATGACGCGGTGTTCGCCGGCAACCGTATCGGCATAGCCGCCGTTGAAAAAATACGTCACGTGCGCGTACTTTTCGGTTTCGGCAATGTAGTACTGCCGCAAATCCCGTAGACACATCGGCAGCGTCCGGGTAATGTCTTCACTGGGGTAAGCGCCTAAAATACTGTCCAAGTCAGGACCGAAATCAGTCATGGCGATAAAGCACAAATTCTTTAAAACGTTCTGGCGTTTGAATGCGCCGGGATTTTTGGCTTCAAAATTTTCCTGCACGAAGGCTTTGGTAATCTGGCGGGCGCGGTCCGAACGCAGGTTGAAAAAAATAACGGCATCGTTATCTTGAATCGGCGGCAGACGCCTGCCCTTTTCGCAAATGACGCAGGGTTCCATAAACTCATCCGTATTGTTGCGGTTGTAGCTTTCTGTGATGGCCTGCGTCACCGAGTCAGCCTGATGCCACGCGCACTTCTCACACGTTAAAACGTCGTAGGCCTGCTTGGTTATCTCCCAATTCTTTTTGCGGTCCATACCGTAGTAACGGCCCATAATCGTGGCGATTTTTGCCTGCCCGTGCAGCTGCGGCTCAATTTTTTTTATCAATGCCAGCGCCGCGTGTTGGGGCGAATCCCGGCCGTCGGTAAAAAGATGCAGGTACACTTTTTTTACCTTGTGGCCGCGCAAAAGCGTCAAAAGCGCCAAAAGGTGATCCGGATCGCTGTGCGCGCTCATGCCGTTTGAGAGCAAACCCATGAGGTGCATGTTTGATTTGTTTTTTTCAACGTGCTTGATGGCCTGCAAAAAAGCGGGATTTTTAAAAAAAGTGCCGTTATTGATGCTGCGGCCAATTTTTACGACGTCCTGATAAACGATGCGGCCAGCGCCGATATTCATGTGGCCGGCTTCGCTGTTCCCTTCTTGTTTGTCGGGCAGACCGACGCAACGGCCGTGTGCACACAACTCGGTGTGGGGGTAATGTTTTGCCAAACCGAGCATCGTCGGAATTTTTGCCTGTGAGAGCGCGTTGCCTTTGCCTGGCTGGGCAATGCCCCAGCCGTCTAAAATGATGAGGATTAACGGCTTTATTTTTTTGGCTGTGTTCTGTGCGTTTTTCATGTTTTTGATTACAACGAAAAAGTTAATCAGTTACTCAGTTAATTGGTTGATCAGTAATTGTGCGACGCAAAGTCAACGAGGTAACTGATTAACTGATCAACTAATTAACTAATTTCTCAATCTCCATCAGCCGGTTATATTTGCAAACCCGTTCTCCGCGTGAAAGCGACCCAAATTTCGCATAGTCGGCGCCGACTGCCACCGCCAAATCGGCGATAAAATCATCAGTTGTTTCCCCGCTGCGGTGTGAAACGAAAATTTTGTAGTTGTGTTCTCTGGCTAATGTAACGCAGGCAAACGTTTCAGTCAGCGTACCCACCTGGTTTGGTTTAATTAAAATCGTATTGGCGACTTTTTTCTCAATGCCCTGGCGCAGACGCTCGACACTCGTAACAAATAGATCGTCACCGACAAGCATCACTTCGTCACCGAGCTCACGTGTCAGTTCCTCCCAGCCTTCCCAGTCATCTTCGGCTAAACCGTCTTCAAGGGAAACAACATTAAACTTCTTCAGCCATTCGCGGTACAAATCAACCAAGGTCGCAGTGGCAAAACTTGCCTGGTCAAGTTTAAAAATATACTTTTTACTGCGTAAATCATACAATTCGGAAGAGCCAACATCAATGCCTAAACCGACGTCTTTCCCGACGTTATAACCGGCGCGCACGGTTGCGGCCATGATGAATTCCATGGCTTGCACGCTGGAACAAATATCCGGCGCGTAGCCGCCCTCGGCGCCGACATCCGTGTCAAAACCGGCTTCCTTCAAAACGTGTCCCAATTCATGAAAAATTTCTGCGCCCATGCGCACGGTTTCCGCGCATGACCTCGCTCGGCTCGCTCCGCTTGCCCCCCGCTCCTTGCTAAGGAGAGGGACGGGGTGAGGTATAATCATGAATTCTTGAAAATCTAAATTGGTGTCAGCATGTTTACCGCCGTTAAAAACGTTAAAGCACGGCACCGGCATTCTGAATTTTTTATCTTGAATTTTGAATTTTGTGGCTAGGTATTGATACAACTCTTTTTCCTCAACCAAAGACCCAATCCGAGCACAGGCAAGTGACACGGCGAGTACGGCATTCGCGCCCAATTTCTTTTTATTTTTCGTGCCGTCTAATGCTATCATTGCATCATCTATTTCTTCCTGCTTGGTACAATCAGTTCCCGCCAGTTTGGACGCTATTTTCTGCTCAATATTTTTTACCGCCTTTAACACCCCTAACCCGCCATAGCGTTTGGCATCGCCGTCGCGCAACTCCAGCGCCTCATGCACGCCGGTGGATGCGCCGGACGGCACGGATGCCTTAGCTTTCAGACCGCTGTCCAATTCAACCTGACACTCCACGGTCGGATTTCCCCGCGAATCCAAAATTTCTCGGGCGGTAATGTTTTTAATTTTATTAGACATAGAAACCTCCCTGTTTTAATAAATTTCATACTCCACATTTGCCGTAATGGTTATCTCCGTGCTGCCGGTTTCAACCATCGGCGCCGCGCCGCCACCGCCCACGCCCATGCCTTTCAGCGCGTAACTTTCATACGGTATCGGCCCTGAATTATCCGCGTACTCGGAAAAAGAAATGACTTTACCCAATTTCACACCGGCAATTTTTGCCAAACTTTCCGCTTTTTCCTGAGCGTTTTTAATCGCCAATTCCCGCGCCTGCTGTTTTAAGTTTTCCGGCTCGTCCACATCAAAGGTAAGCCCGCTCACCTCATTGAGCCCGGCTTGGCCGACAACGTTTAAAATGTCGCTGATTTTGGTTAAATCCCTGATTTTTACGTTTACACTCTGGCTGACTTGGTAGGCGCGCAATATCTGCCGGTTGTTGGTCCAGTCATACTGCGGATAAATGTTGTAATTCGCAGTCTGGATGTCTTTACCGTCAATATTAAAATCTTTTTTTAGTTTTTCGATGACCGTGTTCATTTTATCCGTATTGTCTTTTTGCGCCTTGGCAACGGACTTGTCTTCGGTCTGCAAGCCGAGCTGAATTTTAGCTATATCCGGCACGGCCACGACTTTGCCCTCGCCGGTGATGTTGATGGAGTGTTTCTGCTCGGCGGTCTGGCCGATGTAGTTATACGTCTTTAAACTGCTGCGGGTCAAAACGCCGACCCACACGGCCAGCAGTACCATTAACACGCCGGCAAAAATGGTGAGATACTTATTGGGATACTTGTTTGGTATCATAAAGTTAGAAGTTAAAAATTAAAATTTATTTAAGAATTTCTTTGAGACCGGGCATTTTCTCTCCGGCCAAATACGCGAGCATCGCTCCCCCGCCGGTGGATGCCCAGTCAACGAATTCGAGCATTTTTACTTGCCGCAAAACTTCAATGGTTTCACCGCCTCCCACCAGACCAAAGGCCTTGCCGCTGCTGCGGCAGGCGACTAAACGCGCGACGGCGCGCGTACCGTGCTGAAAGTGCTCGGCTTCAAACATGCCCATGGGACCGTTCCACAAAATCGTCTTTGCTTCCTTAACGTAACGGGCGTACGCGCGGATGGTTTGCGGACCAATGTCAAACTGGTAGCTGTTTTTGGGCAATGCATCGGCCGCGGATACTCGCAGTATGCCGGAACCGTCCTTTTTGGAAGCCGTAACAAAATCAAAAGGCAACATTACGTTTTTACCCAGCATTTTTTTGGCTAACTTTTTCTGCGCCGGCGCAACGCCATAACTGCCGGTGCTTAATCTTTTGGCCGCCAAGAAATCATAGGCGAGCATGCCGCCAATTAAAACGGCATCGGCTTTTTTGCGCAAGGCTTTGATAAGCGGCACTTTGGTTTCAATTTTTTTACCGCCGGCGATAACAACGAAGGGATGCGCCGGCCGTAACACTTTTTGCAAATGTGTTAATTCTTGTTCCAACAATAATCCGGCATACGCGGGTAAAAATTTTTGAATTGCGCTGACTGACGCGTGCGCGCGATGCGATGAGGCAAAGGCGTCATTGACGTACAGATCAGCCAAACCGGCCAACTTCTTTGCGAATGCCGCGTCATTGCGCTCTTCTTGCGGATAAAACCGTACATTTTCCAAAAGCACTATTTGCTCATCTTTCATTTTTGCCGCGGCGGCCTGCGCCTTGGGACCGACGCAATCGTGAACGTAAGCAACTTTTTTGCCGAGCAGGCGCGACAATCGCGCGCGAATTGGTCCCAGCTCATAGCGCTTTACCCGTTTGCCGCCGGGCCGCTCCAGATGCGTTATGAGTATTATCTTCGCTTCTCTTTGCAAAAGATATTGTATGGTCGGCAACGTCTGCACAATTTTGTAATCATCAATTACTTTTCCCTTTGCCACCGGCACGCTGAAATCGCAGCGTACGAGCACGCGCTTGCCGGCTAAATCTTTCACGTTTGTAATTGATTTTACGATAAATTTTTTAGAAATTAACATAGTGGTTCATTACCAACAGTATACCATAAACGATAGTAATAAAAAAGGCGGTTTCCACAAAAAACCGCGCACGAGTACATTACCTGCCGACCCTACTCAGCCGTTCCTAACGTAAGGGTAACACGTTGCTCTTTAGCTTCCCGCACGATAGTTAATTCCACCTCATCCCCGGGCCGATGGCTGACAATCAAACCGCTCAATGTATCATCGGCCGTTACGGCGCGGCCGTCAACGGCAGTAATAACGTCGTCTTCAGCCAGACCGGCCGTGGCCGCCGGCGAACCTTTGGCAACGGAAACGCCGCGCGCGTCTTTAGTGATAAGCGCGCCCTTTAATTTTTCCGGGCCGATGAATTCATACAAATTCAAATAGCGAACGCCAAGATACGGCCGGCGAACAGCGCCGTTGCTCAAAAGGCCGGGCAAAAGCCATGCGTACTGGTACATCGGCACCACCAACCCCTGTCCGTGATAAAAGCCGGCCACCGTGCCATCCAGGCCAACCATAACCGTGCCGAGCGCAAGTGTTTCGTCATCCACAGTGATAGTTTCGTACACTAATTCACTTGAGCGAACCCCCACGCCGCCGGCATCACCATGCGCTTGCCTGACGTGAGAAATGGCAACGCCGTCCTCTGCCAATCCGATTATGATTTGCCCGTCCGTGATGTCATTTTTTCCGCTGAACTGCGCGGCGACCAAATTAGTAGCGTTCACCTTGACAAAAGAATAACCCGACTGCTTGTCAGCTATATTTTTTTCCACCTCAAAGAACGTACCGTCAGAGGCGGCGACAACCGTACCGCCGGCTTTCACACTGTTCAGCGTGGTAAGAATCCAGCCGTCATTGGTCAAAACCAACCCCCAGCCCAAGCGCTCGGGCTGGCTATAGAAACTGGCGAGCGTCGCACGTATGTCAACGGGCGTATCTTTGTCCGTTGCGGCCGACGCTGTCTTTTTTTTGTAAAAATCAACGAGGCTTTTTTGCACGTCCGCTGTCACGGCGGCGATACGGTCGTTTTGCTCAACCACGACTTTTTTGGGCGAACTGATGACCAAGTTGCCGTCGCGGTACTGCCCGCCCACGTTGATATCGCCAAAAAGCGGCACGTTAAACGAGGAATTTAAAAAGTATGAACGCACCAAAATACCGCCGGCAACGCCGCCGGCCAAGCTGATTATGACAATGGCGATAAAAATGAAAATTTTATTGTTTTTAGACATATATTTGTTACAACCACCTCGCCGAGAGTAAAATCAAAAGCACGCAGGAGCCGCCAATGGCAAGGTAGACAGTAATCAGCCTCTTTTCCAGCGTATCCAAAAAATGCAGCAGCGTCAAATTGACAATAACATAGTAGATGATGCCCAGTGAAAGTCCGCTGATAAAGTGCGTTACGGGAAAAAAAGAAATCGCCCAAAAAAACTCCACTATCAAAGTGGCGGCCAAAAGTCCGGCAAAGAGCGTGTGCTGTTCGTCAATTTTATTCACCCAAAAAAACTGGTAACTCAGAAGAAACGTAACCGCGGCAACGGCCAGTACCGCGCACCATATCTGCGTATTTAAAAAATTGATAAAACCGTACGCGGCAATGGCGACGCTCGTAAAACTTGCGACGCTGCCGTATGACGAGAAGCGTTCCAAAGACAACGGCCGGTAGCGGGTAATGGCAAATAAAAACAGATAGACGTGGGAAAGATAGAGGTAAACAAAAATCGCCGCCGCGGCAATGAGCAGATGCGAAAGCCAGGGGAGTGTTAAAAACAGAGAGAGCACGCCGGCGCTCAAAGCGGCAAAAAACGGCGGCGCGGCCAAAAGCCAAAAAGTCTTGCTGGCAATGCGAAAGCCGTGCAATTGTAAAAAACCAAAGAAAAAAATAATGACAAAAGCAACTAAGCTGCCCCAAAACCGCTGAGGAACGGCAATAACGGCTTCCCAGGCTATTAAGGAAACAGCGGCGATGATAATGGGAATAAATTTATTGAGCATCGGGCGTAAGATTATACAGCCACTCATTGGCTTGAGTAAGTTCGGCGAATGAGGCGCGTAGTTTTGCGTCCGGCGTCCCGTCAGTGAGCGAGTCTAAAAGCAAGACCAATCTGGCGTGCACGTCGCGATACTCCGCCGGTACGGTTAAAGCGAGGAGTTCTTCGCGCACGGCCGCGGCGTTGGCGGCAGCACCGCTCTCAAGCACCTCCCGGTAGCGGGGAAAAATAGCGCGCAACGCACGCTGGTAGTTTTGCGCAAGTTCAACCGGATCAATCGCCGGCAGGCCATTGGTAGCAACCATGCCGTCCGGATTGACCGAACGGATGGTGAAACTTTTAAAAGCGATGACAAGCGCTACGATAATAATAACGAGCGCACCCACTATGATGACATTTTTTTTATTTAACATATTAGCTATCAGCTTGATTCTTTTTCGTAAACGCTTCAAATGCGTGTAATACTTCAAGCGGCACGGCAAAAACTACGGTATTGGACTGATCAGAGCTGATGTCGTTAATTGACTGCAAGGTGCGCAGGTGCAACGCGCCGGGAACGGCGCTTAACATTGCCGCGGCTTTGGCGATATTTTCCGCCGCCGCCACTTCGCCCTGCGAATTAATAATCACCGCGCGCCGTTCGCGCTCGGCCTCGGCTTGTTTGGCAATCGTGCGTTCCATATCCGCCGGCAAACTAACATCTTTCAGTTCCACATTATCTACTTTTAAACCCCAAGCATCACTGCTTTTACTTACAATATCGCGAATGCGGTCGGATATTTTATCGCGCTCGGATAATAATTCGTCCAAAGTAACCTCCCCGACAATATTGCGCATGGTCGTCTGCGCCATCTGGCTCATGGCGTAGCGGAAATCTTCCACTTCAATAATCGCTTTGGCCGCGTCCTGCACGTTATAATAAATTACCGCGTTCACGGTAACGGACACATTGTCGCGCGTAATCGCTTTTTGGTCAGGTACGTCCACGGCTTTGACGCGCATATCAACTTTGGTCATTGACTGAAATACCGGCACGACGATGCGCCAGCCCGGCTCTATAATGCGCGTAAATTTTCCCAAACTGAATAATACGCCGCGCTCGTACTGGTTGACCTGGCGCAAAATGGCAACGGCGATGATAACGATGGCGATGATAACTGTTGTGGCGGGCATAGAGGTTGGTTAGTTAATAATTAGTTAATCTGTTAAACGGTTAAACAGTTTTGTGCTCGTCATGAATCCCTCATTACTTGCCAAGAAACCTGATATAGCTATTCATTCCTCGTAATAACTCTGAATACTTCTCACAACTAAATTCAGAAATCTCTTGAGATATAAACCCCTTTATTTCCGCACGTTTAAGGCCACTTTTTGTTTCTTCAGCTTCACCCCGTGCAATGTAAATACATCGTCTTTTATCTTTAAAATGATATCTACCGTAACTTTCAGCGATATTATCTGCGACAGAAGATGATGACCGCTTGAGTTGATCGGCGCTTCTGTATTTTTCATCAGCAGGGAATTTTTCATTCACTACCCTATGAACAAATTTCTCTAAACGAACAGCAAGTTTGTATATTCTTAAATTTTCCAAGCCGGTCGCCATACTTTTATTAGTAGACCATAATGTACACGTAATGTTAAAACTGATAAACTGCTCAACTGATTAACCGATTAACTGTACAGCTCCCTATTCTCCAAATGAATCAGCGCGGTGCGCAAAGCCTGGATGGTGTAGTCTTTGCGCGTGAGCCTGCTTTTGGTCAAAAAACCTATCATTCCTTCGGCCTCGCCGATTTTTTCGTGCGTGGTGATGCCGAGCATGCGCGCGCTCGTGGAAATATCAATGCCATCCTCTAAAGCCATTTTTACCATTTGCGGCGGATACTCAAAGGCCGATGACATGCCCAGATGAATTGTTGCGCCGTCGTAAATGGCGCAAACCGTCAAATCCATGTAGCCGCTCTTTGTCTGCGGCACCGGAATAATGCCGGATTCAAGGCCTATGGCATATTGGCAATTGTGAAATGCGCTCTTTGCGCGGTTAATCGCGCCCTGTACGGTTTCATCCAGTCCCACTGGCTGTTCGCGCACGCCGGAAACAACGGAAATACCGACTACTTCCGCACCGGCAAAAAAATCATACTCTTTTACTATTTCTCTCACCGCTTCCAGTTTTGGCTTGTTTTTTGAACCGACTGCAAT
>MFGL01000004.1:17289-18035 GCA_001778285.1 Candidatus Falkowbacteria bacterium RIFOXYC2_FULL_47_12
CGCTTCCAGTTTTGGCTTGTTTTTTGAACCGACTGCAATACGCATATATCAGCGCTACACAGAAAACGCTCCCGCCGCTTCCGGCGCGAGCTCCATCCAATCGTCATCCGGCTCGCTCCACCGAAAAGCTTTAAACGTGCCGTAAAACTCCGTTTCGCTATAAATATACTGCACCGTCGCCTCGCTGCCAATTCGTTTGGAACCGATGCTTTTTTTATCCAAAACAACCGGCTTCGTGGTGTACTCCAGTTTCATCCTACCCAACGGTCCGGCAAAAATAATAAATTCAACGCTAGCCCGGGGAATGTCCTCAAGCTCTTCCCTGCCCTCGTCTTCCACCGCAAATTTATCCTTGATGAGGCCGACTATGTTTTGCCACTTGTCTTGTGTCATACCAGTTTAGTAATACGCGCTCTTTGTCTCCAGATCGCGCTTGCGGTTTTCAGCGACTTTTTGGTCAACGAGTCCTTCGGCAACCAGTCGGTCAATGGCCGCGTTCATGGTTATCATGCCCTCTTGTCCGCTGGTTTGAATGACCGAGGGAATCTGCTCAATTTGGTTGCGGCGAATGAGGTTGGCCACCGCAGTCGTATTCATCAAAATTTCGCGCGCCACCACCCGGCCGCCGTCTTTGGCCGGCACTAATTCTTGCGCGACAACCGCGCGCAGGTTGGAAGCAAGCTGGCTTAAAATCTGATTCTGCTTATCAGCCGGATAAAAATCAATGATGCGCTGGATGGTTTCCG
>MFGL01000004.1:18096-24281 GCA_001778285.1 Candidatus Falkowbacteria bacterium RIFOXYC2_FULL_47_12
CCCGGTTTCAGCCGCGGTGATGGCAGCGGACACCGTATCCAAATCACGCATTTCGCCCACCATGATAACGTTGGGGTCCTGGCGCAGGGCCGAGCGCAAAGCGCCGGCAAACGAATACGTGTCAGTGCCCAACTCCCGCTGCTCAATGATACTTTGGTTTTCCTTGAATAAAAATTCTATGGGGTCTTCAATGGTGATAATGTGGGCTTTGCGCTCGGTGTTGATGATATTAATCATGGCGGCGAGCGTTGAGCTCTTGCCGCTGCCGGAAGGACCGACCACTAAAACAAATCCGTCGCGCAGATGCGTCAGGTTGTAGAGCCCCTCGGAAAACTGCAATTGCTCGGGACTGGGAATTTCCGCCGGAATGAAGCGGGCCGTCAGACCGACTGTGCCCTCCTGCCAGTGCACGTTGACGCGAAACCGGCTGCTGCCCACCTGGAAAGAAAAATCAATGTCCTTGTACTTTTCAAAACTTGCCTTCTGCTCTTCACTCAAAATTCCGTAAATCGCCTCTTTCAGCTCTGTGCCATCTAACGGCTGGTTGTCGTCTATTTTTATCAATTGCTCATTAATGCGCAGCGCCGGCAACGAGCCGCTGACCAAATGCAGGTCAGCCGCTCCTTTTTCAATAGCGGCGTTGAAAAAGCTTTGTATATCCATAGAGTTTTGAAATTTAGGTAATTTACTTACCTTTTTAGTATAGCACAGCTTGCTTTTTTCCCATACTTGACACCTCGTTCATTTCTTGATGTTGCAAAAACGCTCATTGCCGGTCCATAGCCAGTAAACGGCAATGCCAGCCATACTGCCGATAACGTCAAAGGCTAAATCGTAGAGGCTCGCCTCCCGGCCGTGGACAAAAAACTGGTGGTACTCGTCGCTGACGCCGTACAGAAAGACAATGGCAACCGCCCACAGCGCGGCGCGGCGAAACCGCACTGGGTAGTGGCATAAAAAATTTAAAATCAGAAACGCCAGTCCGCTGTACAAAAAGACATGCACGTCTTTGTCAAAAATGTAATCGTAGAAGATTTTTTTATACGTCGGGTCCGGCGCGGGCAGACCGATTTGCGAGGAGGTGAAAATCAATGCCAGCCACGAGAGGACGAGAAGAAATTTTGTAAACTTTAACATAATATAACGTGCTTTATGACCCGCCAATACAAAGCAAATACCGGATTCACGAGCCGCAGTTTCGTATCGTCAATTTCCTGATACCAGATGCGGCCGGAAAATAGTTTTATAATTTCTTTGTCTGCAACTGCGCGCAGGCCTTGCGTCTGCTTTCGCGCGCGCAAAAGATACGACCACGTTCGCGGCGTTAAAAAATATCGCCAGACGCGCATTTTTTCCATAAACCAGCCGGTTTTGAAAGAAAACAAAATTAAACCGGTTTCCATGATGGCAAAAGCGGGCAAAATCAAAAGCAATGTCAGCCAGTGGTAATTTTTTATAATGGCAATAATGCGATTTCGGTCCATCCAGTAATATTTTTGAATTGAACGGGAAAACTCGTACTTATGATACGCGACTGCTTGTGGCGCCATAACGCAGTAAAAACCGGTCAGCCACAGCCGCCAGCCAATATCCTGGTCTTCGTTATACATCCAAAACTCCTCGTCAAAGAGACCGGCTTTTTGCAAAGCTTCTTTTGTGAATAAAACCGCAGCGCCGGACGGGTAGGCGATGTTTCTTGTTTTTAAATCTGTTTCGTCAAACTTCTGCCGGTACCCCAGACTGTAGCCAAAGCCCAAAAAATGCGTAACGTTTCCCAGAGAATTTATTTTTTCCCTCTCCGGCCAAAGCATCAAACGCGCCTGCACGGCGCCGATTTTAGCATCTGTTTCGGCGGCACGCACGAGCTCGGCAACGCAGTTTTTCTCAACCACGACATCCATGTTGAACAAAATAACGTAATCAAATCCTTGCTGTAGCGCGCGCCGTATCGCATCGTTATTGCCTTTCGCAAAACCGTCATTACCTTCATTACGGATAATTTCGGCTTCCGGCGCGTGCGTTTTAAGATAAGCAAAACTTTCTTCGCTCGTTTCATTGTCAACGATAAACAGCCGGCTTTCGCCGTTATAGCTTTGCGTACGCAAACTTTCAATGCAATCTTGCAAGTATTTCTTCGCGTAGTCTTTGTAATTTATTAAAATAATGGCGATTTTTTCCATACAACAAAATTCTATTTCTTCTCCCGCAAGGCCAGTTCGCGCACGATTGTGGTCAGGTCTTTTTCCAGCCGCGCGATATGCAGGCGCAGGCGAAAGATAAAATAAAACAGCACGGCAACCGCCAGGTACAGCAAAAACTCTATACCGGAGGAACTAAAGCCCAGACGCGAAAGCCAGGCGTCAATATACGGCAGAGCAATGATGGCAAGCCCCGCGCACACCCAAAACACCAGCCAAAAACCAAACTCTTGCTGATTAACATTTTTGTCACGCCGCTGTTTGAAAAGACGAATGATGAAAAAAACTATAATAACGAGAGCGATTGCTTGTTGGATATACATATATGTTATTTGATAAAACTGTGAAAAAAGATGTCTTTAATAATTTTCAGCCCGCCGGAGAATCGCTGGCCGAACTCGCGGTAGATAACCGTAATGGGCACTTCTCGGACGCATAATTTGTTTTGCAAGGCATTAAAAATTATTTCCGAACAATGCGCCATGCGGTCCTGCTGCCACGCAATTTTTGGAAACGCGTCCGCGCGGAAAGCGCGAAAACCAGACTGCGGGTCAGACAGGCGCACGCCAAAGAAACGGTGAAAGAGACGTGCCAGCGGCAAAATAATTGCCCGCTTCACAAACGGCACGTCTGATTGTTTTTTGCCAGCCAAAAAACGCGAACCAAAAACAATGTCAGCCTCACCGGACATGAGCGGCGCAATCACGTCAGTAATTTCGTTCGCGACAAACTGCCCATCGGCATCAAAGTGAACAACAACGTCAGCGCCCTGCCGGATGGCATACTCGGTGCCGGTTTTGAGCGCCGCGCCCTGACCGCGGTTGACAACATGACGCAAAACTATTACGCCGGCTTGTTCTGCGCGGGTGGCTGTTTCATCAATCGAACAATCGTCAACGACCACGATGTGATAGTCATAGTCTGCGGCTTGGATATCACGCAAAACCGAAACGATGCTTTCTTCCTCATTGTAGGCGGGAATGACAACAAAAATACTCTGCATTGGTTTCTATTTAAAAAGTCCCCTATTATGAGGACTTTTTTATAAAATAACATAAAATAAGATAAAAATCAATAACACAGCTTCTTAAATCATCACTTGTGCTTAGGCGGTCTTTTCGTGTTTCTCGTTTCTCGCTCTTCTCCTTGAACTTGTATTTTTTGAACAATTAATTCCGCCGCTCCTTGATAATTTCCCTCCCGGGCCAACGCTTGTATTTCTGCATCACTATCTAATAACATCTCTACCTCTGTCTCATGTTCACTATACCAACGCTCCTGTGAATTCTGCTGCCGACTATGTAGTAACGAACTATTTAGCAGCTTAACTAATGCGATGTGCACGTTCTGCCGGAGCTCAGCTTCAAGCGTTTGATGCCTGTCAAGCAATGCCGGCCTTGCAAATAATTTTTCGGTCATAGCTTTATTTATTTTACAGCCGAACCGGACAAAAGCCCGTTCTGCGCACCCTGTTTTGAAATAACCGAGGCCGCGTTGCGCATACCGAGCTCCATGGCCTTGGCAATGTCGCCGTTGTAAAGCTTTAAACCGCAAACGAATGAAGAGCCAAAGGCATCGCCGACGCCGGTGGTGTCAACCCGCTTGCTTTCGTGTTTAATGCCTAGATGATAAAATTTGCGGCCGTCGTACGCATCCGCGCCCTTTTTGCCGCGCGTAATCATAACAATTTCTGGGCCGTAACTTTTAATGACCGAGAGTAAATTTTTGATCTCGCCCAAAAACCGCGCGCTCTCCTTGTAGCCGGCCATGACTTTTCTGTCTGCTGCGACTAATTCGGTCGCCTCGTCTTCGTTCATAATAATCACCTCTGTATATTTCAGATACTGACGAATCTCACGCTGGCCGTCGCGCAACTGAATACCGCCCGGGTTCCAGGCTATTTTAAAATTTTGATTTCGGGAAAAAACAGCTTTCAGCGCCTTTTGCCAGTTGCCGCTCAAAGACGTAATATACACCCATATTGTTTGATTATTTTTAAATAACTGTGCGGGAATGCTTAATTTAGTATTCGCCGCGCGGTGAGAAAAAATGACGTGCTCGTTGCCCGGGCCCACCAAGAGAAAAGAAAAACCGCTCATTTCGCCTTTGACAGTCTGAACAAACTGTGTGTTCACGTGATGGGCTGCCAAATTGGCAATGATGCTTTTGCCGCGGGCGTCATCGCCGACGGCACAAACGCAGGCCGTTTTCAGTCCCAGCCGGCTCGCAGAGACCGCCACATTGGCCGCGCCGCCGCCAAACGTCGTGTGTGCTTCCCGCACGCGAATTTTTGCCCCGTACTCAAAGGCGAGCAGACGCTGGCGCAAAACGTCTTGTTTGTTATCAATAACAATGCCGTCATCGGTATAAAACGTGATGTCTTCCACCGCGCCGCCGATTGTTATTATGTCGTAGTTCATACTTTCATATACTTACCCACCGCGAGCAAGCTCGCAAGCGTATTTATCAGGCAGGCGGCCAAGAACTCAATGCCAAAAATGGTAATGAAATTATGATTAAAGTAAGCGATGATATTGAGCGACTCGGCGTTGAAAAAGGCGCCGAGGTACGGCTGAAGCAATTGCAGGAACGGATAAAAAATCACGATGATGACGAGTGTGCCGGCAAGCGCATAAAAAATCGCTTCCGCCAAAAAGGGCGCGCGGATAAACCAGTTGCTCGCGCCCACGAGCTTCATTATTCTGATTTCTTTCTGATGTGTGTAAATGGCTATGCGCACCGCATTAAAAACCACCAAAATGGTAACAGCCACAAAAATCAGGCTGACCAAAATGCCGACTTGGCGCGTGCGCGCGGTAATGGCGCTCATGGTTTTCAGCAGCGTCTTGTGGTCGTCAAAATTCTGGCTCTCAATGACCGCGTGCTTGCTTAAATTATTAAGGCTGTCAATGATGGCGGTGTAATTATTGAGTTCGCGCGCCTCAACTATCAAACTTGCGCTCAAGGGATTTTTACCGACCTCGCGCAGAGCATCCTGGATGGACTGGTTGGCCTGATGCTTGGACTGAAAAGCCTCCAGCGCCTGGGCTTTGGAAATATAACTGACATCTTTGACGCCGTCCAGCCGTTCCAGTTCGCTCTTCAGCGCGGCAATATCATCTTCGCCGGCATCCGGAATCAAATACAAATTCAAGTCAATTTTATCTTCCACCGCCGTAATCGCGGTCTGGCTGATGACGCCCACGACAATGATGAAGTTGATGGAAAAAAGCGACAGAATTAAAATCGTCACCGTCACGAGCGACAGCCAAAAATTACGGAAGAAATCCTGCGCGGCGAATTTGAGGACGCGGATTGTTGAAAGTAAAATCATAAAATATATTTCCCCACCTTTTGGTCAGAAATCACCCGCCCGGCGTCAACCGTGACGACGCGGCGGCGCAGGGAATTCACGATGTCTTTGTTGTGGGTTACCAAAATCACCGTGGTGCCGAACTTATTAATTTTTTCCAACAAATTGACAATGTCGGCGGCGTTGATGGAATCCAAGTTGCCGGTCGGCTCATCCGCGAGTAAAATTTTGGGATGGTGCACGAGCGAACGGGCAATCACGACGCGTTGCTGTTCGCCGCCGGAAACCTCCTGCGGGTAGCGGTGTATTTTTTTCTCCAAGCCCACTAGTTTCAAAACTTGCGGCACGATGGTATTGATTTTTGAGGGCAGGTGGCCGCACACCTGCATGGCAAACGCCACGTTTTCAAAAAGCGTTTTAGAGGGCAGAAGCTTAAAATCCTGAAAGATGACGCCGATTTGACGCCGCAGGTATGGCACCTCGCGCTGCCGCAAACGAGTGATATCCCAGTCGCCTATTTTGATTTTTCCGCTTGAAACCCGCTCCTCGCCGATGAGGGCTCTGACCATGGTGGTTTTGCCGGTGCCGGACTGGCCGACGACCGAGACAAACTCGCCCGGTTTGACCTCCAGGCTGAATTCATCCAGCGCTTTGATATTGGGTGGATAAAGCTT
>MFGL01000005.1:0-12735 GCA_001778285.1 Candidatus Falkowbacteria bacterium RIFOXYC2_FULL_47_12
CGTATGCCACGACCGAGCCGGATTTCGTCATCGCCGGCGGTCCGGACACTACGCCAACCCCGGCTTCTACCCCCACCCCAGCGCCGCCGGCGCCGCCGACGGCTGACTGGACGTTGCACGAACACTACATAACATCAGCCCTCTCCTACAACATCGATGGCTACTACGAAGCCGTGGGGAGAGACAGTGAGTTTTTTCACACGGATTACTACGCCTATGCGTGGGCAAAATTCGTCAACGTGTACCGCGCATTGGAAGTAAAGTATGAATGGATTGCACCGAACGGTGGCGTCTACGCCACGGAAATAGTGTCAATACCGGATCCGGGCGCAGGGCGGTACTACCCGATTTTCTCCGTTCATCCTTATCTCTCCATCCGGGGGTATATTGGTCTGGAACAGTTAGGCGCCTGGCAGGTGCGCGTTCTCATCCGTAATGCCGGCGAGAGTGGTTGGGGCCAATTGTATGTTGATTCATTCAATATTCAGTGGAACCCTGATATCGTGTGGCGGTTCGCCGACGGCGCGATTTGCCGGGACGTACAGACAAGCGACCCCTTTGACCCCATTGAACGCCGGACCACATTCTACCACACCGAGGACCATACCTACGGCTGGGTGCAGATAAATAACGTGCACACGGTCTTAAGCTGCAAATTCAAGTGGTTTTCTGCGGGAGATGAGAACAACGGCACAATTACCTCGTCCACCATATCAACATCCGGACAGCCGCCGGTTGGCGGCTGGGGATGGCTTAAGTTTTACGTGCCGCTCCAAATCAGGGGCAGTTACCCTGAGTGGAGACACGGCCAGTGGGAGTTGAAGATTTACATATTGGAGGGAAGTAACCAAGAAGCGCCTGACGAGGACTGGACGTTGGTGTACACCAATCAATTGACAATTATTCAGGACACGTCGGTGCCGACTTTTACGCCGTCGCCGACGCGAACACCCACATTGACATTCACGCCAACACCTACGTTGACTCCGACAGATACGCCGACGACAACGTTTACGTTCACGCCGACGGCCACCGCAACTTTTACTCCAACAAGTACACCGACTCCGACCAGCACGCCCACATTCACGTTTACGCCAACGTTGATTGCGACATCGGTACCGTCCACACCGACGAATACACCGACAGCGACACCGACGGCTATTTGGACTGCGACGCTCACGCCAAGTTGGACGCCCACACTAACCTCGACGCCGAGTTTTACTTCAACAGCGATACCGGCGGTAACGAACACATCTATCCCAACCAGCACGAGCACGCCAATCTGGACACCGACACTGACGCCGTTGCCCGTGCCAACGACAGATGTTCCAGTAGTCGCGCCGGCACTGACGACTACGCCAATGCCGACGCCAACTATAGTTTTGACCAACACGCCGAGTGTAACGCCGAATCCAACGGCGACCAATACGGCAACGATTACGCCCACGCTCACGCCAGTTCCAACCAACACGCCGAGCGCAACGCCGACTAGCACATTGACGTTACCTCCGACCAACACGCCGAGTCAGACGATGACCCCGATTCCCACCAATACTCCCACAGTGACTCCGACGCCGACGATAACGCCAACATTCACGCTGGCTCCCACTCCGACGCTGACCAGCACCCCGACTCCCCAAGCAGGAAACCAGCAGCCGAAAAATGTAGTGGTGAAGATATTAGATGGACAAACCGAATACCGGTACGGAGCGAGCGCTGCGCTTACGCTCTACGCCGGCCAAAACTACGCGGTGGAGATAACCGCCACCGACGATTACAATGACGGCAACAAGGTGGTTATTGCATGGGCCGATGATTCAAATATTATCACCAAAAAATATAGTCTGTCGGATGACGGCAAAGTTGTCTGGAGCGGGCAATTAAACATCGTTCAGCCGGGAGAATATGTAATTACTATTTGGGCCTCGGACGGAAACCTAGCCAGTGAGAGTATTATTCTCGCGATTGAAGCAGTCATCGCTCCCACTCCGACGCCGACGGTTACTCCAACTTGCACGCCGACGGTAACGCCTACCCCCACTCCCTGGCCAATATTGATTACGGATAATTTGTACAGCCAAAATGACATCAGCGGCCAGACCGACTGTGACGATTTGAAGGGTAGGGAACTGTGCGTTAGCTGGCGGGTATTTCCCCAGACAAACATTCGCCAAATTCATATGTATGTTTCTAAAAACGGCGAAGCTCCGGTTTATCTCGGCCAGCCGGAGAAGATAAATGACAATTATCTGGTTTGGCAGAGAGGCAATTTTTCCCACATCAGCCGCGCTCTCCGCAACGGGCCCGAAGGCGGGAACAACTACCAATTTTTTGTCTATTTCATCTACTCCCGCAGCCGCGAGGGACCGTACACCCATTCAAGTCCGGTGTCTTTTTCCCTGGCGGCTTTGCCGCCGGTTGCGGAAAACAAGCTGATTATCACGGACAATCCGGACAGCTGGGAGAACTGCGCGAGCAGCGGCCTTATCCGTCTGGGAGAAAATGACAATTTTGTTATTAAGTGGAATATCAACTACTCTGATGTTTCCTCTTTTCAGGTATATCTCATTAATCCAGCGAACCAGAGCCTGAGTTATTTGGGATACTCTATGTCCAACTATCTCGCCTGGTCAACGCAGAACCCAGCCATCAGCTCGGAGTTCATGACCGGGCCGCGATATAATATTTTTTACAAATTTAGAGTCTATCCGGTTAAACCGGATCACGCTCCCGGCCACCCCAGTTTCTACGGGCCGTTTGAGACGGGGTATGTGAGATTGGTGAAGTGAGTTAATTATTGACTTGTTTTTTATCTTTTATGGTCGGCGCTTGATATTTAGAGCGCCGATTTTTTTATTGGACGGGGCGGATGGGGGTGTTTCGTAATTGAAGGTGTATAAATAAGAACGCAATGCTAACATTTGACATATTTTATCCGTATGTTACTATACAGTTAATTCAACCCTGTAACCCCATAAATATATGGGTACGGGGCAAGTTTCCACAGACAGCGGGCATTTCGTAAAGAATGTGAGACCTGCCGAGGAAAAGCTAACCTTAGCATTTTTGTCTGTGGAAAACCCACAGTTTTTTATTATTCCCACAAATTTATGGCAATAACAAAGAAGAAAAAACAGCAAATTGTTAAAGATTTGGCTGATAAAATCAGTCGCGCGAAATCAATTATCTTTACAAAATTTTTCGGCGTGAGCGCCAACGACATCAATAGCCTGCGCGCGAGCTTCAGAGAACAGAACAGCGAATATGTGGTTGCCAAAAAGACGCTCATGGACAAGGCGTTTGAAAAAACAGACATCACCGGTGTCGCGATGCGCGAGATAGACGGCGAGGTCGCAGCCGTATTTGGTTATGAGGATGAAGTCGCTCCGGCAAAAACTTTGGGCACGTTTGCCAAAACGCATGCCGGCATGCAGTTTGTTGGCGGCGTTTTGGAACGGCGTTTCATTGACGCCGGTGCGGTGCAGGCGCTGGCGAAACTGCCTTCCAAACTTGAGTTGTACGCCAAACTCGTCGGCTCCATCCAGGCGCCGGTTTCGGGATTTGTGAACGTGCTGGCTGGCAATTTGCGCGGTTTGGTGGTTGTGTTAAAGGCCATTGAAGAAAAAAAGCAATAAAAATTATAATTTAATAAATTTACACTACGGCGTATGTCTGAAGAAAAACAAGACGCTCCCGCAGAGGAGAAAAAAGAAGTTGCAGTGCCGGCTAAATTTAAATCTCTGGTGGAAGAGATTGAAAAAATGTCGGTGCTTGATTTGGCCGAATTAGTCAAAATTTTGGAGGAAAAATTCGGCGTATCCGCAGCCGCTCCGGCCATGATGATGGCGGCCGCTCCGGGCGCGGGCGCTGAAGTTGCCGAGGAAAAATTCGAGTTTGACGTTGAGTTGACCGGCGCCGGCGGCAATAAAATCGCCGTCATCAAAGTGGTGAAAGAAATCACCGGCCTGGGTCTCAAAGAGGCTAAGGATATGGTTGATGGCGCCCCCAAAGTAATAAAAACTGGCGTTAAAAAAGAAGATGCCGAAGCGATGAAGAAAAAAATCGAAGAAGCCGGCGGTCAGGTGACATTGAAATAAATTACCATAACAAACGAAAAAAAGCTCTGCGGTTGCCGCGGGGCTTTTTGTATTGCCAAATTTGTGCTATACTAAATAAAAAGGTACATTTTTCAAGATGCGCGTTGTTTACGCATAAAGGTTGAATTGAAAAATAGCGTTTATTTTTAAACCTAGCGAAGGAGAAACATTCTATGAAAATGAACGGCTTGGACTGGACAGCCCTTGTTTTGGTAATTATCGGCGGTATCAACTGGGGGCTGGTCGGTTTTTTTAGTTTTGATTTGGTTGCCGCAATTTTTGGCGATATGACGGTAATTTCGCGCATCATTTACGGCTTAGTCGGTCTGTCGGCTATTTATTTGGCGGCGACTTCCGCCAAAATGGGCAGGGCTTAAATTTTAAAAAAAAACAAAAAAAATTCGAGGCATTCACACGTGCCTCGAATTTTGTTTACGCAGAGAGGTTATTCCAAATTACTCGCGTCAAATTCGTAGAGTGAAGCGCCGACCAATAGGATAATTTTTTTTTCTTTTTCCAAAACGGCAAAACTCGCGATGTTTTCGGTCAGATTAATTTTGTACTGCAGAATAAACGCGCCCTTTTTGTCAAAAACCGCAATTCTTTTTTGGCTTGGTTCAAGAATGTAGACAAAGCCGGTTTCGCTGTCGCCGGAGAGCCGGAGAGTCGTCGGTGCGGACAGCGGCGGGGCAATGTCTGCGAGACGGAACGCGTTGGTGTAGCCAGAGAGGAACCGCGTCACTCCGCCGTCCTTTTTGAGCAGATAGACGTAGCCGTCAATGGCAAAGTCAACAGCGTCATTGATGTTTAAGTCTTCTTTGAGCCAGGCTGTTTTGCTCTGGTAATTCGCCGCGAAGCGGAATATGTTGTTTTCAGTCGCCGAGAGCACGTAGAGCCGTCCGTTGTAGCTTGTAACATTCGTAATGTCGCTGTCGTGCGCGGCAAACGGCGTGTCCACGGCAGCGAACGTGGCCGCATCGCTCACGAGAATGCCGCCGTTTGCCGACAAAAACAGCGCCGTGTCAGGGTCCAAACCGGTTCCGAAGGCAATGGTTGGGGCGTTATCCGAGAAGACGCCAGCGGCGGCATTGGAATTTTGCAGGCGGTACAGCGCATGGTTGGGCGCATCGGCTATTAGTATCGTGTTTGCCTGCGCAACAATGGCCTGGGGTTGTGCGTGAGCATTAAGCCGGGTTAATTGTGTCAGTTCGTGCACAGCGGCGGCGACCACATGGCTGATTTTTTCCAGCTGCTGTCCGTTTGTTTGCTGCAGCTCGGCGATTAGTTTTTGGTCCGCGGCCGGATAATTTGCCAGTTCATTCACGAGCGCCTGAGTTTCATTCAACAGGTCGCGCGCGCCAGTTTCATTGTGGTAGAGGAGACTCGCTTCAATTTGGTTTTGTTTTTGGCGAATGGTTTGCGTCAATTCCTGATAGTTTTTCTGGGCAGCCGTCTGCGTTTTGCTGTAAACGAGCGCGTAGACGTTGTAGACGAACAGTACGCTGAAGATGACAAAAATTCCTAAGAGCGCTTTGTGCCGGGAGGAGAGGCGTACGAACCAATGCAGCGTTTTTAAAAACATTTGTTGCGCGCGGCGGTGCAGAGAGCGGGCGGCGGCGGCAAAGGCCGCGCCACTCTGGCGCGGATGAGAAAGAAAACGCCAGCTGTAGACCGCGAGACCGGCAAAAATATCAAAGATGTTTTTAGCGGCGGCAGCGATGTGCGTAAGGAAACGCCGGTGGCTTTTTTTGGTGAAAAATATTTTGTCGCGGATTGCCATCCTTAAATTTTCCTGCGGCGCGAGCGGCAGTTTATGAAACGCATTTTTAATGAAAAGCCACAGCCGGCGCGTGCGGACCACGCCGCTTGAGGCCAGGTGGCGCTCGGTTTCGATTTCAATTTCCTGCATCTGTTCCAGCGAATTTTGGGCGGTCACGTTGACGTTGAGCTTGGGAATGGCGCGTTGCACGTGCGGAGTGGTTGAATTTTTTATAATGAGAGCCGCAAACGTCACGTAGCTGTTGATTTTGTGCAATTGATTTTTTATCTGTTCAACGGCGCTGGTGGGCGGCAAAGTGGTGATTATTTTGCTCAAATGTTTATTAGTGACATATTCGGGCAGGATTTCATTGGTAAAAATCACATAGCCTTCCGGCGGGATGGTACCCTCGCTGACATTTGTGAAGAGCTTTTGCGCCCCCCCTTTTTTCTCATCCGGTGAAGCTACCTCAAGCGGAGTGATTTTGTATATTTTTTTGGCGCTCAATTCATCGTTTGCGGCTTTTGTTTCCGCATAGACCAGCAGGGCTTTCAGCGAGCCATTGCCGCTGAAGGCCAGTTTATTTTTGTACACGACGCCGCAGACAATGTTAATAGTTTTGGGCGTAAGTTTTATTTTTTCTTTTTTGCAGAATGTCTCGCACTCGGCGTTTAGTTTGGTAAGCGCGGTTTCAAAGAGTTCGGCGATATTGAGCGTGCCCATCTTTTCGCGCAGGCTTAGTTTTTCACTCTGGTAGTAAGCCTGCGGCAGAGCAGCGCTGAAAAACTGTACGAGTTTGAGCGCCGCGGGTTTGGTTGATTCAATTTCAGTTAAAAAAAATAGCTTGCCCAGGAGCGCTTCCTGGTCAATTTGGGGGTTGGCGATAAAAACTTCAACCGTAGTTGACGGCCTGGCCGAGGTTGGGGTGAGAAGGAGGCGGGAGAGTTTATAGTACATGGGGAACGAAATTTGCAATAATTATAATAAGTATAGTATACTATAAATTAACAGGGAACACAAAATACCCGGTTGTGGTAAACTATCTAAAACAACAGGGAACTGAAAGGACCAAGCTATGTTAACCAAACTTTTTTCTTCAGCAGTGCGGGTTAAAATTTTAAAGCTGCTCGTGATGCACGCGGCTAAAAATTTCAGCGCGACTGACATCGCCGCCGTCACCGGCGCCGTCATCCGCGGCGTGAACAAAGAAATTACCAAGCTCGTCGAGGCCGGTGCCGTCATTGAGGAAACCAAAGAGCGCGATGTCAACAACAAAAATGTTAAAATCAAGCACTATCGCGCCGATACGCAGTTTATTATTTTTGACGAGATAAAAAGCATTTTTTTAAAATTGCAGCTCGTTGAACTTGACGAGTTTAAAAATAAAATCGCCAAATTAGGCGCCATCAACTACGTTGTTCTAACCGGCAATTTCGTGGGTGCAAGCAACGCCAAAATAGACCTCCTTATGGTCGGGCACGCCAGCCGCGTCCGGGTGGAGAAATTCGTCAGTGATTTTGAAAAACGCTTAGGTTGGGAAATAAACTGGGCGCTTATGGAACTTGCCGAGTACGACTACCGCCGCCAAATCGGTGACATGTTCTTGTTTGATATTTTGGCGGGCAAAAAAATTGAGGTGTACTCTAAGTTTGTATGAATAATTATACAGAATCAGTACGCCAATATCACCAAAAGTTAGCCGCAATCGTCGGTAGTTTGCCGGTGCGCGCGTCAGCCTACATGTACGAGGCCGGCATTCCGGCTGACACGAGCGAGGGCATCAGCGGCCCCAATATTGAGGCGTTCAAAACGTTCTTGCACAATGGCGTTTTAAATCCCGCTGACGCGCGCATTACTCTGGAGTTGCACAAAAAATATCCTGATTTGAATTTGGAGCGCATTATTTCGCACGTGCACATTGCCAAGTATTTGTATGAACTTTTTAAAGAATTAGAGAGCGTGGACAATGTTATTTTAAAAAATATTATTATGCGTCTGCCGCAACGTGCCGGCGAGCGGCAGCAGCTGCCTGTCGCTGAAGCGCCGTTTCGGCTGTACATTGGCAGCGCCGCGACAGTCTTAGTCAGTGCGCGGCAACAGAGCAGCCCGTTTGAAGTGGCGTCTTTTTCCTACGTCGGCAACCACAGCCAGCCGCTGGGCTGGGTGTATCTGACGCCGCAGGCTATCATGGTGCGCGACGCTGACGCGCGCTCCCATGAAGATTATCGTCTGGAAAACATCACGAGCGAGCGCGCGGCGTTGAAGGAGCTGTTGGGAGTGTAAAAATTTGAAATATAAATTTTGTTGAGATTAAAAAACCGCCTTTAGTTGGCGGTTTTATTTTTATGATTTCTTATCTCAAGCTAAGAGTTTCTTCGCGCCAAAATTGCTTTGGTTTGCTTCAGTACAGCAATGTCGCCATCCACAATCATTTGCGCATAGCGCAGGTCGCTTTCCATAATGCGTGCGTCAATTTCAGCTAATGCTTCTTTGGCGCGGGCATTGGCTGCGGTAATGGCGGTGAGATTGTTTTGCAAGTTGGTAGTAACGTCAGACATAGTAAAATTTTAACAAATTAAGATTTTAAGCGGTAGCTTGAGCGCGCTCCGCCTTGATTTCAGCTAATCGCTTATTCACACTATTAAATGCTCCCACGGGGCGGCCTTTATAGCTGTCAACGGTATCAATGAGAAATTGAACGATGTTTGGAATAGCTACCTTTTCGGAAGTCGCCGTATCCAGTTTTATGAGAGTTTTATCCTGATTTTTAAAATATGAACGCAATATTGCTCTACTCTGCATATCTTCACCAAAAGTATTCACCCACTCTTGGATAGTCATGCTAAGCTGTTGTTCTTTTTCAGCAGTACTTTCATTGTTAGATTCTTCTCCAAAATGAAAAACATTCGTGGCATTTTCTTTTGTAGTAGTATTTTTTGTATCAGACGATATTTTTTTAAAAGTAGGTTTTGTTGCCTGACGTGCATCAGTGATCTCATTATCTTCTTCAACATATTCGGTTTCTTCTTCCGTCTCTGCGGCAGGCGTTATCGTGTTTTTTTGTGTTTCAAGTGCGGCGCTCGTTAAAACTTGCGGTTGTTGTTCTGCGGTTTTTTGTTTTGTGGTTTCTTTTTTCTCCCGTTTTTCTGCTTCCTGTTCGTCTTTAGTTTTGCTGATATTATTCATTCGCTTCAGCTCCGCATCAATTTCTGTTTTGTTCGCCTTCATTCCTTCAAGTCTTTCCCGAATAATTTTTTCTTTTTCGCGAAATTCATCCAGATGCTTTTGCGCTTCTTCTCTCTGCGCCTTAAGACTTTCAACGATTTTTTGACCTGTATCACCCAGCAATGTTAACTTACTTGCCGTGGCTATATCCTTATCAGTTTTTTTAATGGCATCTTGTAAATTTTTTGCTTCGGTATTGATGAATTGGAGCGTTTCATTGTGCCGGCTTATAACTTCGTTTAATTGCGTCTGCTCGTGTTCCAGTGGTTCACGATAGACGTTAAGCTGTTCTTGCAGAGTTTCATTGTCTTCGGCAATCAAACTTTCACGGTCCGCTGTTTCAGTCGCTAATTTTTCTTGCAGGTTAGCGCGTTCGGTTTTATCACTGATACTTTCAATTAACTCTACAGCCTTTTTTTGGCTTTTTTGGTGCGCGGTGAATTCATCTTTTGATTTGATTAACTCATTGCCTTTACTTTCAAGCCTTTGCAGGTCTTCTTCATATATTTCTCTGGTGGTTTTTTCTACGCTATTGTCGTTTACTTTGCGGCGGTCATAGCGTTGGCCGAAGCTCGATTCTCCCATATACTTGCTTGATTGACCATGTCGTAGCATTTCGGATAGCTTGTTTCTTATTAATAAACCAACATCTGGTTTAGCGCAGCGGTCTAAAAGTTCCCCACATTTTTCTGGATTCTTCACATACACTTCATCGTGTATAACTTCGGTTAGGCCACGGGAAAGCTCCCCCCGCTCTTCAAGCGATTCATTTAGCATTTCCAATTTTTCCGGATAGCCTTGCTCGGACATTTCCAGAGCGACTGGCTGTTTTTCCGGCGTCGTTTTTTGTAAATTTTCCGGTGATATTGCCATAGAAGTTATGGTTAAATTTTGTATAGTTTCATTATACCACCAGCATTTTTTTTGCATAGAGTTGGTATTTTTGTCAGTTTTTGTTATAGTAGCTGCATGACTCTATATATAGATACAACCAGCGGCACGCACATCAGTATTGCTTTGGCCAAAGAAGCAACTGTTTTAGCGCACAAAAAAATTAAGGCCCAGTATAAGCAATCAGAAAAGCTTTTGGTTGAAATCAATAAGATGGTTTCGGAAACCTCTAAGAGGTTTCCGAAACCTTTGAAAGTCCAGAAAAATGTAGACTTAAAATCAATTCAAGGTATTGTTGTAGTTAATGGCCTGGGTCCGTTTACGGCAACACGCATCGGCGTTGCTACGGCAAACGCTTTTAGCTACGCTTTAAATATTAAAATTGCGAGCCTGCGCACAGACGAATTTGCTACTATTGAAGAAATGGTTATGAAAGGTTGGGAAAAATTAAAAAAAATACCGAAGAAAAGTCCGCCCCGCAGTCTGCGTGGCGGAATTGAACCAGTTTATGATAGAGAGCCCAATATTACGATGCCGATAAATGCGAAGCGGCAAGTGCACAGTGCATAACGTGTGTGTAATGTGTGTTCAAATAGCATTTTACTTTGCTCATCCGTAAATAAATTTTTTTAAAAAAATCTCCGCTTTATCAACAAGCGGAGATTTTTATTATTTTTATTGCATAATAAAGTTGGTTGACCAAAGCGTAGTTGTGGAGTATTATAAAACCATAATGTCAGAAAGTGGGGAAGAGTGGTGAATTTAAGAAAAATAAATAAAAAAAAGCCTCAGCCAGAAGGTTTGTATCCCCAAGCTAAAAAAGGCTTAGGCAAAAACAAAGTTTTTTAAAACAAAATTTCTGCTAGGGAGGAGCTCCGAAAAAAATATTCGGGGTAATCTCCGCCCATTGAGGCGCGGAAGGGGAGTGGCTATAGTATTGCGGCAGCCGTGCTTGGTTGCAACATAACCATTCTCCTTTAGGCCTGAATGGCATCTCGTAATTCTTATTTCTTAATTTTTATTATTCCCCCAATGTTTCTCGGTGAATATTCCCACACGATAGATGATAAGGGCCGCATGGCGGTGCCGGCAAAGTTTCGGAATACGCTACAGAGCGGGGCCGTGGTGACCCGCGGTCTTGATAATTGTCTGTTTTTATTTTCCAAAGAAGAGTGGAGGAAACTGGCAGACCAAATTGCCGGCGCACCCATCAATAAAGCCAATACGCGCGCCTTTGGCCGTTTCATGCTCGCCGGCGCCATGGAAGCCGAGTTTGACCGGCAAGGGAGAATTTTACTGCCCGAATACCTGCGCCAATACGCGAATTTAAGAAAGCAAGCCATTGTCGCCGGACTCTATAACCGCATTGAAATTTGGGAGGAGGGTGCCTGGAAGAAGTACAGCAAGGCGACCGAGAAAAACAGCGGAAGAATCGCTGAAGGATTGGGCGAGTTAGGAATGTAAATATCCCACAAATCAACAAATCTACTCACAAATATAACGAATTCGGGTGAACAATTGCATTAATAATAAAAAATGCAGAGCGGTCTATAGCGGAATTTGTATATTCGTGAAAAAATTTGTTGATTTGTGGGGAATATCTCTATGCTTAATATAAAGAAGAATATCTTGCCCAACCTCGTCTTCGTGCTCGCCGTCGTTGTCATTCCGGTCTGTTTTGTGCTGGTGGCAACGATTGGCAATGAAACTGATATGCTGCTGGCGTTGGCAAGATAGAAGTAATAATTCTGCCGTATGGATTACCGTCATGAACCGGTTATGCTCAAGGAGGTAATGGATTTCCTGCGCGTCCAGAGCGGTGATACGGTTGTTGACTGCACGCTGGGCGGCGGCGGCTACACGAACGTTATTTCTCAAACGGTGGGCGATAGCGGTACGGTCTTGGCAATTGACGCCGACGAAATGGCCATTCGGAACGCGGAATTTAAAATTCAAAATTCAGAATTAGGACAAAATATAATTTTAGCGCATGACAATTTTCGCAACCTTAAAAAAATTATTGAAAAAAACCAGCTGCAAGAAATTCGGGCTATTGTTTTTGATTGTGGCCTATCATCAGCTCAACTCCAGGACCGAACTCGCGGATTTAGCTTTGAACTGGATGCGCCGCTGAACATGAGTTTTGGAATTCACCCGCCTGCCGGCGAGGCAGGGCATATAGCAACGGAAGACATTATTAATAAATGGCAATTAGAGAAACTAAAAGAAATAATCAGAAACTACGGCGAGGAGCGTTTTGCCGGAAGAATCGCGAGTGCGATTGTAAGAAACCGGCTGTTTTTCCGGACAAAAGAATTAGCAAATGCTATCAGGGCGGCAGTGCCGAACAATTACGAACGGGGCAGAATTGACCCGGCCACGCGGACGTTTCAGGCGCTGCGCATTGCAACCAACGATGAACTGGCGAGTTTGCAAGAAGGACTCGCGGCCGCTGTTGACGCGCTTGCGGCCGGCGGCAGAGTGGTTGTTGTTTCGTTTCATTCGCTGGAAGACAGAATCGTCAAGCAGCTTTTCAAACGCGAAGCGAGTGCGTGCGTGTGCCCGCCGGAGGTTCTGCAGTGCGTTTGTAACCATCAGCCGCGTTTAAAAATTTTAACCAAAAAAGTAGTGGCCGCAACGGCCGCAGAAATCGCGCGCAATCCCCGGGCGCGGAGCGCGAAATTACGGGCGGCGGAAAAATTAAACTTTTAACTTATGGACAAGGAGGAACAACAAGCAAAAGACTCTGCGTACGCGCTCAAT
>MFGL01000005.1:12743-16376 GCA_001778285.1 Candidatus Falkowbacteria bacterium RIFOXYC2_FULL_47_12
CCGGCGCGCATTTCATTCAGACTGCCGTTCAAAATAAACGCCGCCACTGCGGGCGTCTTTCTCTTCATCAGCGCGGCTGTCGCCGCCTGCGCCTACTTGATGTTGAGCAATCATCTCATTACGCAGGGATTTGCGCTCAACAGCGCCAAAGAGCGCCTGACGGAACTGACCAAACAAAATCAGGAACTGGAGCTCGCCGTAATGCAGGGCGAATCCTACGATCAGGTGAGCGGACACATTGCGGCACTGGGCATGGTGGCTGCCGGCGACGTTGAGTACCTGGAAGTCAAAAGCAGCGGCGTAGCGATGCGGTAGTATGATGTGGAGCTCTCACAAAACGCGTGCCAATAAAAACGAGGCTCATGATAATCGCACCAATATATTAGTCGCGGTTATCTTTTTGTTTGCCTTGGCCATTGCGGCCCGGCTCTTTAACGTTCAGGTGCTCAATTACGAAACGTACGCGGCGCGCGCGCTGCAGCAGCACGGCGTGGCCGAAGACATAACGCCGAACCGCGGCCGTATCTTCGTGCGCACACAGGCGGAAAAATCAGACTTGTACCCGCTCTCTGCCAATAAAGAGTTCGCCCTCGTGTACGTGGTTCCCCAAGACATCTTAAACGCAACGCAAGCGGCTGAAACATTGGCGCCGGCGCTTTTACCGTTCGTGTACGAAGAGCCCGACGAGGCGCAGCTGCTTATTGAGATTGAAACCGGCATTCGTCAGCGTTTATTCCAGGAGGCGGTTGCGACCAACCCGCCGGCCGCCGGCGTTGAGGTGGTCATTGACGAAGGGCAGGCGCAGACAGAACTTGCCAAAGAGCAGCTGGTGCTGGAGGAAAAATTACAAAAAGAAAAGGAAGAAAAATTAGCCGCCTATCAGACCGAGCTTCTAGAAAAGTTTTCCAAAGCCGGCGACCCCTATGAACCGCTGGTAAAAAAAGTGGACAAAGCTAAGCTCAAGGAAATAATGGATTTGAATATCAAAGGCATCGCCTACTCGCTGAGCAGCTACCGTTACTATCCGGGAAATAACATCGGCAGCAACGTGCTCGGCTACGTGATTGACAACCCCGACAATCAAATCACCCAAGGTTCCTACGGCATTGAAGGCTACTTCAACGTCCAGCTTGCCGGCGCTATGGGCGCCATCAAAGCTGAACGGGACGCGCGCGGCGAACTCAGCATCGTCGCCGACCGCGAGGTGCGCCCGGCCGTTGACGGGAGCGACATTATTTTAACTATTGATAAAACTATTCAGGACGTTGCCTGCCGCAAGCTCAGCCAGTCAGCCCTGCGGCACGGGGCAGATACAGGCGCGGTTATTATCATGAATCCCAAAACCGGCGCCATTATCGCGATGTGTTCTTATCCTGACTTTGACCCCAATGAGTACGGCAAAACAAAACAACTGAATTATTTTAACAATGTGGGAATTTTTCAGGCGTATGAACCAGGATCAATTTTTAAGCCGCTGACAATGTCCATGGGCATTGATTTGGGTGTGGTTGAGCCAGACAGCACGTTTGTGGACCCCGGTTCAGTTGTCATCGCCACCGAAACGATAAAAAATGCCGAAAATAGGGCATACGGGCAGGTGACCATGACCGGCATTTTGGAGAATTCCATTAACACGGGCGCGGTGTACGTGGCGCGCAAGGTCGGCATCAATAATTTTTTAAAGTATATGAATGCCTACGGTTTTGGCCAGAAAACCGGCATTACGCTTTTAACCGAATCCCCAGGCAACATCAGTTCACTCTATGACCCTATGCACGGCGCCGATTTGAACCTGGCCGTCTCGGCGTTCGGCCAGAGCATTACAGCAACTCCCCTGCAAATGGTAACGGCTATCGCCGTTATTGCGAACGGCGGCGTTTTGATGAAACCTTACATTATTGCTGAAACCATTACGCCGGCCGGCGAACACTTTAAGAGCGAGCCGCAAAAAATTCGTCGTGTCATCTCGCCGCGGGCCGCCGCGCTGGTGTCCGGCATGATGGTGAGCGTAGTGGAGAACGGGCACGCGAAGCGGGCGCAGGTAAAAGGATACTACGTAGCGGCCAAAACCGGCACGGCGCAAATCGCCTCAGCCGCGAGCCGGGGCTACAGTAGCCGGACCAACCACTCACTCTTTGGTTTCGCGCCGGCGGACGATCCGGTTTTTGCTATGATTACCTACTTTGAAGACCCCAAAGACGCCAAGTACGCCGAGTCAACAGTCACGCCGCTCTTCGGCGAAATTGCCGCTTTTGTGCTAAACTACTATCAGGTGGCAAAAGAGAGATAGTTACTTATTAGCTACGTAACCAAGTAACTTCATGCCTAAATTAATACAACTCAAAAGCGCTGGCCAGCCGGAAAAAAATTTTTCTGAATTGCTCAAAGAGCGGGAAGGCGATGACCACATTAACAAGAGTCTGCAGGAAATTTACCAGGCGGAAAATTTGCCTGCGGCTAAGGGCAGCCTGCACCGCCGCAGCGTTGACCCTCTCAAGCGGCTCGCCTGGACATTCGTAGTATTTTTAGGTGTGCTGGCGGCGGTGTCCTGGTCTGGATTTTACCTTTTGCATCAGGGCGAGCGCTTGCGCACCGAAGATGTTAGCTTTGCCATTGTCGGCCCGCAAGAAGTGGCCGTTGGAAAAGAAGTTGTTTATGAATTACAGTATACAAATTTGAGCGCCTTTAACCTGCGCGACGTGCAAATACGCCTGCAGGCGCCGGACGATTTTATTTTTCTTGATGCCGCGCCCGCGCCGGTCAGCGATAAGGGACTGAATTGGCGGCTTGACCAGGTGGACACGAAACGCTCCGGCCGCATCGCCGTCAAAGGCAAGGTTGTCGGACTGATAAACGCGCAAGAAAATTTCAGCGCTACGCTGTCGTATCGTCCAGAAAATTTCAGTTCAACATTTCGCGCTGACGCTAGTTTTACGACAACGGTAAATGCTACCGGCATCAGCTTTTCCATTGAGGCGCCGTCGTTTATCAATGTCGCGGAAGCAATGCCCATCACCGTGCGCTACGCCAAAGAGCACGAGAGCTATCTTGACGCGTTCAGCGTCCTCCTCACCAGCAGTGAACATTTTGTCGTCAGCGGCGACAATCAAACCGGCGTGTGGCTGGTGAACAATGCGAAGGAAACGCAGCAGGAGTTGGCCATCAAAGGTTCATACGCGAAAAACCCCGCCGGTGACGAAAAACTTACGGTGCAATTAGCGGTGCCGCAAGCGGTAGTTCTGACACACGAAGAAAACGGACAGAGCGTTATTGAGCATAAAACCATCTACCACGTATTCTATGAACAGGTTGTGCCGGTCGTGGTCGTGGACGGCGCATTGAGTCTGACGCTTTCGCTGAACGGCGCGACCGCCGGCAAGCCGCTCAATTTCGGCGATGCGCTTAACTACGTCATTCACTATAAAAACGTCAGCGCTGCTGCGCTGAAAAACGTCGTCATTATGGCGACGGTGGATTCCGCGCTGGTTGACTGGAGCGCGCTCAACGGCGAACACAACGCGGAGCGAAGCGCCAACTCGCTTTTGTGGACCAAAGCCGAGATACCCGAATTAGCCGGTATCGCGCCAAACCAGGAGGGCAGCTTTGGATTTTCTTTAAAAGTGAAAGACGCAG
>MFGL01000005.1:16550-38213 GCA_001778285.1 Candidatus Falkowbacteria bacterium RIFOXYC2_FULL_47_12
GAAAAACTTGACGGTGTCCGCAACGCTTCCGGACGGCGTGAAGTGGGAAAATGTTTCTGTCGCCGGTGTCGGCGCGGTTTCCTACGACAGCGGCAACAAAACGGTGACGTGGATGGCGCCGGTCGTGGGCAGTCTAGATCAGCCTGCGTTGCTCCGGTTCGCCGTGAGTCTGATACCGGCAGCGGGCGATCGCGGCAAAATCATTACCGTTCTCAATCAAACTGATTTCAGCGCAACGGATGCGGCAACGGGCGGCGTCATTACCGCCGCGGTCAAACCGAAGACAACGAATTTGGAAGATGATTCAGCCGGACATGGCCAAGGGCAGGCACAGTAAAAATTAGACATTCATTTTGGTTGTGTGGTATACTGACCACTGTCATCATCATTAATATTGTTTTATGGCAAAATTTTTTTCGTCATCTTCACCGGAAAAATTTTTTTTGGTGAAATGTTGCGATGCGCTCATTACAACGAGCATCACCTTGATATTTTTTTTAGTGCCGCCTTTTTTTACCGGTTTGGCCGTGCAGGGGTTTGTTTTTGAAAAAGTCGTCTTGTTTTATTTGCTGGCGCTGATAGCGTTAGTCGCCTGGGTTACCAAGGGCGTGGCCCGGGGGGAGTTAAAAGTCATACGCACTCCGCTTGACCTGCCGATTTTTGGTTTGGCAGTCATATTGTTAATTTCATCGCTTTTTTCCGTTGATATGCTCTCCAGTTTTATCGGCGTTTCCGGTTCGGCTACTAAAACATTTATTGCTTTTTTAGTGTATGTTACCTTCTATTACCTTGTTATCAACAACATAACCGAGCGGCGTATCAGGATATTCGCCTGGTCTTTGGCGCTGAGCGCGGTCATGATTATTGCTTACGCCGCCCTGCAGATCTCGGGCATTTTTGTCCTGCCTTTTTCTCTCACGCGGGTCACCTCGTTTAACCCCATCGGCAGCTCTTCCAGCTTAGGCGTGTATATTGCGGCGGTTTTGCCCCTGCTTGCCGTGTTCATTCCGGCAGTGATGTACGGCGAGGGCAAGAGTTTTTTACAAAAAATTATTGTTATTTTACTCAAAGCACTATTGAGCATCGCCGTGCTGGCAGGGCTTTTCATACTTTTTTTGTTAAACAAGTTTGTTTTTTGGCCCATAGCCGTTATCGGCATCGTGATAGTACTCATATTTATTCTTTCAAAAATAGTGACATTGAAGCAAGCCGATTCAGTGCTGCCGGTCGTTGTTTTTTTGGTTTTGATTATTTTTTTGGTTGGCGGCAATTTTAATTTGGTAACAGCGCAATTGCCGACCGAAGTCAGCCTGACGCGTTCGCTGTCATGGAATATCGCCAAAGAAAGCCTCAAACACGATCCGCTTTTTGGCAGCGGCCCGGCGACATTTGACTACGCGTTCGTGAAATATCGCGGATCGGGATTTAATATCAGTGAGCTATGGAATGTCCGCTTTGATACGGCGCAGGGAGTCGGCTTTGAGCTTTTAGCTACCGTCGGTGCCCTGGGATTGTTTTGCATGTTCGTGATAGCTCTCATTGTTGTGAGCATTGCTTTTATCTATTTAACCAAATCAAAAGCCCAGGAACACAAAACGCTCCTTTTGGGAATATTTTCGGCGCTGATAATTCTAGTTTTAAACGCGTTATTTTTAACCGTTTCCGGCACCATAATTTTATGCATTATTTTATATGGCAGTTTTGCGCTCGCACTCATTATTACGGGGTATCCGGAAAAATTTAAAGAGGTGAGTCTTTCGTTTCGCTCCTCTCCCCAGTACGCTCTCGCGCTCTCCTCGCTCTTTTTACTCGTGAGCGCCGGCGTGGTAATACTTTTTACGAGTGGTTTCAAAACTTACTTGGCAGATGTTTACGCCTACCGGGCCGTACAGAGCGCTGATAGTAAAAACGCCGTTGATTATCTTAATCGCGCTATCGCCACCGCCGACTATCAGGATCAGTACTACCTGCAGCTCTCACGTCTTTATATGAATTTAGCCAATCAGGAGGCGCAGAAAGGCGGTGCGGCTGACGCTACGGCCGTTCAGAATTATTTAAGTTTGGCAATTACCGCCGGCAAGCGCGCTGTTGACTTGGCGCCCAGCAGCGCCGTAAATAAAGAGTCATTGGCACTGCTCTATGAAAACGCGGCCGCTTACAATGTGAGCGGCGCGCTGGAGTGGGCTGAAAAGTACTATACCGAAATTACCGCGCTTGAGCCGGACAATCCCTCGGCATACGTTCGTCTGGCGCTCATTAATATGGCGTACGCCAACAAAGAGAGCGCTGATACGGAGAAGAAACACTTCTACGATGAGGCTCTTAAATTTTATCAAAAAGCCATTGAGGAAAAATCAAACCTAACTCCAGCTTACTACGGCATCGCTATTGTTTACGAACGACGCAATGATTACGCCAAAGCCATTGAGCAACTTTCACAGGCCGTTGGTTTTGAGCCGACAAATTTGGATTATCGTTTTGAACTGGGCAGGATGTTTTTTAACCGCGGCATTTCGGCGGGTGGTTTAAACCAGCAGCAATCAGACGATATTACCGCAGCTTCGGGAGAAGCGAACGCTGTTGACACGGGCACGCTCAGCGTCAACGAGGGCGAGGGCGGTACGGCTCCCGCTGCGGTAGCCGACAACCAGGATGTGCAATCGGCACGCCGAATTTTTGAAAATATTTTGCAGGCAAGTCCCAATCATGCAAATGCCATGTACAGTCTGGCGCTCATTGCCGAGGCGAATGGGGATAAGGCCGCGGCGCGCAGTTATTATGAGCGTTTGCTCAATATCGTATCTGACCAGCCGACTAAAGACGCCATTTTGGCAAAATTGCGGGCATTGTAACGTCCACCCCTAATCTCTCCCCCAAATTATGGGTAGGGGACGGGGGTTGACATAATTTCACACACCCTATATAATTACGGTGCATTTATTACAAATAAGCTTTATTAAGAGCACACCGGAAGAATTCTTCCCTCTTTTGGTAGGGGGATAGAATTTTTTTACTTATATTTTTGAATGTCAAAAAAGCGTAATCGAAATCAAGAGCCGCAGGCGGCTGTCGCCAACGCCAAAGATTTCATTGAAGCCCAAGGAGAAGTTTTGGAGCTTAAACCAGGAGCGACGTTTGTCGTACGGCTGGACAGCGGGCATGAAATTTTGTGCCACCTCTCCGGCAAGATGCGCATGTTTAAGATAAAAATTTTGCCCGGTGACCGGGTAAAGATCGCCATGAGTCCGTACGATTTGACCAAGGGGCGAATTACGTACCGATTGTAATTTTGTTCGTCGCGGCAAAGTCATTCGCAATTCGTAGATTAGCATTTCATTCGTAGATTAGCATCATAATCGTTATGAAAGTTCAATCATCCGTCAAACCAATGTGCAAAGATTGCCGCGTCGTCCGCCGGAAGGGGCGCCTTCGCGTGATATGCAAAACGCCAAAGCACAAACAGCGGCAAGGGTAGTTTAAAATTTTTAATTCATCATGCATCGTTATGGCCGTACGCATTGCCGGTACAACTATTCCCAATGAAAAACGGGTTGAGATAGCGCTCACCTATATTTTTGGCATCGGTTTATCCACGTCAAAAAAGATTTTGGCGCAGACGGGCGTTAATCCCGACGCGCGGGTGAAAGATTTGGACGAAGAAGCGGTTAATAAACTGCGCGTCGTCATTGAAAAACAGCACCGCGTTGAGGGCGACCTGCGCCGCGATATTATGGCAAACATCAAACGGCTGAAAGAAATCGGCTGTTACCGCGGCCTGCGCCACACGAAAGGTTTGCCTGTCCGCGGCCAGCGCACCAAGACAAATTCGCGCACCGTGCGCGGCAACGTGCGCAAAACCGCCACCAGCGGCAAGAAGTTATCGTCACAAAAGACTTAATTTTGTAAATTATTGAGTTTACCCGCCATGACAGAAGAGCAAACAAACGAAATGACACCGCAAATTTCAGAGACAACTGAAGAAGGTGTCGCTGTGCCGGACAAAGAAAAAAAAGCAACCAAGATTTCGCTGGCCAAAGGAAAGAAAAAAAAGAAAAAAGAACGGCGCAACGTCGGCAGCGGCTGCGCATACGTCAGTGCCAGCTACAACAACACGATTGTAAGTTTGACCGATCAGAAGGGGGATGTTATCTCCTGGGCGTCGGCCGGCTCCTGCGGTTTCCGGGGCCCGAAAAAATCAACGCCATATGCCGCGCAGGTCATTGTCAAAGCCGCCGTTGATAAAGCCAAAGCTCAGGGACTTATCGAAGTAAATGTTTTTGTGAAGGGCGTGGGCACCGGCCGTGAGTCGGCCGTACGCGCGCTGAACGCCAACGGGCTCAATATTATTTCCATAAAAGACATGACGCCGATTCCGCACAACGGCTGCCGGCCGCGCAAGCCGCGCCGTATTTAACATACTTGTATGAAACGATACCGTTCAAAAATAGCGCGCCGTTATGGCATTCAGCTGGGCACATCGCCGAAATCCCCGACGGTGCGGCGCAACTATCCGCCGGGCATTCACGGTCCCAAGGGACACAAAAAGAAGACCGAGTACGGCGCACAGCTGGCTGAAAAGCAAAAGGCAAAAGTTATCTACAATATTTTAACCGAGAAACAATTTCGCCTCACCTTTGTTAAAGCGGCCAAAACGACTGGCGACGTGGGCCAGAATTTGTTGTTGCGACTGGAACAGCGTCTTGATAACGTGATTTATCGGCTCAGTCTGGCCACGACCCGTCCGCAAGCGCGGCAGTTGGTTAATCATGCGCACTTTTTGGTAAACGGCAAAAAAGTCAACATTCCTTCCGCCATTTTGCAGCCGGGGGATGTGATTACGCTGCGGCCGCACAGCGCCAAGGCAAAATATTTTCAAAAACGTTTTGCCGAAATTAGAAAAGATGCCATTCCGGGCTGGCTGTATTTGGATATTGAAAAACGTGAAGCCAAAATTTTGCACGCGCCCAAGCCGGAGAACGTCGAGCAAAACATCAGCACGCAGGCAATTGTTGAGTACTACTCGCGCCGTTAAGCCCGCCAATTTGCAGCCATTAAATCTACTCAAATAAATTATATGCATAAAGTAGTTTTACCTAAAAAGGTAACCTTTAGCGCCGGTGAGGCGCTACACCAGGGAAGCGTCATCGTTGAACCGTGCTTTCCCGGTTACGGCACGACGCTGGGAAACAGTCTGCGCCGCGTCCTTTTGTCATCACTGCCGGGAGCGGCGGTCGTGGGCGTGAAAATCAAAGGCGCCGACCATGAGTTTGCCGCGCTTGAGCACGTCAAAGAGGACGGTTTGGAGATTTTGTTAAATCTCAAGAAATTGCGTTTAAAAATTTTTTCCGGCGCCGCGGGCGAGGTTATCAAACTGGAACTCAAAGCCAAGGGTGAAAAAAAACTCACCGCCAAAGATATCAGCAAAAACAGCCAAGTTGAAATCGTTAATGAAGACTTGCATATTGCCGAGATAACCGACAAGCAGGGAAGTTTTGAAGCTGAAATTTTTGTCAGTAACGGTTACGGCTACGTTTCCATTGAAAACCGTGAGGAAAATCGCGAAAAAGAAGTCGGCTACATTGAGCTTGATTCTATTTTTACCCCAATTCAGGCAGTGCGCGTCAGCATCGAAAACGTCCGCGTTGGCCAGATGACTGATTGGGACAAACTCATCGTTGACATCACGACCGATGGCACGATTGATTACCGCGCGGCGTTCAAAGCGGCGGTCGATATCTTGGTTGAACAGTTCAGTTTTTTGCAGGAACAAGCCGGTGGAGCGGACGAAGATGCGGCAGAAGTTAAAAAAAGCAAAAAAAAGAAAACTAAAAAATCAGAAGGAGAAGCGACAGACAGCGAGAAAGAAACAACAGAGGAAGACGGAAAATAAAATATTTTTTGTATGCGCCACCGCAATACCACCAAAAAATTAGACCGGAAAAAAGGGCCGCGTGAAATGATGCTGCGCAATTTAGCGGCGAGCGTTATTATGTATGAAAAGGTAAAAACGACCGAAGCCAAAGCCAAAGTAGTCCGTTCAGTCGTTGAGCGCGCCATTACGGCGAGCAAGCAGAACAACCTGACAGCGCGCCGGAGACTGTTAGCGTTACTGCCGCAGAAAAAGGCAGTTAAAAAATTGATGGAAGTACTCAATGAAAAATACAAAGGCCGCAAGGGCGGCTACACGCGCACGGTAAAATTAGGCACGCGGCAGGGCGACGGCGCGCGCATTGTCCAAATTGAATTGGTATAAGGCTATGAATAAAATAGAACGACAATTGCATACTATAGACGCGACCGGCAAGGCCATCGGCAGAATGGCGAGCGAAATCGTTATTTTATTGCGCGGCAAAAATAAACCGGAGTATCAGCCGAACATTGATGCCGGTGATACCGTCAGCGTGGTGAATATTACGCAAGCAAAATTTACCGGCGCTAAGTTTACGGATAAAATGTATTACCATTTTTCCGGCTATCCGAGCGGACTAAAAGCGATTGCGCTCAAAGATTTGTTTGCAAAAAATCCGGGAGAGGTTTTGAAAAAAGCCGTCTGGAATATGCTGCCCAAAAATAAATTGCGCGCGGTTATGATGAAGCGTCTAATTATCAAATAATCCGTATGGCAGAAACACAAAAATCACATGAGTTCAAAGGCAGCTACATTGCGGCAATCGGACGCCGCAAGCGCGCTGCCGCGCAGGTGCGCCTCTATGCAGACGGCTCCGGTGTCATTACCGTGAACGGCCGTCCGTTCGCAGTGTACTTTCCGACCGAACTTTTGCAGCGCACCGTGCGTATGCCGCTCGTGGCAGCTGGCGTTGACGGCACCGTTGATATCTCCATCGTCGTGAAAGGCGGCGGCAAAGTCGGTCAGGCCGAAGCGGTCCGCCACGGCATTGCCCGCGCGCTTTTGGCTGAAAATAAAGACATTAAACCGGTGCTTAAAGCCGAAAAACTCCTCACGCGCGATTCCCGCCGCAAAGAGCGCAAAAAGCCTGGATTGAAGAAAGCTCGCAAGGCACCGCAATGGAGCAAACGGTAAACAGTAATGGGTAAAAAGTAAACAATAAGGACGCCTCATCGGGGCGTTCTTTAGTTTAAAAATAATTGCTAATTTAGCTTGGTATGGTTATAATGAATTCGTATATTCGTACATGATTAGTAATTCGTAGGAGTTATGAAAGTGGTAAATATCGCCAAAAACACGAGTTATTTTACGCTGGCCTTGATTTTGCAAAAGGCTGTTTCTTTTACCTACTTCATCATGGTGGCACGCACCATCGGCCCGGAGGATTTGGGCAAGTACTACTTTGCTGTTTCGTTCACAACTATTTTTGCCATCTTCATTGACGTGGGCATGACCTCAGTTTTGGTTCGCGAGGTCGCTAAACACAGAGACGCGGCCGAGCGCTATATCCGCGTTACGCTCGGACTCAAGTTGCTTCTTATGATTTTTTCGCTGGCAACCGTTGTCGTGCTCATCAACCTCTTGGACTACCCGCAGCTGACCAAAGATTTGGTGTATTTGTCCTCGGTTGCTATGATTTTGGATTCGTTCACGCTGACATTTTTTGGTGTCAGCCGGGGATTCCATAATTTAAAATATGAGAGCGTTTCTGTCGTTGTATACCAGTCGCTCGCGCTCTGTCTGGGAGCGTGGGTGTTGTTCGCGGGTTTTGGTTTGCGCTGGCTGATGGCGGTGATGGTTATAGCTTCACTCGCTAATTTTTTGTATGCCGGAGGCTTAGTTGTTTTTAAATGGAAAATCAATATTTTGCCGGCTTTCAACGGCGAGTTGCTCAAACAAATTATTGCTATGGCCCTGCCGTTTGCCCTCTTCGGCATTTTTCAGCGGCTCTATACCTACTTTGACAGTGTGCTGCTTTCGCTTTTGGCCGGTGATACCTACGTCGGTTTGTATAGCGTGGCCTTCAAGATCACCTTTGCCCTGCAATTTTTGCCCTTGGCGTTCGTAGCATCGCTGTACCCGGCCATGAGCACTTACTACGTACATGACCAAAAAAAGCTCGGCCAGATGTTTGAGCGCGCCATGAACTATCTCATCATCATCGCGTTGCCGATTTCAGCCGGCATTATTATTTTGGCTGAAAAAATCATTTTGATTTTTAAAGCCGAATATGCCGGCTCCATTTTGCCACTGCAAATCGTGGTCGCCAGTTTGTTTTTTATTTTCACCGCGTACCCGATTGGCTCACTGCTAAACGCCTGCGACCGGCAAAAAATCAACAGTTTGAACATGGCCGCGGTGCTTGCGGTCAGCATTGCCATGAATATTGTGTTAATCCCACGTTACCAGGCAGTCGGAGCCAGTATTACCGTTTTGGTGACAAACGTTTTGCTTTTGGCTTTAGGCATGGTCTGGGTGCCCAAACTCATTCGCTACGATTACGTGAGCATCGGCAAAACTCTGGGCAAAGCGCTCGTCGCCGCTGTTGCGATGTCTGCCGCGCTCATCTATTTTGAGGGCGCGCTGAACGTCTTTGTGCTTATTTTGCTGGGCGGTGCTTTGTATTTTGGCTTGCTGTATGCAGTTGGCGGCTATACCAAAGAAGACGTTCAAAGCATAGCGCGTTCGTTTCGGATGTAGGCAGCTACTATGGCAAAAACAAAAAACAATACGCTTTTGTTCACATTAGAGTATCCGCCGTTTCGGGGCGGCGTGGCAAATGTGTACGGCAACATTGTAAAATACTGGACGGATGCCAGCATCAAAGTTTTGGCCGGTGAAAATTTGTGCCGGCCGCACTGGTTTTTTTCTCTCTGGCATTTGTGGCGAGCGGTTGTACAATATCAGGTGAAAACGGTTTTGGTCGGGCAGTTATTGCCTTTGGGCACGGTTGCGTATCTGCTTTCGTGTTTTAAAAACATTGACTACACGGTTTTTTTGCATGGCATGGATATTGCTCTGGCGGTCAAAATTCCGCGCAAAAAAAGGCTGGCAAAAAAAATTTTAACTAATGCCAAACACATTATCGCGCTGAATAGCTACGTGCCGAAAGTTTTACAAAAAAATTTTGGCAATGCGTTTGCGGGTAAGGTCGTGGTGGTAAATCCGGGCGTGGAAACAACAAAACAACAAAACAACAAAACAACAAAACAATTGATAACAAAGTATAATTTGGAGAAAAAAATCATTTTGCTTCAGGTTGGACGCTTAGTGAAGAGAAAGGGAGTTGATAAAGTGTTAGAGGCGCTGCCGGAGGTTTTGAAAGAGTGTAAAGATTTAGTTTACGTTGTAGTCGGCAACGGACCGGAATGTTCGAATATAGAATTAAGAATTAAGAATTTAGAATTATCTAACTATGTTATTTTGATTGCTGACGCATCCGACGAAGATGTACAGGCGTGGTACGAACTTTGTGACATATTTATCATGCCCGCGCGCGACATTGACGGAGATGTAGAGGGCTTTGGCATTGTGTATCTGGAAGCAAACGCGTACGGCAAGCCGGTGATTGCCGGCGATTCCGGCGGGGTGCGGGACGCGGTCAAGCCGGATTTGAACGGCCTTTTGGTCAATCCTGAAAGTACAACAGAAATACGCGATGCCATTTTGAAATTATGTAAAGACGAATTTTTGCGCCGCCGGCTGGGGCAGCAGGGCCGGGAGTGGGTGCGCAGTTTTGATGGGGAGAAGCAAGCGAGAAAAATTAGAGAAATTTTAGATTTATGATTGCAGAAATTATGTCCGAACTTATTTCCGTAATAATTCCCGCCTACAACAAATCTGAAGAACTGCGCGCGTCGCTGGCTTCTTTACTGTCGCAGACGTACAGAAATTACGAAGTGATAATCGTCAACGACGGTTCAACTGACAACACAGCGCACATTATTGACGAGTTTAAAGATAAATTCTGTAGCCGCAAAATTAGATTCAAAATAATTTTGCAAAACAACCAGGGCGCAAACGCGGCGCGCAACCGTGGTTTTCGCGAGCACCACGGTGGTTGCGTTATTTTTTGGGATGCCGATGTTGTCGCGGCGCCGACGATGCTTGCGCGAATGCAGCAGGCGCTGGAGGAAAATCCGGAAAAAAGCTACGCTTATTCTTCGTTTGTCTACGGAAAAAAGAAGTTCAAGCTCTGGGAATTCAGCGCCGAGAAGCTGCGTCGGCTGCCGTTTATTCACACGACGAGTTTGGTGCGAGTCAGGTATTTCCCCGGCTGGGACAAACACATCCGGCGCCTGCAAGATTGGGATGTGTGGCTCACGATGCTTGAGCACAGCCAAACCGGCGTGTGGGTGCCGGAGTTTCTGTTCACGGTTTTGACCACACACGGCACTATGTCAAGCTGGCTGCCCAAAATCGTCTACCGCCTGCCATTTGTGAAACTGGCTAAAGTTGAAAAGTATAAAGAAGCGGTGGCGGAGATTAGGAAAAAACACAAGCTAAATATCTAATTTTTAATTAGTAATTAGAAATTTGCACATGGATTTATCTATCATCATCGTCAACTGGAACGTCCGCGAATTGCTGTACCGCTGTTTACAGTCTATTTTTTTATTTAGTAATGGCATAAATTACGAAATCATTGTTGTTGATAATCACTCCACTGACGCTTCATCCGAGATGCTGCGTGGTGTTGCCTTTGACCACAGCAACGTGCAAATTATTTTTAATCAGGAAAACCTCGGCTTCGCGCAAGCCAACAATCAAGGGCTGCAGCGCGCGTGCGGAAAGTACGTTTTGTTTATGAATCCAGACATGGAGTTTGTGGAGAACACGTCCAAAATTTTGTTTGATTTCATGGAACAAAACCAAAGCATCAATGCCTGCACCTGCCAGCTGCAGTATCCGAACGGTGAGCGCCAGCCAAATATTAAACGCGACCCGGGCTTTTGGTCGCAAATCTGGATTCTGTACAAGCTGCACCATTTTTTTAAGCCATCGTTTTTGAAAAAATATTTAGCCAAGGATTTTGACTACACGCGCGAACAGGAGGCGGAGCAAATCATGGGCGCGTTCGTTTTTATCCACACTGATGTTATGAAAAAAATCGGCGGCTGGTCGCAGGATTATTTTGTCTGGTGGGAGGATTTGGATTTATGCAAGCGCCTGCGACAGTTGGGTGAAAAAATCGTGTATACGCCAATCAGCCGCGTTATCCACTACGAAGGCAGAAGCGCCGCTCAGCAGATGAGCCTGCAAAAACAGAAGCGCTTCAACCGCGGCCTGCTGACGTATTTTAAAAAGTACCACAATCGTTTGGCTTGGTTCGTTTTGCAATTGGCAAGTATGGACAGCTTGGTGTTAGCCTGGATTGCACAATTATTTAAGTTTAAGCCGAAGAGTCAGGCGAAGCTGTAATGTTCAATATTTTATACGTATGTTAAGAAATTTTCGTTTTTATTTTTTGTTAATAATTCTAGTCGAAGCCGTATCTCTGCTCGGTTTTGAATATCCGGTCGTCAACGCCGCCGGTTTTTTTGCTGTTGCCGTTATTACACTTTTATTTTCAGTGGAAAAATTGGAGTACGGGCTTTTGATTTTGCTGGCAGAACTTTTTATCGGCTCAAAGGGTTATCTTTTCTCCTACGACTATGGAGGCACGCTGATTTCCCTGCGCATGGCGTTATTCCTCGTTGTCATGTCGGCATGGCTGGGCAAAGTCGTTTTGGACTGGATTGATGTTTCCAAGGCGCCAAAAATTGAGCTTGAGCCGTGGATGAAACGGGGTAATGCAAAGAGCATATATTTTTATTATAGCCTGCTTTTCTTAGCGATTGCCTGGGGACTTATCAACGGTTATCTGCGCCACAACGGCTTTGAAAATTTATTTTTTGACTTCAACGGCTGGGTGTACTTTGGCATTGTTTTTCCCTTCGCTTACGTTTTTAAACAAAACGCGGAGAGTTTAGAAAAATTTTTAAAAAATATTTTTACGGTTTTTACTGCCGCCATAAGTTGGCTTTCACTCAAAACGCTGGCGCTCTTTTTTATTTTCTCCCACGAATTCAGCCGCACAGCCGAGGTAATTTACCAATGGGTGCGCGTAAGCGGGGTAGGGGAAATCACGCCCACCGGCGGCGGGTTTAGCCGGATATTTATTCAAAGTCAGGTGTATGTTGTGATAGGGATGCTGGTGTTCGCGGCAACAGGTTTTTATTTACTGTTGCAGAGGCAGGAAAACAACAAAACAAGAAAACAACAAAGAAAAATTATAGTATTGAATTATGTGGGAGTTATATTTTGCACTGCGACAACATTGATCAGTTTGTCACGAAGTTTCTGGGTTGGTCTCGCGGTAGCACTTTTGTTTTTTTGTTTTTTTGTTTTGTTGTTTTTTTATCGTGAGTGGAAGAAGTTGTTATTGCACGGAATGCTCTTAATCACAGTGGCGGCGTTGGGATTTGCGCTCGTTGTTGGTATCGCGGCATTTCCTTATCCGAGTCCCGGTATTTTTAATGCCGAGGTTTTTACCAACCGCATCAGTAAACTCTCCGGCGAAGCGGCAGTGGCGAGCCGCTGGAACCTTCTGCCAATACTTTTTTCCAAAATTAAAAAAGCCCCGATTTTTGGCGAAGGCTTTGGCGCGCAAGTTACCTACATCACGCAGGACCCGCGCATTTTACAGCAGAATCCGAGCGGGGAGTACACGACCTACGCATTTGAGTGGGGGTATCTGGACATTTGGCTGAAGCTGGGATTGGTTGGGTTGCTTTTGTACATGGTGTTGTTAGTTAAAATTTTTGTGGATGGTCTGAAGAGGTTAAAGCTTCAAGCTTCAAGATTACAGAAACTGACGACGATAGCGTTGTTGTCAGGTTTAGCAATGCTTGTGGTGACAAATATGTTCACGCCGTATTTGAATCATCCATTGGGGATTGGGTATATTGTATTGGTGTCGGTGATTACCGCACCTTCATCTCCACTTTCTCCTGCGGCGTCAGGATAATTTCCACTTTGTCGTTGTCTTTGATTTTTCCCTCAATAATTTGCAAGGCCAGTTCGTCCAAGATTTTGTTCTGAATAACGCGTTTCAGCGGACGGGCGCCAAAGAGCGGGTCAAAACCTTCTTTGGCGACCATTTTTTTCACGCCGTCTTTGAAGAGCAATTTAATGTTGCGCGCGTTCAGGCGGTGCTGGACTTTTGCCAGTTCTATGTCCACGATTTTTGAGAGCACCTCTTCAGTGAGGGATTTAAAGATGGTGATTTCGTCAATGCGGTTCAAAAACTCCAGTTTGAAGTGGTCTTTGAGAATTTTCATTATTTTATCGCGCATTTCTTCAGTGCGCACTTCAGCGGCTTTCTGTTTGTCGCCCAAATCCGCAAAGCCGATGGAGTACTGTTGTATTACCTGGTTGCCTAAGTTTGAGGTCATGATGACAATGGTATTTTTGAAGTTCGCGACCCGGCCTTTGGAATCGGTCAGGCGGCCGTCATCAAGAATTTGCAAGAGCATGTTAAAGACCTCCGGGTGCGCTTTTTCAATTTCGTCAAACAAAATGACGCTGTAGGGACGGCGGCGGACTTTTTCGGTCAGTTGTCCGCCCTCTTCAAAACCGATATAGCCCGGGGGCGAGCCGATCATTTTGGCGACCGAGTGTTTTTCCATGTATTCTGACATATCCAGCCGGATGATGGCATCTTCAGTATTGAACATGAGTCCGGCCAGCGCTTTGGCCAATTCGGTTTTGCCCACGCCGGTCGGGCCGACAAAGAGGAACGAGCCGATGGGCCGCGAGGCCTCGCTGATGCCGGCGCGCGAGCGGCGGATGGCGTTGGCCACCGAGGTAATGGCATCATCCTGACCGATGACGCGCTTTTTTAGTTCAGGCTCAAGTTTCGTCAGTTTGGCGGACTCGGATTCAAGCATTTTCGAAACCGGAATGCCGGTCCAGCGCGAAACCACGCCGGCGATGTCTTCCTCGTCAATTTCTTCTTTCAAAATGGCCTGGCCGGTTTTTTGAATGGCGGCGAGTTTTCCCTCGTCGGCTTTGATATTTTTTTCCAATTGCGGGATTTGCGCGTAGCGGATTTCAGCCACTTTGTCAAGCTCGCCCGCGTTCTGCAGGCGCTCGGCCTCCTGCTTCAGCTCGTCAATTTTTTTCTTGCCGGCCTGAATGGAAGAGATAATTTCTTTTTCATTTTTCCAGTGGATTTCAATCTGGCCGGCCTGCTCTTTGAGCTCAGAGAGTTTTTTATTTATTTTTTTTATATTGGCGGTATTTTTGCGTTTGGTGTCAGCGTCAACCGTGGTGTTTTTATTTTCTTTTTCAATGCCGGCGCGCTCAATTTCCAGGCGCGTGATTTCGCGTTTGAGTTTGTCCAAATTCTCCGGCATGGAGTCTATTTCCATGCGCAGGGCGCTGGTGGCTTCATCAATAAGGTCAATAGCCTTGTCCGGCAAAAAGCGGTCTGTGATGTAGCGCTGGGAGAGATCTACGGCGGCGATGACGGCTTTGTCGGTGATGCGCACGCCGTGAAAGACTTCGTACTTTTCTTTGATGCCGCGCAAAATGGCAACGGCGTCCTCGGCGCTCGGCTCTAGCACCTGCACCGGCTGGAAGCGGCGCTCCAGAGCCGCGTCTCTCTCAATGTATTTTTGATATTCTTTGGTCGTCGTCGCGCCAATGGCGTGCAGTTCGCCGCGCGCCAGAGGCGGCTTTAACATGTTGGAAGCATCCAGCGCGCCTTCGGTGGCGCCGGCGCCTACCAGCGTGTGCAACTCGTCTATGAATAAAATGATTTTGCCGTCCTGAGCTTTGATTTCTTTCAAAACGGCCTTGAGCCGCTCTTCAAATTCGCCGCGGAATTTCGCGCCGGCCAGAAGCGAGCCCAGGTCCAAACTAATGAGTTCTTTATTTTTTAAAGTTTCCGGAACGTCGCCGGCCACAATGCGCTGGGCTAAGCCCTCAATGATGGCGGTTTTGCCGGTGCCGGCCTCGCCGATGAGAACAGGGTTGTTTTTGGTGCGCCGGGAAAGGACCTGCATGACGCGGCGAATTTCATCGTCGCGGCCAATAACCGGATCAAGCTTTTGCTCGCGTGCCTGTTTTGTCAAATTCACCGCGTATTTTTCCAGCGCCTGAAAGGTCGCCTCCGGTTCCGGGGAGGTAACGCGCTGGGTGCCGCGCACCTCGGCCAGAATTTTGAGCACCTCGTCGTAGGTGATGGTTGCGTCAGAAAGCACCTGGAAGGCTGGCGTTTTGACGGCTAAAAGCGCCAGGAAGATATGCTCGGTCGAGATGTATTCATCTTTCATCTTGTCGGCTTCCTTTTTAGCTTCGTTTAAAACGTGGGCGACTTCTTGCGTTCCCTGCACGGTGCCGACCGATGCCTCAATGGGACTTTTGGGCAGTTTTTCAATTTCCGCGGCGAGGTTCGCTTTAATCGTATCAATGCCAACCTGCAGTTTGTCTAGAACCGTTTTGACCAAACTTTCCGGCTGAATGATGAGAGAATAGAGCAGGTGCACGGCCGAGATTTGCTGCTGGCCGTTTTCCAAAGCGATGTTTTGTGCCACAATCAGGGCTTCTTGCGATTTGGTGGTAAGTTTGTTTAGCATAGTTGTCGGGTGTTAGCAGTCTAAAGTTGAGAGTGCTAATTTCATTATAGTAAGAATATGAAATTTGTCAAATTTTTTTTGATAGTTATGATATATCGTTTTATATTAGCTAAAAAATAATAATTTTATGCGTCTATATTTGACTTATTTCAGTAAATATGATATTATATGCCGTATGGAAAACAAATCAATTTTGGACACCATCATAGACAATACCATCAAAGAAGAGGCGGCGGTGCTGGACAGTTCGGTCATTTTGGAGAATTTTTTCAGTGCCCTCCGGGAAAAAGAACGCGATGTGCTCGTGAGCCGTTTTGGTTTGGAGAAAAATCGCCGGGTGACGCTGGAAGCGATTGGCAAACAGTACCAGCTTACGCGCGAGCGCATTCGCCAGATTGAAACGAGCGCCATTGCCAAAATCAAAAAACACGAGCAGTTTGCAGAGTATGTCGCGAGCCTCAAGCATATCGTGACGTCGCTTTTGGAAGAACATGGCGGCATCATGGAGGAACAGTATCTCATCGAAAATTTGAGCCATTTGTCTTCATTGGCGAAGAGCGAGCAAAGCGTTGATTTAGACGTCTTGCGCAATCACTACGATTTTGTTTTGTTAAAGTTGCTCGCCGACGAGTTTGACCACGTGAAAGAAAACAGCCACTACGATAATTTGTGGAAAGTGAAATTCGCAAGCATTGAGCACATCCGCGAAGTGCTGGAGTACTTGTTGCAAAAACTGCAAGAGCTTGAGCGCGTCCTCACCACCGAAGAAATTATCACCCTGCTTAAGGAAAGTGAAGTTTATGCGCGGCATGAGGAAAAATTTTCCGCCAGCAACAACTTTGACATTTCTCCGGTTATTCAAAACAAACGCTACAAAGAAAACTACGATTTCATCAACGAACATAAGGCGCTATACTCGCTTTTGCGCAGCGCTAAAGGCGTTGAGCAAAATAAATTCGGCCAGTGGGGCCTGAAACACTGGCCCGAGGTAACGCCAAAAACCATCAACCACAAAATTTATTTGGTGATGAAGCAAACCGGCAAGCCGTTGCATTTCAAAGAAATCGCCGCGCACATCAATGACATTGCCTTTGACCACAAAAAAGCCAATCCGGCCACCGTTCACAACGAGCTGATTTTGGACGACAAGTACATTCTCATCGGCCGCGGCATATACGCGCTCAAAGAATGGGGCTATGACAACGGCACGGTTGCCGACGTCGTGGCGCAAGTGCTGCGTGAAACAAACGCGCCCCTTTCCAAAGAAGAAATCATTGAACGGGTGCTGGCGAAACGCCTAGTGAAGCCGGCAACCATCGGCTTGGCGCTCATGAATCGCGAACAGTTTGTTCGCGAGGAAAATGGCTACACCCTGCGTACTTCTCAAGCATAAATTCCAATAGCATATTGATTGCATATAACAAAAAGTCCGGCAAAAAAAGCCAGGATTTTTTGTTTGTCAATAGGGGCATAGATGTGGTATAATATTTTTTATGGATATTGTCATTAATTTAGATAGACTTCTCGCGGTGTTTTCCCAGCCGGCGGACGTATTGGCGGCGAAGTTTTTTTTGTACATCGGCTGGATTCCTTTTGCCGGGTTTATTTTTTGGTCGGCCTGGATTTTTTGGATAGAGTACATCCGGGGCATCTACGGCAGCAGACGTGAATTTATTCTGCTCGCCTTGGACGTGCCAGGTGCTAACGAACAGACGCCGGCGGCGGTGGAGAAACTCTTCGCGCACTTGGCCGGCGCGCACACTACGAGGAATTTACTGGAAATCTATTGGGAAGGACAAACGCAAGACAGTTTCAGTTTTGAAATCGTCAGTATTGAGGGCTACACGCAGTATATTGTCCGCACCATGCCCAAGTACCGCGACTTGATTGAGGCGGTTGTTTACGCCGAGTATCCGGAAGCTGAAATCACCGAAGTTGACGACTACGCGACGGATATGCCGGACACGTTTCCGGACGATAACTACGACATTTGGGGCGGGGAGTGGATTTTAGCCAACAGCAGCTACTATCCCATCCGCACCTACCGCGAGTTTGAGCATCAGCTCTCCGGCGATTTTAAAGACCCGCTGGCTGCGCTCATGGAGCTCTTCAGCAGTTTGCGCAAGGGCGAGCAGTGCTGGTACCAGATAATTCTCACGCCGGTCGGACAGGATTTCCCTAAAGGCGCCGATGATGAGATAAATAAGGTGATTGGCTACAAACCAAAGTCGGGAAAAAAAAAGGATTTCGTTGACCGGCTGCTGGACCCGGTACTGGCATCTCTGCGAAAAGTCGCCGATTTTATCATGCCGGATGAGGCTGAAGACATGGAAGAAGAGGAATCAAAAATTGACATGCTGAACCTGAAGCCTTTGCAGAAAAAAGCTATTGAAGCTATCCAGTTGAAGGTTTCAAAGTTAGTTTTTGATGTAAAAATTCGGTTTATTTATGCAGCTGAAAAAGAGGTAAAAAACACCGCGCGCGCCAACTCATTTGTCGGCGTGATGAAGCAGTTCAGCATTGAGGATTTGAATGCGCTCAAGCCGGACATGAATGTTACGATTACCACGGCAAAGTATTTTTGGAAAGAAAAGCGCTTGAATGCCCGCAAAATGAGGTTGATGAAAGCCTATAAGCACCGCAGTAACTGGCAGGGCAGATTGTCGTTTCAGCTCAACATTGAAGAACTTGCTACCATCTGGCACTTTCCGGTGGAAACGTCAGCGAAGGCGCCGATGCTGCAAAAAGTTCCTTCGCGCAAATCCGAGGCGCCGAGTTATTTGCCGGTTGAGGGAACGACGGCTATGGCGGATACGGCATCGGAACTGCAGCAGGATTTGAGTATCAGGGAAAATGGCTTGATACCGGCCGGCATTTCAGGGCAAGAACGCAGCCAAGAGCTGAAGCAGCAAATGACAGAAGATATTTTTTCCGGCGAGAACCAAAAAGATACCTCCGGGAGTGTTGACGAAGCAGCTCCGGCCGGGCCGCCGACGAATTTACCAATCGGGTAGCGATAAACTAAAACTCTAAACTAAAATCATGGATATAAATAATCCCGTCACCGTCTTTGCCGAAACCAATTTCCGCAACAAGCGGCAGCATTTTGGCATCAAACAAGATGACCGCCGCCGCCATATGTATATCATCGGCAAAACCGGCATGGGCAAGTCGGTTCTGCAGGAAAACATGATAATCAATGACATCTGGGCCGGCCGGGGCGTGGCGGTTGTTGACCCGCACGGCGATTTGGTGGAAAAAGTCATTAAGTACATTCCGGCCGAGCGCATCAACGACGTTATTTACTTCAACCCGGCCGATATCGCGCACCCGATAGCCTTCAACGTGGTGGAGCGCGTGGCGTCCGAGTACCGGCATTTGGTCGCTTCCGGCCTGATTGGCATTTTCCAAAAACTCTGGGCCGATTCCTGGGGGCCGCGGCTGGAGTACATTTTGCGCAATGCCATTTTAGCCATTTTAGATTACCCGGGTTCAACGCTCATGGCGGTAACGCGTATGCTTTCGGACAAGCCGTTTCGCAAAAAAGTCATTGAAAAAATTCAGGACCCGGTAGTGAAAGCTTTCTGGGTGAATGAGTTCGCCGGCTACGCGGACAAGTTTGCTTCCGAAGCAGTTTCGCCAATCCAGAACAAAGTCGGCCAGTTTTTGTCCAGTTCGCTGATTCGCAACATCGTCGGCCAGGTCAAATCAAGCATTGACTTGCGCGAGATTATGGACAGCGGTAAAATTTTGCTCCTGAATTTGTCCAAAGGCCACATCGGCGAGGACAACTCTGCGCTACTCGGCGCGATGATGATTACCAAGATGCAACTCGCGGCCATGAGCCGCGTAGATACGCCCGAGCCCCAGCGCCGGGATTTCTATCTCTACGTTGACGAGTTTCAGAATTTCGCTACGTCAAGTTTTTCTAACATTTTGTCCGAAGCGCGCAAGTACCGTCTGAACCTAATCATGGCGCACCAGTACATCGCTCAGCTCGCGCTGAACGAGAGTTCCAGTGTCTGGCCGGCGGTGCAGGGCAACGTCGGCACGCTGGTTCTGTTTCGCGTCGGCGCGGCGGACGCGGAAATTTTGATAAAAGAGTTTGAACCCCAGTATCTGGAAACCGATTTGGTTAATTTGCCCAAGTATAATTTTTACATAAAACTTATGATTGACGGCGTAGCCTCCCAGCCGTTTTCCGCTACCGGCCTGCCGCCAAAAACCGTCGCCGAGGAAACCGGCAACACCGAAAAAGTCATCAAAGTTTCGCGTGAGCGCTACGCCGGTTCGCGCGAGGTCGTTGAGGAAAAGATTATGCGCTGGCACGGCTTGGGCGACGACGAGCCGCAACATATAACGGTACCGCCGAGAAGCTCTTCGCCATCCGGCAAACAGCCGGTCAGGCCGGAAGTAAACCGGCCGGAGGCAAACCGCAGGCCGAACCAGCAGCTGGCGCCGCGGTCAACAGCGCAACCAGCACCGCAACCAGCACTGCAACCGCAGCCGGAAAGTAAACGCGAGCCAAACAGCCGTCCCTTAAACAGAATGGATTTTAAAACCATGCGGCCCAGCGAGGTTGAGGCCAGAGAGGACATTGAGGTTGCTGAGGATGTGTCGCTTTTGCAAGCCATGCAACAGGGTGCGGTTGACTTCCGCGGCCGTAAAATCGCTGAGCGACCGGCGGCCGTGCATAGTACTGCAAAACAGCAGATTCCTCCTGCTCAGCCGCAGTACGGCGAACAGCAGGGGAGGCTGGAGGAGGGGAAAGTGGTGAGAATATAACAAAGATATGCTACAAGCAGATTATTTAAAAATAGCATCCAGTGCCGATCTCGCCGGGAGGGATCGTTTTTTGTATCGGGCTTTGGAAATACTGCCGGCGGCGCTGGCGTGGGGCGTACTGCTTATTTTAATTCTCGGCTCCTGGCTTACGCCGGTGGGGGTGGCATTTTTTGTCATCGCCTTTGACGTGTACTGGCTTTTGCTTGTGCTCTTTTTGGGGTTGCATCTCATTGCGGCCTACCGCGCCATGAAGGCTAATTTGAAAATTGACTGGCGCGCGCGCTGCGAGGCGCTGCCGCACTGGCGCGAAATTTTTCACGTTATCATTTTACCCGTGTATAACGAAGACAAAGAAATTGTGCGCACGGCTCTGCAATCGCTGCTCAATGACGGTTACCCGCCGGAAAACATGATAGTTGTTTTGACCACGGAAGAACGCGCGGGCGCGGAAATATTGGCGCGCTATCGCGAGGTTATTGAAGTATATAAAAATAAATTCGGTTATTTTTATCATACCGTTCATCCAGACGGGATTGCCGGCGAGCAGACGGGCAAAGGCGCAAATCAGGCGTGGGCCGGCCGCGCCGTGAAACGCGACATTATTGATGCGCATGGCTTCAATGAGGATATGCTCGTTGCCAGCGTCTTTGATATTGATACGATTGTGTACCCGGGCTACTTTCACCGGCTTACCGATGCGTTTTTGACTGTGCCGGACCGCTACCGCGCCAGTTATCAGCCGGTACCGGTGTACAACAATAACCTGTGGCGCGCGCCGTTTTTTGCGCGCGTAGCGGCAATGAGCAATACGTTCTGGCAGATGATGCAGCAGATTCGCACCGAAAAACTGGCCACCTACTCGTCACACTCCATGAGCTGGCGGGCGCTGGTGGACATTGATTTCTGGTCAACCAATATGGTTTCGGAAGACTCGCGCATTTTCTGGCATTGCTATTGCCACTACAACGGCAACTATCGGGTTGAGCCGTTGTATTTTCCGGTTTCCATGGACGTGGTGATGGACAGAACTATGCTGCAAACCATGCGCAATTTATACAAGCAGCAGCGCCGCTGGGGCTGGGGCGTGGAGAATATTCCGTATATTATTTTTAACGCCGCGAAACGCTGGCCGCAGATGAAAAAAAGCAACGTCATCGGCAGAATTTTTACGCAAGTTTACGGCTTTCATTCCTGGGCGACGAATGCTTTAATTATTGCCGTTGTCGGCTGGCTGCCGCTTTTTTTGGGCGGCCGTTCGTTTACGGCCACCGTTTTATCGGGTAATTTGCCGGCGATTACGCGCACGCTGATGATGCTTGCCATGGCCGGACTGGCGCTATCGGCGAT
>MFGL01000006.1:0-147 GCA_001778285.1 Candidatus Falkowbacteria bacterium RIFOXYC2_FULL_47_12
AAAGATCTTGTGCTTCTTTTGCTGTTTTATTTTCTTTACTAATAGTTATCGACAAACTAGCAATATCTGCTATTGCCACCACCTCACCTTTTCCTTCGACAGAGATTGAATCTGCGGCATATTGATCTTGGCTAATAATTTTTATCT
>MFGL01000006.1:285-427 GCA_001778285.1 Candidatus Falkowbacteria bacterium RIFOXYC2_FULL_47_12
TTGGGTCTAATTTGGCGGCATTTTTCGCGGGAAAAACCCCAAAAACAATACCTATAATTGCAGAAACCGAGACCGAAAGAATTACTCCCCAAAGTGGAATAACAAAATCCCACTCCAGTCCATAGCTCTGAGCTATTTTAGA
>MFGL01000006.1:504-17619 GCA_001778285.1 Candidatus Falkowbacteria bacterium RIFOXYC2_FULL_47_12
GAAATTGTGACTGGACGTTGGCCTTGGTGGCGCCCACGGCTTTGCGCAAGCCGATTTCGCGTGTGCGTTCGGTAACAGTGACAAGCATGATATTCATAATGCCGATACCGCCGACTACAAGCGAAATGGCCGCGATGCCGCCAAGGAAAAAGCGCAGGGCGTTCGTGATGGTTCCCAACACATCCAAAGCTTCGGTTGTGGCCCGGGCAGTAAAATCATTGTCTTTTGACGGTTTGATATCGTGGCGTTCGCGCATTATGTCTTCCACCTGCGCCAGAGCCGCGGGCACGTCCCGCTCGTCAATGACTTTGGCGCGGATCATGGAAACGTGATTGATACCGAGCAGGATTTTCTGGGCGGTTTTGAGCGGAATAAAAACCAGGCTGTCCTGATTTTGAAATCCCTGCACGCCCCGCTTTTCCATAACCCCGATGACGCGAAAGTTCTCCCGTTTGATTTTGACGCGCTCGCCGATCGGGTTTTGGTCGCCAAACAAATCCTGATACACCTGCCAGCCCAACACAGCCTCGCGCGAAATCGTGCTGGCCGCGACCGAATCAAAAAAACTGCCCATCACCACCTGCGCGTCTTCAACGTTAACGTAGTCATCGGTCGTGCCGACAAAGGTGGCGTCGGTTTTCTGCCCGTTCCACTGCACGGTTTCCACGCCGCGCACATAGCTGGTTACCGCCGAAATTTCTTTTATTTTTTTAATGGCTTGCGCGTCCTCGTCTTTGAGGCTGGTAACGATAACGCCCATGACCGAGGCCGGCGGGCCGTTATCTTCGCTGTAGCCGGGCAGAACACCGATGAGATTTGAGCCGACGGAATTTATCTGGTCAAAAATCAAGCTCTGCGCGCCGGCGCCGACTGACATCACGACAATGACGGCCGCCACGCCGATGATAATGCCCAGCGTGGTTAAAAGCGTCCGCCGCCGGTTGGTTTGGAGCACTTGCAGGGAGGTTTTGAGGAGTAAGAAGAAGTTCATGATTTTGCTAATGATTGACGATATTACATAGCTATTCTATAGTATAGCTTAGTTTAACATTTTGTAAAAATTGCAATGAAAAATTTTTGGTTAAAGTTAAAAAAACCAATTTTCTGTCTCGCGCCCATGGCTGATGTTACGGACGCGGCGTTTCGTTTTCTCATCGCAAAGTACGGCAAATTTACCCACCCGGACGGTACAGTCTTGGGCGGGCCGGATGTGATGTGGACCGAATTTGTCTCGGCTGACGGGCTGTGCTCGGCTGGCAAAAAAAATTTGCTCATTGATTTGAAATATTCAGAAAGAGAACGCCCCATTGTCGCGCAGATTTTTGGGGCCACGCCGCAGAATTTTTATCAAGCCGCCAAGCTGCTCAAAAAATTAGGCTTTGACGGCATAGACATTAATATGGGCTGTCCTGATAAAAGTGTGGAAAAACAGGGCGCGGGCGCGGCTTTGATTAAAAACCCAAAGCTTGCGCAGGAAATAATTTTAGCAACCAAAGAGGGAAGCGGGGGATTGCCGGTATCAGTGAAAACCCGCATCGGCTACAACATAAATATCATTGAGGAATGGACCGAAGCGCTTCTGCGGGCAAAGCCGGCGGCTATCACCTTTCATCTGCGCACGCGCAAGGAAATGTCAGAAGTTCCGGCACACTGGGACGAAATTACCAAAGCACTCGCGCTGGCCAAAGGGAGCAGCACGCTGATTTTGGGCAACGGCGATATTGAGAATTTAGCGCAGGCGCAGGAAAAAGTTGACGAGTACGGCGTGGATGGCGTTATGATCGGCCGGGGAATCTTTGGCAACCCGTGGCTTTTTGCCAAAAGCAAGCAAGCAGTGTCTTTAGAAAAAAAATTAAAAGCAATGCTTGAGCACGCGAAACTTTTTGAGAAAAAATTTAAAAACAAAAAAAATTTCCTCATCATGCGCAAGCACATGGGCGCCTACATCAAGGGGCATGACAATATTAAAAAATTGCGCGTCGCTTTGATGCAGACGACGAATGCCAGAGAAGTGGAGCGGGCGATAAAAACATTCCTCTCATAGCTAACTGGATTTTTTAGCGTTTTTGCGCTATGATAAAGTCATGTTGAAGAAAACGCCGAAAACAAAGGCAAAAAAAATTTTAGCCCCGCAGCGCGGCACGCGCGAACCAGGCGCGAAGCCGAGTCGGCTGAAGGATTTTTTTATTCCGCACGAAGGCAACGGACACGCGCCGCATATGTTGCATCCCAAGCGCGCCGTGCTCTACGGCGGTGTTTTTATCGCTACCAAAGCCATTGTGTTTGTCACGATTTTACTGCTGCCGCTGCAGGCCTATATGCTGCCCGACGTTTTGGCCGAGCAGGAACGTCAGCTGAACACGCTCATCAATGAGTTGCGCGCGCAAAAAAATTTGCCTGCCCTGCCGGCAAACGCGCAGCTCATCAATTCTTCCCAGGCCAAAGCCGACGATATGGCGCAGAACAGCTACTTCAGCCACGCCGGGCCAAACAAGCATACTTTTAAATACTTTTTAACCCAAGCCGATTACCGCTACCGCGTGGCTGGGGAAAATTTGGCCATGGGTTTTGCTAATGCGCCGGATGTTCTGGAAGCCTGGGAGCAAAGTCCCTTGCACTACCGCAATTTAATTGACAGCGATTTTGTTGAAATGGGTCTGGGTCTCGCGAGCGGCAGTTACAAGGGCAAAGATACGGTCTTTATCGCCAACCACTTTGGGCAACCTTTAACCTACAATCCGCGGGTAGACGCGCCGTTAGCCAAAGCCGCCGCGGCGGAGGAGAAAAAAACGAAGCAAACCGTTAACGTGCTTGGTGAAAAAGAAAGCGCTGTGGCCGCGCCAAACGAGTTGCAAAAAGCCGACATCATCTATGACAAAACACAATCAAACGTCTATTGGCGTGCCAACGGCCGAGAAACTTCTTTGCTGGCAAAAGCCGCTCTGAGCGGCGGAAATCCCACTGACGTTACGGTCACCGTCAAGGGGTATGTCATCAACCTGCAACCTTCGGCTGCCGAGGCAGGCGTGTATTCCGGCAGTATAACGGTCGCCGAGCCCATAGACGATTTTTTCAACGTGATCATTGATCCCAGCATCGCCATTACCGCGCCGGACGGCGCAGTCAGTATTGACACGATACCGTGGTACGAAATTAAAGTGGTGAATAAAACGCCGACGCAACTTTACCTTGACGCGCACACACTTTTGTCAAGTCTTTTAATGCCGGTCTTTACGGCTGAACGCACGGTTTACCTTTTTGGCATTGCTTTTTTTGCCGTCGCGTTGTTTCTGAATATTTTCATTAAAATAAAAATTCAAAGGCCGCGCGTCATTATTCCCGCCACGCTCGTCATTATGCTGTTGGCGGTGTTGCTGGTTTTATAAAATTTTATTAAAGGCTATTTGAAAAGAACGGCTCAAATATCCAGCCGTTTTTTTTGTGTCGCGATTGACTTTTTTCACTCAAAATGCTACAATTTGTTCACAAAATAAAAAATAAGTTCATTAAAAATTTGCTGATATTAGGGCAAGCAGGCAATTGCCCTTCTCAAAAAAATGAGAGGGGAGGAAAGTCCGGACACCTGCTCGTAATGCTATGCATACGAGTTAAAAAGGGCAGTGGGTAACGCCCACCCGGAGCAGCCCCATTAAATAGTAATATTTCACGGGGTGAATCCGAGGGAAAGTGCCACAGAGACAATACTAGTCAATGAGTATCCGCCCAAGGCGGATGCTCAAATTTCCAACTGCGCTACGCGCAGGGAAATTTGGCAAAAGGTGAAAAGTTGTGCGATGTGCATGCTGGTTGTGGGGATATCCCAATGAGTATGTGCTACGCGCAATTCTCCCGAGCGATCGGGATGAACGGTAAACCCTGCCTGGTGCAAGGGCAAATTTTTCCGTCAAAATAACGGAAAAGGAACGTAGCCCGCATGACCCCGACAGTAATGCCGGGGCTAGATAAATAATTGCCACCCTCATCTTTAAAAATAAGGGCACAGAATCCGGCTTATCGCTTGCCCTGATATCAGTAAATTTTCTCGTATGAAAAAAAGCGAACTTACGTTTGCGGCTTTGCTGGTACCGCTGGATTTCATCATGTTGCTTTTGGCAGCCGTGTCGGCTTACCAGATACGTTTTGCCAATATCGCCGCCGACATCCGGCCGATTATTTTCAGCCTGCCGTTTGAAGACTACCTGCGTATCATCGTATTGGTAGCTCTTTTTTGGATAGTCATTTTTGCCTTTGCCGGGCTGTACGCTGTCAGAGGCTTTGGAAAAATTTCGAGCGAAGCCTACCGCGTCGTTTTGGCCTGCTCCACCGGTCTCGTGGCAGTCATCATTTATATGTTTTTTCAGCGAACGCTCTTTTCCTCGCGCTTTATCATCTTGGCCGCGTGGCTTTTGGCCATTGGCTACGTTGTTATTGCGCGCGTTTTGGTGCGCTGGCTGCAGCGTAATTTGTACGCGCGCGGCATCGGCACGCACAAAGCCGTTCTCATCGGCGAAGAAGAAGCGAGCAACCGGCTGGCCGCGCTCATCCGCCAGAGCAAGAAATTGGGCATTGAGGTAACGCGGCGTTTCAAAGACATGGATGAGCGAAATTTTCGCGAGTTGCGCGAACTGGCCCGGCACCGCAACATAGACGAACTTATCGTCGCCGACCCTGACATGACAAAAGCGCAGATGCTTGATTTGTACGACATTGCCGACGAGTACCACCTGACGTTTAAGTACGCCGCTGATCTGCTCGGCACCAAAGTTTTACAAACCGAAGTTATGGAAGTTGGCGGTATCCCGGTGATAGAGGTAAAAAAGACGCCGTTAGACGGCTGGGGTAAAATCGTCAAGCGGCTGTTTGATATTGTCGTTTCTATGCTGCTTGTCGCTTTATTTTCTCCGGTGCTCCTCGTAACAGCTTTAGCGATCAAGCTTGATTCGCATGGACAGATTTTATACCTGGATTACCGCACCGGACAGTACGGCAACAGATTTATTTTTTACAAATTCCGCTCCATGCTCGCGCACCTCTGCGACGGGGAAGGACCGAGCGCAACCGAAGCCGGCAACGAACTTTTGCAAAAACTGTCTGCAGACGCACAGGTAAATACCCGCGTACAAGAACCGCTGCATAAAATCAAAGACGACCCCCGCCTTACGCGGGTGGGAAAGTTCATCCGTCGCTGGAGTATTGACGAGTTGCCGCAAATTTTCAACGTACTTAAGGGTGATATTAGTTTGGTAGGACCGCGGCCGCACATGACGCTGGAAACGGCCCGCTACGAGCGCCGCCATAAAAAAGTCCTCACCATCAAGCCGGGTTTGACCGGACTGGCGCAAATTTCCGGACGCAGCGATTTGAGTTTTGAAGAAGAGGTAAAACTTGATACCTACTACATTGAAAACTGGTCTTTTTGGCACGACGTTGCCATTTTGTTTCGGACCCCGTTTGCCGTATTAAAGAAGAGAAAAGCAGAATAAACCTATGCGCATAGCTTTGATACATGACCACTTGGCCCAGCTCGGCGGCGCGGAAAAAACCCTGCAGGCGCTCACCGAACTATTCCCGCAAGCGCCCGTCTATACGCTCCTCTACAATCCCAAGCATGCGGAGCATTTTTTTAATTTACAAAATATTCACGCTTCTTTTTTGCAAAACATGCCCGGCGGCGTACAGAAATATCAGTGGTATATGCCCTTGATGTCATCCGCCGTTGAGTCGTTTGATTTGAGCGGCTACGACCTCATCATCTCTTCAGCCAGCTCGTTTGCCAAGGGCGTTATCACGCCGCCGCAGGCAACGCACATCTGTTATTGCCACACGCCCACGCGCTACCTCTGGCACTACAATCACGCCTACATTAACGAACTGGCCGTGCCGAAATTTTTAAAAAAAATTATTAGCGTGTACTTAAGCCGCGTGCGCCAGTGGGACACGGCTGCGGCCCGGCGGGTTGACTACTTTATCGCTAATTCACAAACAACGCAGGCGCGCATAAAAAAATACTACCGGCGGGAAAGTATTGTCATCCACCCGCCGGTTGATACGCATCTTTTTAAAATTTCCGAGCGAATTGACGATTACTTTCTGACCGGCGGACGGCTGACGCCGTATAAGCGTTTTGATTTGACCATCACGGCGTTTAATAAGCTGCAACTGCCGCTTTGTATATTTGGCGAAGGCCCGGACCGGCGGCGTCTGCAAAAAATGGCCGGACCGACTATTTCTTTTATCGGCGCCGTTTCGGACGAAAAAAAAGCCGAGTATTTTTCCCGTTGCCGCGCCTTCATTCATCCGCAGGAAGAAGATTTCGGTATTACCCAAATTGAAGCGCTTGCCAGCGGCCGTCCGGTCATTGCCTACAACCGCGGCGGCGCGGCTGAAACGATTGTCCACGGACAAACCGGCATCCTCTTTGACGAACAAACCTGGGAAGCGCTGGCCGATGCGGTCTTGCGTCTGGCGCACACGAACGAATTTAACTTCAATCCGCAAGCTATCAAACAGTACGCGGAAAAATTCAGCGTGGAGAGATTTAAGCGAGAGATACTGACGTATATCGATACCATAACAAATTATTCCAATGAACCCAGGGTTTGATTTGGATTTTTATTTTTTTTATGAACATCGGCATTGACATCCGCACGCTTATGGATGCGCGCTACTCCGGCGTTTCGCTCTACACGCTGGAACTTGTGCAGGCGCTCTGCAGATACGGCAGCAAAAATAACTACCGCCTCTTTTGCAATGCCTTTCGTTCGCGCGACGGACGGCCGCCGCGTTTTGATTACCCCAATGTCAGCGTTACGGATACAAAATATCCCAATAAACTATTGAATTACGGCTATTTTAAAATAGGGAAGCGGCCCAAGCTTGACCGTCTGCTTAAAACAGACGTCTTTTTTATGCCGCACATCAACTTCGTGGCTTTTTCTCGCGGCGCGCGTTACGTGGTAACAGTGCACGATTTATCTTTTCTGCGCTACCCGTACTTTTTTACCCTGCGGCAGAACCTGTGGCACCGCGCCTTAAACGTTAAAAAGCTATTACAACACGCAGCTGCCGTCATTGCCGTTTCCGAACATACCAAGCGCGACGTCATAGAGCTCTGCCGCATTCCGGAAAAAAAGGTTCATGTTATCTACTCGGGAATAAACGAACGTTATCATCCTCTCAGCGCCGAAAGCAGTGAAGCACGGCGTGTACGCAGTGCGTATGCTTTGCCTGAGCGTTTCATGTTGTATCTGGGCAATATTGAACCGCGCAAAAACATTGAAAGTATCATTGAAGCCTACAGTTTGTACCGCAAAAAAAATCCCCAAAGCGACGTCAAGCTCGTCATTGCCGGTTCAAGCGCCTGGAAGCACGGCGTCGTGCACGCCGTTGCCCGCGCCAGCGGTTTCTTTGCCGATATACATTTTTTGGACTATGTTGCCGAAGCTGACAAGACCGCGCTGTACAGCTTGGCTGAACTTTTTGTTTTCCCCAGTTTCTATGAAGGTTTTGGCTTCCCGCCGCTGGAAGCAGCCGCCTGCGGCACGCCGGTTATTACGTCCAATGTTGCGGCTCTGCCTGAAATTGCCGGCGGCTTTGCGCTTTTAATTGACCCGCACAATGTTGCCGGCTTGAGCGAGGCGATAAACGAAGTACTCAATGATAAGAATTTGCAACAGAACATGCGAGAACGAGGATTGAATCATGCGCAGAAATTCAGTTGGGAAAAATGCGCGCGGGAAGTGGTTAAAGTATTTGAAAATTTGAACAGTATATATTAAGATGATAGATATTAAAAATATATGATAAAAAAATGCCAGCTGTCTTAAAAATTCGTTTTGTTCTCTATAGTATTTTACTATTAATAATACTTGTTTTACTAAACAAAGCCATTCTTCCGTTCGGTAAAATTACCTATAAAGTCACGCCCTGCGACAATTCTTTTTTCATTCAAAAATTACATCCCAAAGACCGCGTGAGCGTCGTGGATAAAAAAACCTGCACACAGCGCGTCAGCGGCGAGCCGGTTTATTTTAATTTAAATACGCAACGAACGTTTAACGAAGCCGACGCAACCATCACCTATCGCAATAGTGGGCAAAACAACGTCATTGAAATGGGCGTGCAGGCTGACGCGCGCAAAAACTATCGTTTACAGCCCTTGGAAAATAAAATCATTGATAGTTTAAACTGGGATAAAATTTCAGAAAACGGCGTAACGCTTTTGCAAAAAAATAAAATTTACAACAGCGTTGATGCTTTTTTAAATAATCTTCCTCCAAAGTCCGAAATTGCGACTTACCACTACGATTTGCCGACGCAGGCAACGATTCCAAATTACCAACCAAATAATCAGCCGGTAATTATCAAACAGCCCCTGCGCGGCTCGTACCAATTTTATACCTACGTTGACGGGCCAACTGCGGAATTTGAATTTTTATTCAGCGATTTAAACAACAATAAAGACGCCGACAACGTAGCCCTTACGCTCTACGATATGCGCAACAATCCGGTAACTGTGCGAAATATCGTTGACGAGCGCGGCGGGGAAGAGATGCGGCAGGCGCAGGACGCCGGCGGTTTGCATTTGGAATTGACAACGCTTGCGCCGGGATTTTACAAAATGGAAATGGCCGCGACCGACGACATTGTTACTACGCAGATTCTTTCCTCGCAAAAAATACTTTCATTTATCAATCGGCTCTGGCTTGCGGACTCATCTCAACTCCCTCCCCTTACTAAGGGGAGGGTTGGGGTGGGGTACACACTCTACACGGACGCTGGTGAAATAACCGCTTCCACGCTCAACCCGGCGGCTTTGCAAAAAATATTGATAAATCACGACGTACTAAACCTTGACGAAACCTACCGGCAGTTTTCTGTGCCGGCTAACGAACCACTCAACACAATTCAATTCGCTCACGACGACGTTATTATCTCCGGCGCCGGCATCTTTAGCTTTTCGCCGGAGAGTTTGTACAATCCCAATTACCGCAAAATTTCCAAAAATCAAAACCTTGACAGCATCAATTATATTATCACAACGTATCAGCCGCAACCCAATGCGGCAGGTGAGTGGCGGACAAAAACCCTGCACTTTGATTTGAAAAACGCTTTTCGGTACAAGCATAATTACAATTTCATTCTTTCCGTTCCCGGCTTGATCGCCGGAGATCACGTAGATGATTATGTTGAAATTAAAAATATTAAGATAAACTTGCAAGGCCGGAGTCTGTGGGAGAAAGTATTTAATTGAAAATTTTATGTTAAAAATTATAGCACGAGAGTTGTTTTACGTTTTCACAGCCGCAATACTCATTTTCAGCCTCATGGAGCTAATAGCTCCCAACATTGTTCAGGCTCACATTAGCCTTAATTTAATATTGATTTTGTGGCTTGCAAGTGGTATGGTGTTATTAGTTATGAATAAAAATCAAATATGATTGAAGGTGTAATTATAAAAAAAATAAATAAATACGACGACGAGCGCGGCTGGCTCTCTGAAGTTTGGCGTGAAGATGAAATTGCACATTACCGACCAGTGATGGCCTACGTGAGTGAAACCAAACCCGGCGTAATACGCGGCCCGCACGAGCACAAAGCTCAATCTGACTGCTTTATTTTTATCGGCCCGGGAGATTTTGAGTTGCACCTGTGGGACCATCGCGGCGAGGGCGAGTATGTAAAAATCATTGCCGGCGCAAGCGCGCCAACCATCATCATTGTCCCGCCCGGCGTGGTGCACGGCTACAAAAATATCTCTAAAATAAATGCCTTATCCATAAATTTGCCGGATGCCCTCTGGCGAGGCACCAATAAAGCTGAAGATGTTGACGAAATTCGCTGGGAGCTGGATGAAAATTCGCCTTACAAAATATTATGAAATTTACTTTACAAAACGCAAAACAATTCGGCTGGGAAGGGGTCAAGGGTTTTGAGTACAGTAATAAAAATGATTTCCAAAACGTCAGCATTGCCTATGCCGAGATAAGCGGCCGGCACGGCAAGATTAAAAATACCAAAAGCGACCGGGTTTATATTGTCTTTGAAGGCGAGGGTGAATTTATTTTGGACGGCAAAGTAATTCCGGTACAAAGAATGGATGCGCTCATTGTGCCAAAAAACACGCCTTACGATTACCATGGCGCTATGAAAGTGTTTCTTATGGATTTACCGGCGTTTGAAGAGGGTAACGATGTTAAGTTAGAATAATTCTCAATTTCTATGGACTGTATCTTTTGTAAAATTGTCACAGGAGAAATACCAAGTTACAAAATTTACGAAGACGAAAACGTTTTGGCGTTTCTGGATATTACTCCCGTTAATCCGGGCCACACGTTGGTCATCCCCAAAAAGCATTATAAAAATATTATTGATACGCCGGATGAGTTACTGCAGGGAATGGCTTTAGCGGTGAAAAAAATCGCTCCGGCAATAATCAAGGCGGTAAAAGCCGATGCCTGGAATTTAGGCGCAAATAACGGAGCGGTTGCCGGACAAATCGTCATGCACACGCACTGGCACATCATGCCGCGTTTTACAAACGACGGACATCACTTATGGTATGGTAAGCCGTACGCGGATGGGGAAATAGCGGAAGTTGCGCAGCGCATAACAGACAACATTAAAATAAGATGAAAAATCCCTATAAAATTTTAAGTTCAAAAATAGTTCATAAAAATCCTTACTGGTATGTACGGGACAATATTGTTATACGCCCAAATAAAACTAAGGGACACTACTATGTGATTCATAAAAAAGACGGCATCGTGATTATTCCACTGACAGCTGACAAAAAATATACTTATCTCGTGCGGCAATGGCGTTTTGCCGTGAGTGAAAACGCTTGGGAATTTCCTATGGGCGGTTTGGAAGATGATGAAACCATATTTGCCGCCGCTCAACGGGAATTGCGCGAAGAAACCGGTATTACCGCTAAAAAATGGACGAAGTTAAAATTTCAGCCGCACATTAGCAATGGCTTTATGACGCAGAAAGAAAACATATTTGTTGCTCAAAATTTAACTATTCAAGATACAAATAAACGAGAGGAGTCAGAAGGCGATATGATTATGAAAAAATTTTCCCTGCAGAAAGTAAAAGAAATGATTGAAACAGGCAGAATAAAAGATTCATTTACGATTATGGCTTTTTACTATTTTCAGCTTAACTTTAAAAAATGAAACTTCTCATTACCGGGGGTTGCGGCTTTATCGGCTCCAACTTTATTTATTACTGGCTCAAAAAATATCAGGGAGACAAAATCGTCAATCTGGACGCTTTGACGTACGCCGGCAACGTGGATAATTTAAAAGATTTGCCGAACAGACAAAATTACGAGTTTGTGCTGGGGAATATTTGCGATCCGCAAATAGTGGACGAAGTAATGAAAGAAACGGAGTTAGTAGTGCATTTTGCCGCCGAAAGCCATGTTGATAATTCAATTGTTGACAGTACACCGTTTGTAAAAACTAATGTGTTAGGCACACAGGTTTTATTGGACGCGGCTTTAAAAAACGGCAAAAAAAGGTTTCATCATATTTCTACCGATGAAGTCTTTGGTTCTTTAGGCCCAAACGATCCGCCGTTTAACGAAAATACGCCTTATGACCCGCGCAGTCCTTACAGCGCCTCTAAAGCGGCCGCCGACCATCTGGTGCGTGCCTACTGGCATACGCATCAGTTGCCGATAACTATTTCCAATTGCTCTAATAACTACGGTCCCCACCAGCATAAAGAAAAATTGATTCCGCTTTTTATTACCAATTTATTGCAAAATAAAAAAGTGCCGGTATATGGCACGGGACAAAATATCCGCGATTGGCTTTATGTGGATGATCACTGCTCGGCCATTGACGCGATAATTTCCCGCGGAAAAATCGGCGAAACCTATTTAATCGGCGGCAAGGGCAATAAAGAAAAAGAAATTACTAATTTGGAGTTGGCTAAAAAATTAATTGAACTTTTAGGCAGGGATGAAAGTCTAATTGAATACGTTACTGACAGGCCAGGCCATGATTTTCGCTACGCGATTGATGACCATAAGATCCGTACGGAATTAGAGTGGCAGCCGCAAATTAATTTTGAAGAAGGTTTAAAAAAGACTATTGAGTGGTATAAAATTTAATAAAAAAAGCCCACTATCATATACGGCTAAATTGGCAGTCGTAATGACGGTGGGTTGGAAAATGTGGCCATCTCGGCAAAGATGGCCGACCTATGAAGAGCAATTTCGTAGAGTGCGGTTTTCGGCGTTGAATTCCTCCATGCGGGGGGAGGAAGGTAAGTGTGTCAAAAAAATTTACAAACCGCACTCTATGTAGTTAGAGTATCATAAATAAAAAAAGTGTCAAATATCACTTTATGGAAAATATTTTAGTTATCGGCTCTCACGGCATGCTCGGACAGGAAATGCTAAAAGTTTTTCCGGACGCCGTCGGTTGGGACCGTGAAGACATCAATATCGTAAACAAAACGCAGGTAAAAGAAAAAATAAAAGAACTGCAGCCAAACCTCGTCATCAACTGCGCCGCCTACAACGCCGTTGACGACTGCGAAAACGAAGCCGGCTTTGCCCTGGCAAAAAAAATAAATGGGGAAGCGCTCGGCTATTTGGCTGATGTTTGTTTAGAGCTCAAAACAACGTTAGTTCATTACTCAACCAACTACGTTTTTGATGGCGAGGAAAAACAAGGCTATGCCGAAGACGCCGCACCCAATCCGATTTCAAAATACGGCAAATCAAAATTACTCGGCGAACAAGAAATGTTGCGCCGGCCGAATTTAAAATATTATCTCATCCGCACCTCCAAACTCTTCGGCCGAAAGGGGAATAGCGAACTGGCTAAAAAAAATTTCTTTGACGCGATGATAAAATTATCAGAGAAAAAACGCGAATTAAAAGTCGTGGATGAGGAATTAAGCAACTTTACCTATGCGCCGGATTTGGCGCACGTCACCAAAGAATTATTGAATGGAAAATATCAATCTGGAATTTACCATATAATCAACGAGCAACCGGCGACGTGGTATCAGGCGGCCGAAACGCTGTTTGACATGCTGGGTAAAAACGTTACACTTATTCCAGTATCAGCTGACGAGTTTCCGCGGCTGGCGAAGCGACCACGAAATGGGATTTTATTGAATACGAAATTACCAAGATTGAGAAACTATGAGGAAGCGCTAAGTGATTATTTAAATAAATAATACCCCTCTGCCCTTCGGGCATCTCCCCTTAGTAAGGGGAGAAATTATTCCCCTCCTTACTAAGGAGGGGTTAGGGGAGGTAAAATATGCGCGGTATCATTCTATCCGGCGGCTCGGGCACACGGCTTTCGCCGCTTACAAAAATTACATCCAAACAATTACTTCCGGTTTATCACCGACCGATGATTTATTATCCCTTAAATACCCTAATAAAAGCCGGCATTAAAGAAATCTTAATAATTATCGCGCCGGAGCGGGCAGGGGACTACTTGAATTTATTGGGCAGCGGCAAAGAGCTTGGCTGTAAATTTACCTATGAAATCCAGGATAAGCCGCGCGGTTTGGCCGACGCCTATCGCATTGGCGAAAATTTCATTGACCAGGAAAGCGTCTGCATGATTTTAGGCGACAACATCTTTGCAGATGATTTGAGCGAGGAAATAAAAAATTTTAAATCAGGGGGGAAGGCGTTCGCTAAAAAAGTGCCGGACCCGGAGCGTTTCGGGGTAGTTAAGTTTGACGGACAAATGAAAGCCGTTCAAATCGTGGAAAAACCAAAGGAATGGTTAAGCGATTATGCGCTCACGGGATTATATATTTTTGATAACCGTGTGGTGGAAATCGCTAAAAATATACAGCCCAGCGCGCGCGGCGAAATAGAAATTACCGATATTCAAAATTGGTATCTGGAACGCGGCGAACTGGAAGTGGCGATGGTCAGAGGCGAATGGATTGACGCGGGTACTTTTGAAAGTTTACTGCGGGCGCAAAATTTAGCGAAAGAAAAGCTGGCAGACAAACTTATACTCTGATTTATACTTAAAATTATGAGCGCGATCAAAAAAGCAATTATACCCGTAGCCGGGGCAGGAACTAGATTTTTACCCGCCACCAAAGCCCAGCCCAAAGAAATGCTGCCGATTATTGACAAGCCGGTGGTGCAGTACATCGTGGAAGAAGCGGTCGCATCCGGCATTGAAGAAATTATTTTAGTTACCGGCAGTTCCAAACGTTCCATTGAAGACCATTTTGATTACAATTACGAACTGGGCGCGCTGCTCAAAAAACAGGGCAAAAAAAAGCTTTGGCGGGAAATAAAAGCCATTGCTGACATGGCAAATTTTACCTATGTCCGCCAAAAAGGCCCTTACGGCAACGGCACGCCGATATTAAACTGCCGCCACCTCATCGGTGACGAGCCCTTTGCGGTTATTTGGGGCGATGATTTATTCGTCGGCGAGGGCAAACCGCGGCTGAAGCAGCTTATTGAAACTTATGAAAAATATACCGACCCGATTTTGAGCTGCGTTGAAGTTGATGATGAAGGGACGAATAAATACGGCATCATTGACGGCGCCAAAGTAGAAGAAGATATTATTCAAGTAAAAAATATCGTGGAAAAGCCGGGTCCAAAAAAAGCGCCGTCGCGCTGGGGCAGTATTGGCGCTTACATTTTAACGCCGGACATCTTTCCGCTCTTAGCCAAAACTAAACTGGGCAAAGACGGAGAACTTTGGCTGGTGGACGCCATTTTTGCTTTGTCCAAAAAACGCCCGCTTTATGCTAAAAAAATTCAAGGTAAATTCTACGATACCGGCTCTAAATTCGGCTGGCTGAAAGCAAACATTGATTTTGCTCTTGCCAGGGATGATTTAAAAGGCGAGTTGAGAAAATACTTAAAAACAATTATTTGATGTTCAGTCGCCACAGAGCACGCTGCTCACCCAGCGGACTGACGAAGTAGAGAGAACTGCCGTTTTGGCTCAGGAAGGTGTCACCGGTTGCCTGCCAGTCCAAAATGTCAGTCACGTTCAGGTAATCGCGGTCACCGCGCTCAATGCTGGTAACGGCTGCCGGGGTATTGTACGTGACATACTGGCCGTTTAATAACGCCGAACGAATAGGCCTGCTGATGCGCGTCAGCAGGCTGTTTGTTTTGTTGTCAATGTCGTAGCTCCAAATTTCAAAATCGTTCCAGTACAAAATGGTACCGTCGTTGACGCTGAAATCCCGGACGTTGCTCAATGAACTCTGCAGCGGCACAAACGAGAAAGGGTCAATAACATAGAGCAGCGCGTGCGCCGGTTCATACACATAGAGCAATTTTTCCTGAATGTTTTTAAATTCATACGAGCTGGCACCCGGAATGGAAATGGTTTTCAACGTTTTTAAAGTGTTGCCGTCGTAGATGACGACGGCACTGCCGTCCGGACGTGTTTCCAGCGTGTAGAGACTGCCGTCTTTTTGAAAAAAATCCTGCAGGCCGGCGGCGGTAAAGCGCAGTGAGCTCTTTTTCTGCGCCAGGTTAAACGAATAAATGCCGTTATGGTACAAAAATAAAATGTTGTTGTCAGCGGCATCCCAGCGCACGCGCGCGCCGGCAACGGGGAAGTACCGTCCAAGGTTGATTTCTTTTTGGCCGGTTTCCAGATTATAGACCGGCCAGTTTGCAAGCGTTAACAAAATTTTTCCGTTATGCGGTCCCCAAACAATGTCAAAGTTATTTGTCGGGGTTGCGGCGATGTCCAACGGCAGCGTGTTCAAGCGTCCGGTGTTTAACTCAACGACTATCAGCGATATATCCGTGACGACCGCGAGTTTGCTTTTATCGGGCGCGAGAGCGGTTTTGATGACGTTTTCGTTCACGAGCGGTTCGGGCGCGGATTGTTTCAAGAGCGTCACCGTGTCCAAAACAACGGTTTGCCCCGGGTATAAAATAATTTTTTTATGGTAGCCAAAATAGCCATCTTTGGTTACGGTAATGTCATAGTCGTCGGGCAAAAGGTTATGCAGTTTCAGCGGCGTCAAGAGCGGCTTGTCTCCGTAGAAAAGCGTATAGAGCCAGTTGTACTTTCTTTTATCCCCCAAATGCACCTGCGCGCCGCGGGGGTCGGTTTTTATGATTAAAATGCCGGTGCGCTCAATGGCGCTATTTTTAAAATCAAAATTGTAGCCGGCGGCGTAAAAGAGTATCGCCGGCGTGATAATGAAAAACAGGAGAACGAAAACGATGTAGAGGATGCGGCGGTAAAGAAGCGTCATGTCAGTCAATTTCTTTGATGTCGGCTCCCAACTCCTTTAAACGCTCAATGATGCTTTCGTAGCCGCGGTTAATGGAGTAGAGGTTGCGCAGAATTGATTTGCCTTTGGCCGCCAGCATACAGATGAGAATATTCATGGCCGGGCGCAGGGCCGGCGGGCAGATAATTTCGGCTCCCTTCAGCGCCGTCGGACCTTCCACCACTAAGCGATGCGGGTCAAGCAGTTCAACGCGCGCGCCGAGTTTGCTGAGTTCCGTGGCGTAAATCGCCCGGTTTTCATAGACCCAATCGTGTATGATTGTTTTGCCCTTGGCGCAGTTTAAAATGGGCACGAAAAAATGCAGGTTATCTATGTTAATGCCCGGGTACGGCTGGGCATGAATTTTATCCGGCGGCGCGATTAATTTTGACGGCTGCACAAAAATATCCGCGAGCGCAAATTTCTTGTTTTTTGACTGGTACTCTCTGACAAATTGAATCTTTTGTCCCATGACGCGAAGTTTTTCAAGCTCAATGCGCAAAAAATCAATCGGGCAGTTTTGAATGGTCAACTTTGAAGACGTTGCTATCGCGATGGCGATGAACGCCATTGACTCAATGGGGTCGGGCATAATGGGGTAGTCGGTAACCGGTTTGAGCGCGGCAACACCCGTAATTTCCAAAACTTGCGTGCCAATGCCTTTGATGTTTGCGCCGGCTCTGTTTAAAAAATAACACAAATCCTGGGTCATATAATTTGAAGACGGGAAGCGGATAATTGTTTTCCCCGGGAGCAAAACCGCGGCTAAAATGGTGTTTTCCGTGCCCATGTCGCTCATCTCATACATGGTAAAATCAGCCGCGCGCGCGCGCGTCGCATCCACAGTGATTT
>MFGL01000006.1:17680-18170 GCA_001778285.1 Candidatus Falkowbacteria bacterium RIFOXYC2_FULL_47_12
TGAATTTTTTCAGTTTGTTGGCGAGCGCGCCGACAATGAGAAAAGACGAGCGTGTCAGTTTGGTCGCCTTGCGGTCAATGTTTTTTAAGTTGACGTGGTTTTGGTTTTCAACCGTCAGTTTGTTTTTGCCGCTCCAAAAAACTTTGCTGCCGATGGAATTCAAAATCTCCATAATGCGCTTGACCTCTTCAATTTCGGGGACGTCAACGAGGGTGGTTTTGCCCCGAATCATGGCCGTGGCGCAGAGGATGGAGACAGCGGCGTTTTTGGCTGATTTTGTTTTGATACTGCCGGTGAGCGGTTTGCCGCCGTTAATAATGTAGTTAGCCATTTTGGCAGATTTAAGATTAAAGATTCCAGTAATTCTGTTTAATATCATACTCTAAAGATAAGCTTTTGTAAATACATAAAATTGACGTACAGCGTATTTTTCGTTAGTATAAAATGGTTAGAACATTATGATAGAGGACTAACTTCATGCCGTCATCGT
>MFGL01000006.1:18177-28865 GCA_001778285.1 Candidatus Falkowbacteria bacterium RIFOXYC2_FULL_47_12
CTAGGACACAAGGTTCTCATCCTTGAAACCGGGGTTCAATTCCCCGTGGCGGTACTATAACAAGCATGGCGGGCAGGTCATCCTGAAAAGACGGGTCCGACTCCCGTAGGGGCTACTCGCATTTAAAAAACCACTTCTAAAGAAGCGGTTTTTTGATTGCCTGTTTATCCACAAGCGGCTTCTTTTCAACATTTATAATTGTATGATATAGTATGAACATAATATAAGTTAATATCTTCGTATGGGAAAAAGTGACAGCCGAAAGCGATTGACGATCACGCTCAAAAAAGATGTCGTATCCAAACTTGACGCCTGCATTGACGGCGCGCGCGTGCGTAATCGCTCGCACGCGATTGAATATATCTTGGGGAAACATTTCGCGCCGCGCTTGCAAAAAGCATTAATTTTGGCCGGCGGCGCCGGACTCAAAATGCGCCCCTTCACCTATGAGATGCCCAAGGCCATGATTCCGGTGAACGGCCGGCCGGTTTTAGAATATACCATTGAAAACCTGCGCCGCAACGACATTCGCGATATTACTATTTCTCTTGGTCATCAGGGCAAAAAAATCAAACAGCACTTTGGCGACGGCACCAAGTGGGGGATAAAAATTACGTATTTGGAACAGGGAGAATTAGAAATCGGCACCGCGATGCCGGTCCTGGCGGCCAAAAAACACATTGGAGACAATGTTTTTTTGCTCTACTACGCCGACGTACTGGCGAATATCAACTTTGAAGATATGATTGATTTTCACATCGCCAGCGACGCCGTCGCCACGCTGGCGCTCACATCAGTAAACAAACCGTCCAGCTGGGGCGTCGTGCGTTTGCAAGGAAGTCAGATTTATTCATTTCTGGAAAAACCGGATCCGCGCAAAGATTTGTCCAATATCATCAATGCCGGCGTCGCCATCGTTGAACCGGCAATTTTTTCATACTTTACGCCGCAGACGAAACGTCTGGAAAAAGACGTGTTTCCCAAATTAGTTGAACGGCACAAACTGGCCGGCTATGTGTTTGCCGGACAATGGTTTGACGTGGGAAATCCGGCAAGCTACGAGCAGGCGGTGCGGGAGTGGCGGGGGTAATAATGAAGCACAACTTTAGTCTCTACTGATTGAGTTAAGTAGAGGTTGAGGTGGTTCTTTCTAGACCTTTAAAAATTTAAAATATAAAATCAGGAAAGTGAGGTACGGTATCATGGGAATGGGAATCGCAGGTCTTTTACAAAAAATCGGGGTTAATGGCAACGCCGTGGAGCTACCACACGGCTACCATACGAGAGTTTTTCTGTTGGACGGCAGTGTAATAAAAGTAATTAGCAAGCCCGAATTATCTGATTTGACGCTTGCCAGTCAATTAGCAGATGACATTCTTCGGTACGCGACTGAGCTTGAACGGATTGGTGTTCAATCACCAGCACTCCAAGTTAATCTGGTTGACTACAACGGCAGGTGGAACTTAGTAGTCACCAGTTCATTCTGTGGCTTAGATGTCTCTGAACGATTGAGTCGATCCTCCGTTGAGGATTGCACAAAGATTGCCGACAGCATCTTGACTATGCTCCGTCAATTTTTCCTCAATCCTGTTCAGGGTGGGAGTCTAGAAATTCAGGCTGGGGTTGATCCCAAGCCAGCGAATTTCTGTTTAGACGGACATGGGTTACATTTTGTAGACTGCATGCCCCCGCGAATCCGTCGTAGTGGCATTGCGATTGTAGAATTCCCAGCCCCTGTATCTAAACAAGGATATCAAATGGCGTATTTTCGTCACTTTGATATGAGAGGAATTCTTGCAGTTTTGCAGACACAACTCTGTCGTCTACGACCTGAATTTCGGCCTATGTTCAGACAAATTCTTCGGCAGTTTGCCGAAGAATTTAGAGGTAACGGGCTTGTTTGTTACCTTGACGAATTCGTTGGTTCGCGATTTGTGACCGCCAATACTGCTAACCGTTTGGCGATTATTCATAGCTTGCGTTGCGATGATATGTATGAAATGCGCGATATAGCGTGTCAACTCGCGCTTGAAGATCCTAATGTTGCAAGACAGACAAAAGTTGAAAAAATATTTACCTTATCCCATTTTTATAATGACAAGCCGTCTGTGAAAAACACCGAAGAAATCAAAACTATTCTTCGAAAATTTACAGTACGGTAGGGTATGTTTCTGAAGTCCCGATGATCAAAGTGATCATCGGGCATTTTCTTTAATTGCGGTTAATAATTTTTGAAAAAGTCTTACTGTTAGTCCTCCATCACCCATTTTCAACTCCGGGTGGTGTTTCTCGCCATGCCAATCAGAGCCGCCAGTAACAACGAGAGAATACCGCCGGGCAATTTTTAAACAAAATTTTTTAACTACAGTATTATTTTTTGGTGAATAAATTTCAATACCGTTTAGTCTATTTTCTATTAACTTATTCAGGAGGGTGTTAAATTTTTTATCACCCTCTTTGTCTCCAAACTTTTTTATTAGCTTATCGTGAGTTTCTCCCGGATGAGCCAAAACCGCAACACCACCGGCACGTTGAACGAGGTGAATAGCAACCATGGGCGTCATCGCCCATTTCCCATAAGGGACGTAGGCAACCCCGCCAGTATTGAGCAGTTTCTGAGCTTGCCGTGGGGAAACGTTTAATTGAGGTGCGATTGCCCGGGCAATATCATATTTAGTGATTGCAAGGTTCGTCCCTTTATTTTTTTTAACATCTCTATAGCTGATGTTGGTTATTTTGGCCTCTCGTAATTTTTTGATCATCTGACGCGCGCGTTGGTTATAACCATTAATTGTTTTCTTTAACCCTGCTTTGATGATATGTATGTTAAAATTTTTGGCGTAACCTAAAATATGAACTTCGGTTTGAAATAGCTTTGTACTTATTTCAACGCCCTGGATGTATTGAAGACCAAAATTTTGAGCGAGTTTCTTCTTTTTTTTAAACCATAGCCAGGTATTGTGGTCGGTAATTGAAATTCCCTCTAAACCTCTTTTTTTCGCTAAAAACATGACTCGTTCTATGGGCCAATCACCATCTGAAAGGTCAGAGTGTATTTGTAGATCGTACTGATATTTCATAATTTCCACTATAACACTATTTTTACAACAGATAAAGAAAAAACCTGCCCCTTTCCGGCTCGGAAAAAGGTAGCATCGCGTTGCCAAAAAACATCCCTATTTGTGTATTTTAATGACTTTGACGACAATGAATGCGTGGGGTATACTTTCCGTTATACTTACCCCTTTCTCCCTATGTGCGGCATTGTCGGCTACATTGGCACAACAGAGGCGCGGCCGGTCCTTTTGGACGGCTTGCGTCGTTTGGAGTACCGCGGCTATGACTCGGCCGGCTTGGCCGTGTGGGACGGACAAAAAATTAACTTGGCTAAAATTAAAGGCCGAGTGGCAGATTTGGCCGGACTGTTGCAACAACAATCCGTCAAGGGCACCGTGGGCATTGCGCACACGCGCTGGGCCACGCACGGCGAGCCCACCACGGCCAACGCGCACCCGCACGCTGATTGCAAAAACAATGTTTACGTGGTGCACAACGGCATTGTAGAAAATTACAAAGCGCTAAAAGACCAGCTTATCCGCGAGGGGCACACTTTCCACTCCGAAACCGACACTGAAATATTGTCGCATTTAATTGAAAAGTATCTCACTGGCGCTACGACACTGGAGCAGGCGGTCAGCCGCGCCCTGAAATTCGTCAAAGGCACCTACGCGCTTTTGGCCATTGCAAGCTCTGACCCGGAAAAAATCGTGGCCGCGCGTTTGAGCAGCCCCCTGCGCATCGGCGTCAGCGCGGACCAGGTTTTTATTGCCTCCGACCCTTCCGCTCTCCTGAACTATACCTCCCGCGTGGTAACACTCACCGACGGAGAGCTGGCTGTGATCACCCGCGGCAACTATACGATAACGAGCCTTGAGGACGGGGGAGCGATAAACCGCGAAGCCGAGACCATAGACTGGAACATTGATGAAATTCAAAAGAGCGGCTTTGACCACTTCATGCTCAAAGAAATTTTTGAACAGCCGGAAACCGTTATCAACAGCACCCGCGGCCGTCTCATTCCCGCCGAGGGACGCGCGGTTTTGGGCGGACTCGCCGACGTTGAAGATAAATTGCGGGCACTCAAACGCCTGACCATTGTCGCCTGCGGCACAGCGAGCTATGCCGGCTTGGTCGGCGAGTATATGCTGGAAGAATATGCGGACCTGCCTGTTGAAGTCTGCGTGGCTTCGGAATTTCGCTACCGCAAACCCTCGCTCATCCCGCGCGAAGACGCGGTGCTCGTCATCAGCCAGTCCGGCGAAACCGCCGATACGCTGGCGGCCGTGCGCGAAGCCAAAGCCAAAGGCGTGCTGACATTGGGTATTGTCAACGTCATCGGCTCCACTATCTCGCGCGAAACCGATGCCGGCGTTTACAATCATGCCGGACCGGAAATTTCCGTGTGCTCCACCAAGGTGTTTATGTCACAGCTCACCGTGCTGGCCCTGCTGACCCTGCTTTTAGGCAGACAGCGGCGCATGTCTCTCGTGACGGGACAACGCATTGCCGCCGAACTCGCGGCTTTGCCCGCGCGCATGGCAGAACTGCTTGCGCAAGCTGACCGTATTAAAACAGTCGCTCAACACTGCCAGTCAGCCAAAAATTTCTTTTTCTGTGGACGAAAATACAACTACCCGATTGCGCTGGAGGGGGCGCTCAAGCTCAAAGAAATCAGTTACCGGCACGCCGAGGGCCTGGCGGCCGGCGAGCTCAAGCACGGACCGCTCGCCATGGTTGATGAGCATTTCCCGGTTATTTTTATCTGCCCCAAAGACAGCGTGTACGAAAAAAATATCAGCAATATTCAGGAGGTAAAAGCGCGCCGCGGCCGCGTTATTGCCATTGCGACCGCCGGTGATACCGACATCGCCGCCATTGCCGATGACGTCATCTATATTCCCAAGACGCTTGAAATGCTCACACCGCTTTTGGCCGTGGTGCCGCTGCAGCTTTTTGCCTACTACATCGCACAAAGCTTAGGCGTGGATATTGACAAGCCACGCAACCTGGCCAAGTCGGTAACGGTAGAATAACACTAGGAATTAGAAATTTAATGCTATGAACATTATCCTCTTTGAAACTGAAACAATACAAAAGCTCTATCCCGTAACCTTGGGGCGAGTCGGCTTTGACATTTTGTGCGGCGGTACGACATTGTACGCGCTCCTGCAGCGCGCGTTTGCGACAACTGAAATCACGTGGCGGGTGCGGGATTATCTCACTGACGTGACGAAACTTCGTTTTCCGGTTGCGGCGCCGGCAACGGGCGACTGTCTTTATCTCAGCGCCGCGCTCGCCCCGCGCATTGCAACTATTGATTTGCTCAAAGAAATCATCGCACAGAAAACCGAAACCGTACTCACGGCCGGAGGCGACATCATTGGCGCCTACCTGCGCAAACCGTTCGCTGCCGCAGAAACCGCAGATATTGCCGAAACACTCGCGGCTCTGTCAGTGCCAGCAACAGACATCAGCGTACCGAGACTGCAAAATCTCTGGGATGTTATTTTTGAAAATGAAAAAAATATCGGTGAAAATTTGAAATACCTGGCGCAATTTTTTAACCAGAAAACTGACGGGGTGTACTGCGGTCACAACGTAACGGTTGCGCCTAGCGTTGTTTTTGACACCTCTAAGGGTTCTGTTATTTTGGATGACAATGTCAGTGTGTCTGACTTTTGCGTTCTGCGCGGGCCGCTGTACGTCGGGCCGCAGACCATAGTGCGTTCCTTCTGCGAGCTAAAAGACGGGACATCTATCGGTCCGGTCTGCAAAATCGGCGGGGAAGTTGAGGCCGCCGTCGTGCAGGGCTATGCCAATAAACAGCACTATGGCTTTTTGGGGCATGCCTACGTTGGCGAGTGGGTGAATTTAGGCGCCGGCACGACGAACTCCGATTTGAAAAATACCTACGGAGAGATTAAAATGAAGGGGGAAAAAACCGGACACCAATTTTTGGGCTGCGTCATCGCTGACTACGCCAAAACGGCGGTAGGCGCTCTTATCTACACCGGTAAAGTTATCGGCTTCAACTCCTGCGTCTACGGTACCGCCATTGCGGACGTACCCTCGTTTACCAACTACGCCCGCTACGGCGCAAAACAAATTACCTTTCCCCTGGAACTAGCTCAAAAAACGCAAATAGCCATGTTTTCCCGGCGCAACGTTTCACCAAATAAAGCCTGCCAAGACTTACTCAAGCATATTTTCAGTCTTACCGCGGCCGAAAGAAATGCGGCCGGAGTTCGTGAAGGGGAACTTAATTTTATTGTCTAAAACGTATGCGCGCACTCGTCAAAAAAAAACCGACAAATCCCCCGCAGTGGTACGAGGGGTTAGAATTAAAAGACAAGCCCGAACCCCAGGTCAGCGCCGAGCGTCCGGTGAAACTTAACATTATTTCCGCGGGCATCTGCGGCACTGACGTCGGCATTTATCAAGGCAAAGACGCGCTCGCCAATGCCATGGCTAAATTATCCACTGACGAGGTCATTACCGGCCATGAGTTCTGCGGCCGTGTCGCTGAGTTGCATCCGTCAGCCAGAATTTTTATCGCTCAACTCCTGCTACGCCGCAGAAATACCACGCCGGACGTGATGGCATATTGCCAAGGAAAAACCGTTGATGAGTTGGCCCGCGACGAAAACTTTGAAGCATTTTTGAATAAGCATTTTTACGCCTCGGCGGAAATGCACTTTACCTGCGGCCGCTGCCTGCAGTGCCGCACGGGCCACGAGCACGTCTGCAAAAAAACCATCGGCAAGGGTATGCACGAAGACGGCGCCTTTACCGAGTACATGGTTATCCCGGCTAACCGGCTGGTGCTCTTTGAAGACGGCGAAATTTCTCCTGACATCATCAGCTTCATGGACGCGTTGGGCAACGCCGTTCATACTGCCCAGTCAGCGGATTTAGTCGGCAAAAATATTTTAATCACCGGCGCGGGCGTGCAGGGTCTGGGCAGCTGCGCGGTCGCGCGTCAATTGGGAGCCAACCGCATTTACGTTACGGACGCGCAGGCGGCCGCGGGTGCAGGGAGTGTAATTGATAAATTAGCTATTGCCACCAAGCTTGGCGCGGACGCGGTTTTTAACGTCGCAACCGAAGCCGGTCGGGAGGAGTTGCGCGATACTATCGCTCAAGATACTGATAATACCGGCGTGGATGTGGTCTTTGAAATGTCCGGCAATTATCGGGCGTATGAACAAATGTTTGAAAACGTCAGAATGGGAGGCACGATTTTATTGCTGGGGCTGCCGGCCGGCGCTCTCACAGTTGATTTTTCTAAAAATATTATTTTTAAAGGCTTAACGATCCGGGGAATTTACGGTCGCCGCGTTTTTGACACGTGGGATTTAATGCGCTACTTGCTCGGCAACGGTCTGGAGGATATAATTTTAAAAAGTGGCATCATTACGCACCGGCTACCAATAGCTGATTTTGAAACTGGCTTTCAGGCGCTTATCAGCGGTGAAGCGGTAAAAGTCTTACTCAAACCCTAATTCTTTTTATGTACACAGAACAACTACGCAGCGACATCACCAATGACTTACAAAATCTGCAGGCGCAAGGTAAATATAAAACCGAACGGCTTTTAACCAGCGCGGCCGGACCCGAAGTGGAATTGGACGGCAAAAAAGTTTTGCTGTTTGCCTCCAATAACTACCTCGGGCTCGCCAATCATCCTGACATTATCGCCGCGGCCAAAGAGGGGATGGAAAAATACGGCTTCGGTCTCTCCTCCGTGCGCTTTATCTGCGGTACCCAGGTGCTGCACCGTGAATTAGAAATAAAATTAGCGGCTTTCTTGGGCGTTGAAGACGCAATTTTGTATTCAACTTGTTTTATGGCTAATTTGGGTTTTTTTGCGACGCTCATCAACGAAGGATTTGGCAGTGAAACGTACACCGATGTCATCTACAGTGATGCGCTCAACCACGCGAGTATTATTGACGCTTTTAAACTCGTCAAAAAAGAGCGCGTGGAAAAAAGAATTTATCCGCATACTGACATGGCGGCGCTGGAGACGCTCTTGCGCGAAGATGCGACAAAGCCGTTTCGTTTCCGCTTCATCGTGAGCGACGGAATTTTCAGTATGGAAGGCGATACCGCGCCGCTGCCGGAACTCATTGAATTGGCGCAACGCTACCAAGCATTATTATTTGTTGACGACGCGCACGCGACCGGCGTACTGGGTGCGACCGGCGCCGGCACGCCGGAACACTTAGGCGTGCACGGAAAAATTGATGTCTTGTCCGGAACCTTTGGCAAAGCCCTGGGCGGAGCAGTGGGCGGTTATTTGGCGGGTAAAAAAGAAGTGATTGATTTACTGCGCCAAAAATCCCGCACGTATTTATTTTCCAACTCCCTGCCGCCGGCGGTTGTAACGGCGTCGTTGAAAGCATTGGACATTTTGCAAAAACAGCCGGAATTATTGCAAAAAGTTAAAGAAAACTCAGAGTATTTCCGTCAAAAAGTAAAAACTCTGGGCTTTAAAACGCCGGATGGCCAGCATCCTATCGTGCCGGTCATGCTGGGAGACGCGGCATTGACGCAAGAGATGAGTAAAAAACTATTGGCCGCCGGATTATATGTTGTCGGCTTGTGGTTTCCGGTCGTGCCGGAAGGTACTGCCCGTTTGCGCTTTCAAGTTTCCGCCGCGCACACGCGCGAACAGCTTGACCGGGCGCTGGCAATTCTGGAAAGCGTAGGCAAGGAAATGAAATTAATATAAATCTTACGAATTACAAACCTCTAAAACAATTTATCATCCAGCTTGCGGCTGAAGCCGGCGAGTATTTGCGCAACCGTTTTTATACCTTCAAAAACGTCATCGCCGCGGATACTGGCGCTACGTTCACGAACGTGGACGTGGAACTGGCCGAAATTTTGCGGCGCCGCATCGCTGAAACTTATCCTGAACACGGTATCGTCATCCAGGGCGAAGCTAAAAATTCCTCAAACCGCGAATACTGCTGGTACATTGACCCGCTGGACGGCAGTGGCCATTTTTTGCGCAACATTCCCGTCTACACGGTCAACATCGCCGTGCGGCATAACGGGGAAACTATTCTTGCCGCGGTGAACCACCCCCAGACACATCAGCTCTTTTTCGCCGAACAAGGCGCCGGAGCTTTTCTGAACGGACTAAAAATACACGTCTCCGCACAGCACACGCTCGCCGATGCGTTTGTTTTTTTGGAGCTGCCTGAAAAAAAATTTACCGCGCAGCTTTCCGGGCAAACGTTTGCCGAGCGCATGAGTATCGTGCAGAAGCTGGCGGAGAATGTGCGGCAATTGGAAACATTCCGCATCGGCGCGTTCGGCCAGTGTCTTGTCGCCAGCGGCGCGTTTGACGCCTACGTTGACCTGTCCGGCTCCAGTCAGGCCGTTAGCCAATTCGCCTCCGCGCTCATTGTCCGTGAAGCCGGCGGGGAGATAGTTCATATTGCCAAGCCGCAAAACGGCTTTGTGCAAACCATGATGGCAAACGCCGCGCTCATGCCAATGCTGCAAAAATTGCTGACGGTACGTTAATCTGTAATCTAAAATTTTTTCATGCACTACCTCGCCTACGACCTTGAAACCACCGGCCTTGACCCGAGCAAACACCAGCCTATAGAGATCGGCATCATTAAGATCAATGACCAAACCGGCGACATTGAGCAGTATGATATTTTTATTAAAACCGGCGAGCCGCTGCCGGACGACACCAAACGCATCACGGGCATTACCGACGAAATGATAAACGAAAAAGGCGTGCCCTTGGAAGGGGCAATGAAGGCGTTATTCAAAGTCATGGGCATGCGACCGGACGGCGCGGATACAGACGTAATAATTATCGGCCACAACATCATCGGCTTTGATAACTGGTTTTTAAAAAAATACGCCGAGGCGTACGGATTTGCCTTTCCGGCGCGCGAGCAGTTCTTTGACACCGCTGGCGAATTTCGCGGTATACTCCTAAACGAAGCGCGCTTCGTGCACGAGTGCGATTTTGACTACCATGACCGCATCCTGCGGCTGAACGCCAAAGGCGCTCACTACAATTTAACGGCCGCCTGCGGCTACTACAATGTTCTTATGGACCGCGCCGCGCATCGCGCGCACAACGACTGCCTCTACGCGCTCAAGGTCTTTGAAAAGCAAAAAGGAATGAGCTTGTTAAAATACACTCCCCAGCAAAACGACAATGGTGAAACTAATCACGTTCGTCGCGACGAGAACGGGCAGGGGGCGTTCAACTTTTAGTTCCTACAAATTACAAATAAGATACAAATTTACAAATGCTATGGGCATATTTAAGGAGGAAAAAACGATTGTAGTTTATCCGCAGTTAAGTTATAAAATAGTTGGAGTATTGTTTGAAGTCTATAATAAATTCGGTTACGGTTACAAAGAAAAAACGTACGAAAAAATGATCAGCCGGTACTTTGCTGACGTAGCTATACCGTTCGCGACACAAGTTCCATATCATCTGCGCATTAATGGTGAAATTATCGGGAAATATTATCTTGATTTTTTAGTTGAAAATAGAATTATTCTGGAAATAAAACAGGGTAATTATTTCGCCAAACAAAACATTAATCAAGTTAACTCGTACTTAAAAGTAACTGGTCTGCAGTTAG
>MFGL01000006.1:28874-32480 GCA_001778285.1 Candidatus Falkowbacteria bacterium RIFOXYC2_FULL_47_12
ATTCGTAAATTTGTATCTTATTTGTAATTTGTAGGGCATATGCGAGTATTAAAATTCGGCGCCGTGTGGTGCCCGGGATGCATCGTGATGAAGCCTGTTTGGGCAAAAATAGAAGAAGAAATGCCGGAGTTAAAAACGGAGTATTTTGATATTGACGAAAATGCTGAGGAAGCGAAAAAATGGGGCGTAACGGACGAAATTCCGATATTTGTTTTTTTGGATAAAGCCGGCAACGAGTTTGCCCGCAAGAAGGGCCAAATCAGCAAAAAAGAGTTGCTGGAATTTATTGAGGAGAATAAGGAGAAATAAAAAAAGGCGGCTCCTGTGAAAGCGAGCCGCGCGAACTATCATCATTTAAAAATCCATTTTTTCTTTTTTTTGCGTTTCCTGAACAAAGAGAGGAAACGCTTCAAAAAATTCTGTTTAGGAGGAGGACAAAATTTCCTCGCCTCCAAAGCAGAGTCGGGAGGCAAAAAAATCATAATAACCTCCTAATTTAAAGAGATTTTTTTTGTCTCAATGGTTTCCTCTTGCGGCCACCGAGACAAACCCTCGTTTCGTTGCCGCAAAGGCAACTTTTCTTCTTCAGCCGCAGCTGCCTGCTCCTGCAGAGCGAGCAGAGCGAACTGAATGCGAAATAAAATTTTGTCGTCCGGTGACGACGTTTGGATTTTGCCCATTGCCTCAACACCTTTCAATTTTATAAAATTGGTAATGATCTATTCAAAATCCCATCCGGGAATTATTTTTATTATACAACTTTTTCAGAGGGTGGGGGACAGGCCTTACTTCAAAACTTCCGAAACAAGGCCTGTTGGTTTATCGTTCTCTGGAGAAAACAACTTTTTTTCTCCAGTAGTCCAGCCATCCGAAAACGGATAGAACGAGGGCAAGAAAAAAATAAAATCTTGCCCCATCCTGAAGCCATTCGGACGGGATTTTTTGCAAGAACAAAAGTAGTTCTTTCATTTTTCCCTCCAAGGTAAAGTTTTGATATAAAAATAACGTCATTATCTTAATACACTGTTTTTCTATTTTTGTCAACATTTCAACAAAAAAATACCAAAAATAAGCCAAAAAAACTCTGCTCTTGTGAAGAGTCGTTTTTTTTATTATGATTAAGCTACTATGACCTCCAAAGAACTTCGCCAAAAATATCTAGAATTTTTTAAGTCAAAAGGACACTCGGTAATCCCGAGCGCTTCTTTAATCCCGGAAAACGACCCGACAGTTTTATTTACCACGGCCGGTATGCATCCGCTCGTGCCGTATTTGATGGGGGAAAAGCACCCTGAAGGAACGCGTTTAACTGATGCGCAAAAATGCGTTCGCACCGGCGATATTGATGAAGTGGGCGACGCCACGCACCATACTTTTTTTGAAATGCTCGGCAATTGGTCTTTAGGCGACTACTTTAAAAAAGAAGCGATAGAGTGGAGCTGGGAATTTTTAACTTCACCTGAGTATTTAGGTTTAGATAAAAATCGCCTCGCCGTTTCCGTGTTTGCTGGAGATGAAGACGCTCCCTTTGACGAAGAAGCATTTAATATTTGGAAAAGTTTAGGTATTGCAGAAGCCCGCATTGCGAAATTGCCGAAGAAAAATAATTGGTGGGGGCCGGCCGGCGCTACCGGGCCGTGCGGAACGGATACGGAAATGTTTTATTGGACGGGCGACCCTGATAAAGTGCCGGGGAGTTTTAACGACGATCCCGAGGCCTCGGGATGGGTAGAGATTTGGAATGATGTTTTCATGCAATATAATAAAACTAAAGACGGTTGCTTTGAGCCGCTCGCGCAAAAAAACGTTGACACCGGCATGGGCCTAGAGCGCACGCTCGCGGTCATAAATAATTTGAACGACAATTACCGCACCGAACTTTTTTGGCCGATTATAGAAAAAATTGAAAGACTTACAAACTGTCATTCCCGCGAAGGCCATGCCTACCGGCAGGCAGGCGGGAATCCAGAAGGTTATGAAGGTAATGAAAAAGCAATGCGCATAATAGCCGACCACATTAAAGCCGCGGTAATGATTTTGGGCGACGATAGGGGGGTGACGCCGTCAAATACCGGACAAGGTTATGTTTCGCGCCGTTTAATTCGCCGTGCCGTACGTTATGGCAAACAATTGGGTATTACTGAAAATTTTACCGCTGAACTTGCAAAAGAAGTTATAAAAATTTATCAAGATGTTTATCCGGAAATAAAAAGGAATGAAAAATTTATAAAAAATGAATTACATAAAGAGGAAGAAAAGTTTGAAAAAACTTTGGAGCAGGGCTTGAAAGAATTCAGAAAAGGTACAGACGCTTTTACGCTTTTTTCAACTTATGGTTTTCCGATAGAACTTACGAAAGAATTAGCGAAAGAAAACGGGACTGAAATTGACGAACAAAAATTTCAAGAAGAATCTAAAAAACATTCAGAACTTTCCCGCACCGCATCCGCCGGCATGTTCAAAGGCGGACTTGCGGACGCAAGCGAGGAAACGAAAAAATTGCACACCGCCGCGCATTTAATGCTGGAATCTTTGCGGCAGATTTTAGGCGACCATGTTCAGCAAAAGGGAAGTAATATAACGGCGGAAAGATTACGTTTTGATTTTTCGCATCCGGAAAAAATGACGCCCGAGCAAATAAAACAAGTTGAAGATTTGGTGAACGAACAAATAGCCAAAGATTTGCCGGTGCGCTGTGAAGAAATGCCGCTGGAACAAGCAAAAGAACTCGGCGCGACCGGAGTTTTTGAACATAAATACGGGGAAAAAGTAAAGGTATATTCCGTTGGAAATTTCAGCAAGGAGATTTGCGGCGGACCGCATGTGGCGCACACGGGAGAATTAGGCAAGTTTAAAATAATAAAAGAAGAAAGTTCCAGTGCGGGAGTGAGGAGAATAAAAGCGATCTTACTAATTACAAATTAAGTACAAATATACCAATTACGAATACCAGTTATGTTAAAATTCTATAATACTCTAACCCGCAAAAAAGAAGATTTTAAACCCATCAAAAATGATTTGGTTTCTTTTTACCATTGCGGCCCTACCGTGTATTGGACTCAGCACATCGGCAATATGCGGGCGATGGCGCTCTGCGATTTAATCGTGCGGTCATTGGAATATCTGGGCTACAATGTGAAACTCGTGCGTAATTATACGGATGTCGGTCATTTAACTTCTGACGAGGACGAGGGCGAGGACAAGCTGGAAAAAGGCGCGAAGCGGGATAAAATTACGCCGCAGGAAGTCGCGGATAAATACATAAAAGTATTTGAAGACGATATCGCGGCTTTAAATACGAGGCCGGCCGATATCAAGCCGCGGGCAACCGAGACTATCAAAGAAATTATTGAGATGACGCAAATTTTATTGGATAAAGGATATGCGTATCAAACGGAACTCGCGATTTATTTTGACGTTTCCAAGGCAAAAAATTATACGCAATTATCCGGTCAGAATTTAGCCAAAAATATCGCGGAAGCGGGGAAGGGGGAAGTGAGCGACTCGGATAAAAAAAATCCAGCTGATTTCGCTTTGTGGTTTTTTAAAGCCGGCGCGCATAAAAACGCAATGCAGACTTGGGATTCCCCGTGGGGAGTTGGATTT
>MFGL01000007.1:0-370 GCA_001778285.1 Candidatus Falkowbacteria bacterium RIFOXYC2_FULL_47_12
TCTAACAAGCTGCGCCCACCACGTTGCCCGTAAATGCTCATGCGTAACTTCATTCTTGCCCTCATCGCCCTGCTGCTGCTCGCCTCATGCAGCAGCGTATCTCCCGGAAACGTCATCACCATCGCCACCAGCAGCAGCCCGCAAGCGGCGGCGCGCACGCTGTTGCAACGCAAGCAGCTCGCCTATATGCGCAATCCCGTGCAACTCGCCAACGACCTGAAAGGCGTGCAGCGCGATTTTGAACGGCTGATGGATGTGTTGCGCGGCAATGTCGGCAAGAAGTGGGGCAAGAAGGAAGCGCGCGTGCCCGACCGCACCCACTACGTCAAATACACCCAGGGCTACCTCTCCCGCGCCATCGTGGATTTTG
>MFGL01000007.1:414-5021 GCA_001778285.1 Candidatus Falkowbacteria bacterium RIFOXYC2_FULL_47_12
GATGCCATCACCGCCATTGCGAGCATCAGCAAGCTCATGACCGCACTCGTGGTTCTGGACCAGCAGCCGGATTTTTCAAGCGAGTACGTGATGCAGACGCAGGATAGGCGCGAAGGCGGGCGCATTTTTCTGTTTTGGGGGGACCGGGTAACACTGGATGATTTGTTTCACGCGAGCCTCGTTGGCTCGGGCAATTCCGAAACCATTGCTCTGGTGCACGCCTTAGGCATGAGCGAGTCTGATTTTGTGGCCCAAATGAACGCCAAAGCGGCGGGTCTGGGCCTGCGTAAGACGACGTTTGTTGACCCCATTGGGTTGAATGACCATAACACCTCAACAGCTTATGAACTCATTGAGATCGCTCGCGCCGCGCTGGCGCAGGAAAAAATCCGTCAGACCGTACTGCATGACCGCTACCTTCTCACCACCAAACAGGGCAAAACCAGAATCATTGAAAGCACCGACGCGCTCTTGGGTGAGAATCCCGCCTACCGTCTCATGGGCGGCAAGACCGGCTACATCACGAGTGCGGGTTTTTGTTTCGTAGGGAAATTCAGCGATCAGAACAACGAGCATGATATTATTTCCGTTGTGCTCGGCAGCCAGAGCCTGGCTTCGCGATTTTCTGAAACCGATGCCCTGGTGCGGTGGGCGTATGAAAATTACGAATGGCCTCCCGTTAAGTTAATTAGAAATTAGTTGTCTCGTTGCTTCGTTGTCTCGTTTCGTGTCACGAATTTCGTGTTTCGAAACGGGATAACGAATTTCTGGACAACGAGACAACGTAATCACATGACTTACTTAGCATATTTTAACAGCGTTCCGCCGCAATTGGCAACGCTCATCATCGCCATGTTGCCGGTTGCGGAAAACCGCGTGTCCGTGCCGCTCGCGTTGGGTGCGTATCATCTGCCGGTGTGGCAGGCGCTGTTGTTTTCCGTCATGGGCAGTGTGCTGGCCGCGGCTTTTGTCGTGTACGGTTTGCACTTGTTCTACCGTCGTCTGCAAGGACATTTAGGCATTATAGACAAACTGCTGCAGAAAATTTTTGACAGAACGGAGCGTAAGTTTATGCAAAAATACCAGCGTTGGGGTGAGATTGCTTTGCTCATTTTTGTCGCCGTGCCTCTGCCCATGACTGGCGCCTGGACCGGCAGTGTCGCGGCCTTTTTATTTGGTATCAAGCCGGCGCGCGCGTTGCTTTTTATCAGCGCAGGGGTTATACTGTCAGCGAGCATTGTTGCGCTGTTGAGCTTGGGAATTATTCATTTTATATAAAAATTTTATGCCAAAACAAAAAATCGTCATTGCCAACTGGAAAATGCGGCTGGGACTTGCTGAAAGCATTGTTTTAGCCAAAGCCTATGCTGAACACATAAAAACCGAGACTGTCGAAGTAGTTGCCTGTGCTTCGGAAATAGCGCTGACCGGCGTGGGGGAGGCGTTGCGGCAGGGTCCGGTGAAGCTTGGCGGGCAGAACGTTTTTTGGGAAGAGAAAGGGGAGTATACGGGTGAAGTGTCAGCAAAGACGCTGGCCGAAGCCGGCTGCAGCTTTGTCATTATTGGCCATAGTGAACGAAGAATGCATCTCTTGGAAAACTACGAGATGATACATCAGAAGCTCAAAGCTGTTTTAGACCATACGAGTATTATCCCTATTCTGTGCGTGGGCGAAACACAGCGAGAAAAAGAAGCCGGCAAAACCGACTACGTTATTTTGGACCAGCTCCAGCAGAGTTTGGGCGGCATTGAACTGCTCGCAGATAAACAGCTTATCGTCGCCTATGAGCCGATTTGGGCCATCGGCAGCGGCCACGCCATCGGCCCTGACGACGTCAATACCATGCACGAAATTATCCACGCTTCTTTGGTTGATTTGCTTGGCGTTGACGCGGCCAAAAAGCAGGTGCGCGTCATTTACGGCGGCAGTGTCAACGCCGGCAACGTCGCCAGTTTTCGCGCCATTGATAACGTGGACGGCTTTTTAGTCGGTACGGCGAGCGTAGATGTCATGGAGTTCGCACAAATAGTAAATAGTTTATAAAAAATTATGTTGGTACACATTAAAACCATTTTAAAAAAGGCCGATGCCGAAGGTTACGCCGTGGGCGCGTTCAATACCCAGAACTTGGAACTGACGCTCGCGATCGCGCGCGCCGCCGTGGCCCAGCGCGCACCGATCATCATTCAAATTTCCGAAACTACCATCAAGTACGCCGGCCTCAAGCCCATTACTCACATTGTGGAAACCATTGCCAAAAACAATACCGGCGAAGTGCCCATCGCCCTGCACCTTGACCACGGCAAGAGTTTTTTGGTGGTGGCCGAGTGCATCAAGGCAGGGTTTTCCTCTATTCACATCGACGGCAGTGAATTGCCCTATGACGAGAACGTCATTTTAACCAAAGAATCAGTCGCCTACGCGCACAAGCACGGCGTCTGGGCGCAGGGAGAGTTGGGGACTATTTTAGGCAAGGAAGGATTGCTGCGGCGCAAAAAGAAACAAATTAAACCGGAAGAGTACATGACCGACCCGAACAAAGCCGGCGAGTTTGTCAAACAAACGAAGGTTGACACGTTTGCCATGTCTATTGGCAATATGCACGGCATGTTTGTCGGTTCAGAAAAACTTGATTTAAAACGACTGGAAGAAATAGACAAAAAAGTGAGACAGCCGTTAGTTTTGCATGGCGGCTCGGGCGTTTCCGTGCGCGATATTAAGCAGGCGGTTCGGTATGGCATTCGCGTTATCAATATTGATACCGAGTTGCGCGTCGCCTTTACCAGCGCCGCTTGCGGCGCGGCTAAGAAAGACCCCAACATCGTTGACCCGCGCAGATTATTAAGTCCGGCCATGGACGCGGTGCAAAAAGTAGTGGAGCAAAAAATAAAACTTTTTGGCTCAGCTAACAAAGCCTGAGTTTCGCAACCGTATATGTACTACAATATCATCCCTCTCATTTTGATTTTGGCCGCGGCCATTATCATCGTTCGCATCGTTATCCGTAAATTTCCGGCAGTGGTAAACTTGGACGTTGCCACACTGCCGCAGGAGCGCGAGCGGGCGGCAAAACAGCGCATCATCAATACTCGTTTTAAGCGCACTGTCAGCCGCTGGTTTGGCTGGTTGCGGCGCAGCGCGTTGCCGGTCGGGGAAAAAATTAAAATGTGGCTGACAAAATTGTGGCAAAAGCTTCTGACCGCGCGCGATAACCTTTCCCAGGCGGCGGCCATGCGACCGGGCGCCGCGCCGGATGCCATTGAAGCGTTAGTAGCACAGGCCCAAGAAGCAAAAGAAAAAGAAGATTTTGAAACAGCCGAAAAATGCTACATCCGCATTATCAGTTTGGAGAGTAAAAACGTCGCCGCTTTCAAACTGCTCGGCCAGCTTTACTTTGAGCAGGGGAAACTCATTGAGGCGCGGGAAACGCTTGAGCACGTGCTGAAACTTACGCAGGAAGACGCGGATGTATACACGCAACTGGCTGAAGTTGCCGAAAGCGAGCAGCAGCCGGACAAAGCCAAAACCTACTACCAGCAGAGCCTCAAGCTCAACAGCGAGAACGCCCGGACGCTGTTTCGCCTGGCGGAACTGAACAAGGAAACCGGCGGCTACCAGGAGACCTTAAAAAATATGAAAGCGGCTCTTAAAATTGAACCGAAAAATCCGCGTTATCTTGACGGATTATTCAATGTCAGTATACTGAACAAGGATAAAAGTGAGGCCTTGGACGCCTACAAGGCGCTCAAGGAAATAAATCCGGAGAACGCGAAGCTGAGCGAGATGAAAAAACAAATTGATGAGCTGTAAAATATAGGGTCGGTACCAAAGCGGTCAACTGGGGCAGACTGTAAATCTGCTGGCTTACGCCTTCGTAGGTTCGAATCCTACCCGGCCCACATAAAAAACGTGGTGTTTAATTATTTATTAACGATATGTCTATGAAAGGTTACGTTACCAACATTGAAAAAGAAACAATTCAAAATGCCGATTTTCGCCGCGTGCTGTATACGACAAAGAATTGCCAATTAGTTGTCATGAGCATCGCCCCCGGCGATGATATCGGTGAGGAAACTCATACGCTTGACCAATTCATACGCGTTGAGCAGGGCAGCGCCAAAGCAGTATTGGACGGCGTTGAACACGATTTGCCCGCCGACTACGCAGTGGTTATTCCGGCCGGCACCCGGCATAATATCATCAACACCGGCGCTGAGTCGCTCAAACTCTACACGCTGTACGCGCCGCCTGAACACAGAAACGGCACGGTGCGCGCTACCAAAGCCGACGCGCTGGCAGAAAAAGAACACTTTGACGGGCAGACAACCGAATGATGTGGTATACTGGTAGATATTATGCGCAAAAATAAAAAACTACTCATCTTCATTTACCTCTTCGGTTTTCTGTGGGCGTTTGCCGGAGCTCTGCCGTCGTACGTTCAGTCGTCGTATCTGGAGAAATTTGCCGGCGTCAATTACGTCGGTTTGTATTGGACGCTCGCTACGTTTCTGGCGCTCTTTGCTATTTTTTATTTTCCCCGTTTCATCAAACGCTTCCACAACTATCCGGCGGCGTTCACGATACTGACGGCTCTTTTTGTCAGTAC
>MFGL01000007.1:5044-11197 GCA_001778285.1 Candidatus Falkowbacteria bacterium RIFOXYC2_FULL_47_12
ACCGTTGGCTGGTGCTCCTGTTTTTTATTGTTTATACGGTAAGTTTTGATTTGCTCGCAATAAACATGGATGTTTTTTTGAAAGATATCACCACGACGCAACAAATGGGCCGGGTGCGCACCACGTTTTTGACTGCTACCAACATTGCCTGGGTTATGGCGCCCTTTCTCATGGGTCAAATCGCGAGCGGCGGCGACTATACCTTAGTGTACTTAGGCGCGGCGCTGGCGCTCGTGCCGGCCATCTTGATTCTTGTCAGCCAGCGGCGCAACCTCAAAGACGGCATCAACTACCGCAGCCGGCGCTGGGCCGATTTGCTTTCCGCCTTCCGGCGCAACAAAAATTTAACAAAAGTTTTTACCGTTACCTATTTCTTGCATTTTTTTTACTGCATTATGGTCGTATACACGCCGATTTATCTGCACGAGTACAAAGGCTTTGACTGGCCGCAGATAGGCATTATGTTTACCATTATGCTTGTGCCGTTCGTGATTTTGGAATTTCCGGCCGGCGCCATCGCCGACCGCTACTGGGGCGAGCAGGAAATTTTAATCGTCGGTTTGGTTATCATGATGGCGGCCACCGGTTCAATGTTTTTTATCCAGTCGTCAAATTTCATCGTCTGGGCCGTCATACTTTTCCTCTCGCGCGTCGGCGCCTCGTTGGTTGAGGCCATGCAGGACGTTTATTTTTTCAAAATCGTTGACAAGCAGGATATGGATTTAATTAACTTGTTCCGCGACATCCGTCCGGCGGCCTGGCTGTCCGGATCGCTTTGCGCCGTTATTATTTTGAAATTTTTTCCCCTGCAGTACCTCTATTTATTTTTAGCCGTCTTTTTGCTGACGGCCCTGCGTCCGGCCTTGACGCTGAAAGATACAAAGTGAAATGTCTAATTACTAATTTCTAATGTCTAAATACACGAACAAATTAAGATAGCATTAGAAATTAGTAATTAGAAATTAGGCATTTTTCTTTAAGTTGTCTTGACAAAGAGCGGTAGGTGTAGTACGCTACGAAGAGCTTTAATTTATAAAAAAAATACTTTTATGTCCCAAGACAACATAATGAAGCTGGAATGCACCGAGTGCAAGCGCGTGAATTATAACTCGCACAAGAACAAAAAAACCCTCAAGGAGCGCCTGACCATCAACAAATTCTGCAAAGCCTGCGGCAAGCACACGGCGCACAAAGAGACGAAGTAATTGAATTTCAAATCATTGCAAAATATAGCGCTTTCGTGCTATATTTTGTTATATCTGGGGGAATAGTACAGTGGTAGTATGCTGGTCTCCAAAACCAGAGATGAGGGTTCGATTCCTTCTTCCCCTGCAAATTTTATGATTATGTATGATGGTGGCTCACTTGTCATACTGCCGCTGTTTATATGCCATCAAAATAAACAGGCAAATTCGCCGTTATTCTGACGTGCTGAAAACGAGGTGCGTTGGCATTACTGTGGAAAAATTAGCTCAATTAAACACTATAGTGAAGTATATGGAAATGAAAATTGTTACTAAAAAAATAACAAGAAGTGAATTGCAGTCAATGGCTGAAGCGATTCTTGGCGACATGGTGAAAGCAGTCGTTGACGTTGAGAAACGAATCATGGCGGTGGGCGGCGAGATGCATGCTGATATGGAGCAACTCTTAATTAGCAACGGCTCGCAACAACATGACATTTGGGGGATAAATTTATATCCAAATGATTATAAAGATAATTTTATTGAGTATACTTCCTTAATCAACATACGCCCCCAACAGGGCAATCGTTCTATGGATTTACAAAATCAGAGCGTTCGTGATAGAATAAAAGAAATAGTAACGAGTTTTATAGCATAAATATGTCCTCTATTCATCACACTATCGCTCGGGACAGGTGGCAGAAATTGTCGCTGTCTAACCAATTAGGAAATATTGGCAGTGAAATAACGCGGATGAGGCTTGCCCGAGAAGGAAAAAACGCTCAGCGGCTTGCCGGTGCCGGAGAACGGGTTTTGGAGTTGCTTGATTTGAGTCTCACGTCTGACAAGACCGCGCCGCAATTAAGGGAATTTGCCCGTTTGCGCGAAGTGCTCGCTGACATTATAATAGAGAGTGGGTACTATACTGTTCCGTTGCAAATGCTGGAAAAATACTGTTTGGATTTTGCCCTGGTGGCACGCAAATAATCATACTAACGTTTTTTATGTCTCATGCCAAATTCATCCAACAAATGAAAGCCCGTCTGCTGGAGGAAAAAGCAGACGTTGAAGTGAAACTGGCTGAATTAAACGCGCCGGAAAAGGCCATGGATAATCCAGACGAAGATGACCTGGCAAATGACGCGACTGAAGATATTATAGAAGATTCCACGCGGGCAGCCTACCGCGATTTGCTCGTGCGCATTGACGCCGCTTTGAGCCGCATTGAAGCCGGAACGTACGGAATTTGCGTAAAAGACGGCCACGACATTCCCCGCGAAAAATTAGAACAGGAACCGTGGGCCGAGTGCTGTTGCGGCGCGGAGACGGAAGAATAGCCGGTATAAAATTATTTTGGCAATTAAAAATACCCCATTTGAGGGGTATTTTGTTTTTGAGAATAACGAAATAAATTAGGCCTTGCTTGTAACTAATTTGGCCAGATCGTAGCGCTTGCCCTCTTTATCCCATTTTTTTAACGTCTTAATCGCTTTGGTTGAAAGCATTAGGGTAAGGTATTTTTTCGTTGCCGGATTTAAGAGGCGTCTTTTTTGCAGATTAACCTTGAAAGTGCGCTTGGAGGCGATGTTGGAATGGCTGCGTGAGTTGCCGGTAGCCATCTTTTTACCGGTCAGTTGACATTTGTTGGGCATAGTTTTTACGAACTCATTGATTTATTTACTCCGTTAGTATACACTAGGTAATAGAATTTGTAAAGATAATAAAAAATTATGACCACCAAACAGCAAATTTTGGATGATTTTATCAAAGCCTATAAAGAGAAAAATGAGATTAAAAAACGAACGCTGGAATCAATCAAATCCGAAATTTTAGTCTTTGAAAAGCAAAAAGAAGGCAATGAAGCATGCCCGGAGAAACTCGCTGAGATTTTAAAAAGCATGGCAAAAAAACGCCGTGAAGCGATTGAGGCCTTTGAAGCGGCCGGACGCACTGAATTAGCACAACGGGAAAAAGAAGAATTAGCAATCATTAAGTCATATCTGCCAGAACAGCTGTCTGCCGCACAGGTGAGAGAGGCAGTGGAACGTATCGTGAGCGAGAACGGTTTTGGCAAAGCTGATTTTGGCAAAGCTATGGGCGCAGTGATGGCGGAGTTGAACGGACAAGCCGAAGGCACGCTTGTGGCGGGCGTGCTCAAAGAGCTTTTAGCCGCTTAGAAGTCTCCCATGCCTTGGTAGTATAGCTGTTCAATTATGTATCCAGGAGCAGTACGATAGTATCGATCGATGCGCTGAACTTGAATAAAGTAAAATTTATGCAAGTGCCATAAAAAATTCGCCCCTGTCTATAAGGGGCGAATTTTTTCGTAAAATGCAATTGATTATCTTGTTGCTCCGGAATAAGCGATAGCGCGAACCGCGTCCCAGTTGGTGGCTGAAGTCGGCGCAGAGCCAAAAATCGCTTTAAACGATTTAATGGCAGTCTTTTCCGAGTTCAGTTTTCTGTCAGCAGGGCGTAAGCCGTACGCCATCACCGTCACCGCTGCGTTGTCATGGGCGTTGCTCATGTTTGCTTCTCGCAAATAAATAGTTTTGAAAGAAGTTTTTGCCCGCTTCTCCGCGGTCGCGTTGGTTTGCGAAGGCCAGCGGCCGTTGGCGATTTTGATAACATCGTTCCATTCTTGGCTCGTTGCCGGCAATTTGCCGAAGGCAGCACGGTAGCTGTTCACAACGCCGCCACGCTCGCCGGCACCCAGAACCTTCGTGGCCGGTGTGCCGTAGGTGACGAAGTTCGTAATCGTACTGCTGACCGCGGCGGTAACGCCGGCGCCTTTTATAACATTTGCCACAATGGTTTTATTGTAGTTTGTCTCAGCTGTTGAGTTTCGTGATACGCCCATAGTAGCGATAACCTGGCTCACGTCGCCGGAGGCAACAGCTGCCGCGTCCGCGGCTTGCTGCTCTATCGTTACTTTGCCGGATGAATCAGTGGCCGGAACGCCGGGCGTAGCGGATACTTTTTTCGTTTCGGCAACGGTTGACGTTTCGGCCGTAGTTTTGCCGGTGGTTTCAGTTGCTGTTTCCGTCGTTGTTGGGGCAGGAGTTGTTACGGTTGTGGTAGTTGTGCCAGTCGTGTCAGTTGTGGTTGTGGTGGTGCTTGACGAACTGCTGGATGAAGAGCTTGATGACGAGCTGCTACTGGAACTTCCGCCCGGACTGCTGCCTGGTACGGTACAGGTGGTACTACTCACCGTTACGACAAAACTTGCGCCTGAAGCGCTGCTGCGCGGCGTGACGGTCAGGTCATAGTAGGAATCGGTACAGGCATTCGTGATATCGGCATCCACACTGCTTGCGCTCATGATGTAGCGGCCGGTTGAACGCAATTGCAACAATCCGCCGGTGGAAATGGTGACGGTGATAGAACTGTCTCCAGTAGTTAGGCTGTCAACAATGGAGCTGGCCAAGACAGTTACGTTTGTATCAGGGCTTACCATGTCCAAAGTTGTGTCTTGACTGAAGGTTACTTCGTTAGCGGCCTGAACGGTGATCAAGGGAAGAGCTAAAAGCGCAATCAAGATAATAATAAAATATTTATTTCTCATAGAGTAGTATTATTTATCTTTCACAAAAATTCTATGAAAGATAAATAGTTATTATCTTATTGCCATCCATTCCCATTCCGTAGCGTCAGGGTCGACCGTACCTGCATATACGGCATTTGAAAGCCAGCCGGTGTTAGCAACTGATACTTGGATAGTGTTATTGGTGGTAGATGAAGCATTTCTAAACACCATGGAAGTGCTCGTTGAACGCATCGTCACAAATACACGATCACTTGTGGTAACGCCGGTTGCTGTGCAGTTTGCGAATGAAGTCGAGGATGCGATAGTAGAGGGAATGTCAACGACGCAAGTGCCAAAACGTAATCCTACTATTGGTTGGCCATCGCCAATAGAAACAGCAGTGCTGGAGGCGTTGAGGCGCGGCGTTGTTCCGTTTGACTGACCAATAAATAATTCTGTAGTTGAGGCACGTGCGTTGGTGGTATCAATATCAATGATAGGTTTGCCGGTGGCGTTAGTTATTGATACAGTTGCCGTACCATTTGATGTCGGTCGAATAAGAGCCCCAGTGGTTGAAGCACGCGCGTTGGTAGTATCAACGTCAAAGATCGGCGCGCCAGTGGAATTTTTTACCGATAATGCAACCGTGCTGTTTGCTGATGGCTGGACCACAACAAGGCCGGCAGGGCCGATGGTCAGCACCGAGGTCGCGCCGTCTTGCAACGTAGCGATGTTGCTGGTAGCGTCATCCTGGCGTATGGTCAGTACTGCGGCTGAACTGTCATTTGCGCGGAGACTCGTGGTCGTAGCAGTCAACGTATTGTAGAGCGTCGTTTCGCCGGTGGCCAGTATGGTGCTTGAAGCGCGCAGGGAGCCGTCAAACCACACGATGCCGTCAAATTCTCCCTCTCCTTCAACAAACAGGCTGTCGTTTGCCAGGGCAGTAAGGTGGCCGCCGGTTGAACCAAGACCAATGCGCGCACCAGAGGCAATGACCAAATCGGTCGTTGAAGCGAGCGCGTTGGTAGTGTCAACATCAAAGATCGGTGTGCCGGCGGCGTTTTTGACGGAAGTCACCGTCGTACTATTTGAGGCCGGCGTTACGGTCAGAGTGCCGGTAGTTGAAATGTTCGTGCCGAGTGTTGTAGCTGCTACAACCACACCCGTGGTGAGCAAAATTGTAGCTACGCTCGTAACCGCTATCTGAAGCGGCGTTTTTGTGCTAAAAAATTGTTTCATATTTTAATTAAGTTAAAAGTTATATTTTTTTAATAGAGTATCTTTTCGACCTTTAAGGAATATTTTAATGCAAAAAAACTAACATCATAAATTTGATAATTAGTTTGTTTGATTTCTTTAGTTAAATAAAGAAGTGGTTATTTAGTTTTATTTTGGTTTATATTTTTGAAATGATATATTTTAAAATTATACAATATTTTTTAT
>MFGL01000007.1:11230-11745 GCA_001778285.1 Candidatus Falkowbacteria bacterium RIFOXYC2_FULL_47_12
TTTTTTCTGTGGATAACTTTGTATATTCTCCTTTCCATTCCTTTACAAACTTCCCAATACCATCTCTATTGAGTTTATTTTTAATTTTTGCCGACTGATGCGCCCAAGTAATGAGCGATCCGGTTTCAATGGTATAGCGGTCGTTTTGGACGACGTACAAAAACTGTCTGGCCTTGATAGCGCGGCGGATAGTTTTTTGCTCAACGCCGCAGAGTTTGGCAGACTGTGATACTGAAAGCCAAAGTTTATTGGAGACGATATTTTCTTGTTCATTAGCCATACCGTTTTATAGTTTAAGTCTACACAAATATAGACTTAAATAATTTAAAAGTCTAAATTATATTAGACTTTAAAATTATTATAACACATTTTCAGTAGTTTAATTGTCCAGAGTATTATAGACTTATAGGTATAAATTTATATTTATTACTTTCTATTTTTGCATACTTTGTTTCTTTTTGCAATCCCTTACAAATTACCCGCCCGACTCGCTACACTCGCGTTGCGGGCGGGCA
>MFGL01000008.1:0-8434 GCA_001778285.1 Candidatus Falkowbacteria bacterium RIFOXYC2_FULL_47_12
GTCCGACGGCGCGCTCCATGATTTTGGGAACTAAAATATTGCCCTCAACTTGCTGAATAATAATGTATAAAATAAGCACTAAAAGCGCCACGACCGGATTAATTGTCAGAGCCAAAAACACCGCCGGAATCGCGCCAATGATGGGGCCCAGGTACGGCACGAACTCGGTCAAACCGACAATCAAGCCCAGTACCAGCGCGTACTCCGACATGGCAGGAATGAAAGACAAGCCGACCCAGGTAAAAAAACCGACGATAAACATCAAAATAAGCTCGCCGCGCAGCCAGTAGCCGACTTGGCGCTGCATACGGTTGATTAACTGCATGAGGTATGTTTGGTCTTTGGGCGGCGCGAGCGACCAGATGATTTTTTTCATCGCGTTTTCCTCAACCGCCATGTAAAAGGTAACAACCAAAACGATAAAAAACGAAACAATGCCGCCAAAAATGCCGCTCACGGTCGTGAAGATGCTGCCGGCGGCTACCGTCAGGTTGCTCTCCAGCCCGCCGATGTTTTGTTTGATGCGCTCTAAAATTCCGTGCTGGGCCGTAAAGTCTTTGACAAAGTTGTAGCCGGAGCTGATTTTATCAACGTAGCTGGGAAAATTTTTAGCTAGCGCACCGAACTGCTGGCTTATCGGCGGGATGAGCAAAATAACCACGGCGGTGATAACGACCGCAGCCACGGCGTAAATAAAAAGCACGCTCACGGTGCGCGGAATTTTGTAGCGCTGCAAAACGTCCACCCACGGGTCAATGGCTGAGGAAAAAATCAGCGCCACAAACAAAAGCGCCAGCACATCTTTGACTAAGTAGCAGACGTAGAGTAGCGCTAACACCGCGACTATTTTTATAATTCCGCCCAGCGTGATGGTAATGCGATAAGGCGAGTTGTAGGGTATAGACATACGTTTATTATAATAAAAAAACGACTTTTTTGCAACGAACTGCTGTTGGCCAAAAACCCCTTAGAGCGACCGGAGGCGCTCACGCAAGAATGCCAGCGTGGACAAAAGCCGCGATACCGGCACAAAGTAGTCCCCGCTTAAAGGTAAAAGTTCGCGCAGGTTACGCGTCAAAATCGCGCAACACTCCGCGAGCACGTCCCGCGTGTAGCGAAAGTCAGCTTCACCGAACAGTGTCGGCGCGTATTTTTTCTCCCACGCCGCGCACAGCTGCCGGTACGTTTTTGCCAGAAGCGCATTGCCATACCAGCTCAAATCCGCATACACGTCGGTAATCACCCACGACGCGCCAGCGGAATACCCCGCTGCCAAAATCATCTCCAGACACTCCTGCCAGTTTTTCACGACGCCGTAGAGGGGAAACGCATCCGGCTCGGGCGTTTGGAGCGGCGGCTCGTCAGGCTCTTTTTCCAAATCAACGCCCAGCTGCCGGGCATCCTCGCGCAGCAGCCGCAGGGTTTCGGAAAAATTTTCACCCATGTCGGCAAACACCGCCGCCAAGTCGTCCGGGTCCTCGCCGCGGGCAATGTGCCGGGCGCGGACTCGTACCATGCGCCCGCAAATCGGACACGTCAGCTTGCCGCAGGGAATGCGCCGCCAGGTGCAGTCCATCCACGCCGGTATGGCAAACCCGCCGCCGTCTTTGGCCGCCGGTTCGGCCGGCTCGCGGATATCAAGCACGACAACTGATTTTTGCGCTGACAATTTTTTCATAAAAATATGCGCCTACGCTATATTCAATATTGTATAGGCAACCGTTTTATTCTGCAACACCACCGGCACCCGCTCCCCCGCTTGCCGGCCCAAAAGCGCCGCGCCCAGAGGCGAGTTGTGGGAAATAATGCCCCTGTCCGGATTGGTTTCGCTTGAGCCCAAAATTTGATACGTCTTTGTCCGGCCGTTCGCTTCCACGGTAACGATATGTCCTAATTCTACGCGGTCACTGCCGGAATGTTTGATTATGATAGCGTGATTAAGGAAATATTGCGTTTCGTCCATGCGCCGGTTCAGCCCGCGCAATCGGCCCTTGGCAATTTGGTACGCCGCGTTTTCGGAAAAGTCCCCCATCTCAGCGAGGCGCTTCACTTCTTCAGCCAGCTTCGGCCGGGCTTTTTTCATGTGCTCCATTTTGGTTGTGAGTTCGTCAAACTTATCCTGCGTGATGTGCAAATCAACGGGTTGAATATTTTGCTTTTCGGATTTTCGGGTTGCGAGGCGCATAATTAAAAAGTAACACTCTTTACGGTTCTATCTTATTTATTTCAATAATTGCGTTACGAGCGCGACCATTTGGTCTTTTTGCTTTGGGTTGCTTTCCGCGATTAAAAGCGTGAGTGCCGTTAAGCCAGCTGGGTTGATGTTGTGAAAGACATCCACGTGCCGGCAAATTCTTTTATCAGGTCAAGCACTTTTTTCGGATCCAAAACAACGTGTTCCGGCAGTAACGCCTGAATGTCGGCCACCGATTTCATAAACGCTTCGTAATTTTGCGCGATGCGGGAACGATTGATGGAATAACCGTCAATAATATAACGCCGCAAAGTCTGCGTTGCCCATTTTCTGAATTCTATGGCCACCCTTGAATTTGTCCTATAGCCAACGGACAATATCACATCTAAAGAACACAGAGTAATCGGTTTATCGGAATTTGCAATATGCATTTTTTGCATATTGCTTTTTTGGTCAACTTCCCCGTCTTTAAAAATATTTCTGATATGACGGGAAACAACCGATTGGTCAACGCTAAAAAGTTCCACTATTGGTGCTTGTGTCGCCCAAATGGTTTCACGTGAAAAATCACCCCGCAGCTCAATCGCTCCGGATTTTGCTTGATAAATCACTATATGCTTGTTTTCTGCTTTCTTTTTCATAGGTATTTTATTAAAATTTACGCTTGCGGGAATAGTCTTTTCCGTAATTACAATACTGCCGAATAATTTTTTATCTTTTTTATTCTCTTTTTATTTTCCCACTTCCCACCCGAAAAGTCAACAAAAAAAGCCGCGAAAACGGCTTGAGAGGGGATGAAGATGGGGGTAGATGCGAAATTACGGAGGCCGGAAAATCCTCAGAAATTTTTTGCATCTACCCCCTAAAAAATCCTCTATAACAGAGGAAGGCTGACGTGCGCGCGAATTTTTGCGATAGTCTCGCTATCAGACCGGTCAGCCCAAAATGAAAAAAACTTCGCTACCGTAATAATCTCCTCTTGTCGCTCTGTAGGAATGTCCAGAGCGACAAACTGCTCAGCGACGACCGCCTCGCGCTCATCTAATGCTTTCACTGCATCGGCGGAGACGGAATCGCCCGACCGTTTGGACTGAAAGATTATTTTTCGTCTCGCAGTAATATCCTGCATTTCCTGCAAAACCCTATCCAATTCATCATGTGGCATGATTTGCCTCCTTCTTTTATCACGTTTCTTGAAACATCAAATTTGCTTCATCTTACTACCAGTATTACAAAAAGTCAAAAACCAAAAAGCAGGCCTTGCCAGCCTGCTTTTTATATTATCCGTGTTTATCAGTTACACCATCCGTGTTTCTACATCATACCCATGCCGCCGCCCATGCCGCCCATGCCGCCGCCCCCGCCGGCATCAGCCTTTGGTTCCGGTTTGTCGGCAACGACCGCTTCGGTGGTCAGAAACATAATGGCCGCTGAGGCCGCGTTCTGCAGGGCCGAACGAGTAACTTTGGTCGGGTCAATGATACCAGCCGCCATTAAATCTTCAAATTTTCCGGAGACCGCGTTGTAACCGACGTTGGTTTCGCCCTTCTGGTGGCGAGCAATGATGTTGTACAAAATGAGCGAGCCGTCTTTGCCGGCGTTCTCAACAATTTGCTTGATAGGTTCCAAAATCGCGTTGCTCACGATTTGCGCGCCGATGCTCTCGGATTTTTTGTCGGTCAGTTCTTTAAAGGCGTCACCGGCCACCGCGAGCGCGAGCCCGCCGCCGAGCACGACGCCTTCTTCAACCGCCGCCTTGGTCGCGTGCAGGGCATCTTCAATGCGGTCTTTTTTCTCTTTCATTTCCGTTTCGGTAGCCGCGCCGACTTTGATGACGGCCACGCCGCCGGAAAGTTTTGCCAGCCGCTCCTGCAATTTTTCCTTATCAAAATCGGAATCGGACAGTTCAATTTCTTTGCGGATGGTCGCGATGCGCTGTGCGATGACGGTCTTGTCGCCCTTGCCGTCTACAATGGTCGTATTGTCTTTGGTAGCGATAACTTTGCGCGCCTGACCCAGATCGCTGATGTCGGCTTTTTCAAGCTTGAGGCCGACTTCTTCAGAAATCACCTTGCCGCCGGTGATGGCCGCGATATCTTCCAGCATGGCTTTGCGCCGGTCGCCAAAGCCCGGGGCCTTGATGGCGAGGGTGTTGAGCGTGCCGCGCAGTTTGTTGACAATGAGGGTTGCGAGCGCCTGGCCGTCAATGTCATCGGCGATGATGACGAGTTCTTTGCGGCCGCTCTGGGTGAGTTTTTCCAAAAGTGGCAGAATATCTTCAATGGTTGAAATTTTTTTGTCGGTAATGAGAATGTGCGGCTCGTCGTATTCAGCCTGCATTTTTTCGGCATTGGTAATCATGTAGGGCGTAACGTAGCCTTTGTCAAACTGCATGCCTTCCACGACTTCTTTTTCTACGCCGAAATGCTGGCCTTCCTCAACCGTGATGACGCCGTCTTTACCTACAACTTCCATGGCCTCGGCGATGATTCCGCCGATTTCTTTGTCGTTAGCCGAAATGGAAGCGACTTGGGCAATTTCTTCTTTGGTGGAAATCTGCTTGCTCATCTGCTTGAGCCGCGCGGTGATTTCAGAAACCTTGTGTTCAATGCCGTTGCGGATGTCAATGGGGTTGGCGCCACTCGCAACCATTTTCATGCCCTCGCTGATCATGGCCTGGGCCAGAATGGTCGCGGTCGTGGTGCCGTCGCCGGCCACGTCGTTGGTTTTTGAAGCGGCCTCTTTGATGATTTCAGCACCGATGTTTTCAAACTTGTCTTCCAGCTCAATGTCTTTGGCCACCGTGACGCCGTCTTTGGTGATGACCGGCGCGCCGTAACTTTTGTCCAGCACGACGTTGCGGCCCTTGGGACCCAGCGTTACTTTGACCGCGTTGGCGAGCTTGTCAACGCCCGCCTTGAGCGCGCGGCGCGCTTCTTCGTTGAAGATGATTTGTTTTGGCATAAATTTATAAATTTTATTTTGTAAAAAATTACTTAATTATTCCGATAATGTCGCTCTCGCTCAAAACGAGCAGCTCTTCGCCGTCAATTTTGAACTCGTCCGGCGAGTATTTTTTAAACAAAATTGTGTCGCCCGTTTTGACATTCATGGCCGCGCGCGTGCCGTTCTCCAACAATTTGCCCGGACCTGCGGCGATGACTTCTCCTTGCTCGGGACGGTCTTTATCGGCCGTGTCAGGCAGGACAATGCCGGATTTGGTAACCTCTTCTTTGGCGGATGGTTTGATAACCACCTTGTCGCCTAACGGTTGTATTTGCATAGATTTTTTTACTTTAAATAAATTAAGAGAAACGCGGTATTTAGCACTGTAGGCTTTAGAGTGCTAAATTCTGCGCCACTCTATGTTAATACAATAGTGCTCTTATTGTCAAGACCCCGAATTATTGATATTATTCATGCATCTGTATTTCATCTGTGTTAATCTTTTTTATTTATGCAATCCGAACTCCGCAAAGACTACCTCCTCAATAAATACGTTCTCATCACGCCAGCCCGCGCCCGGCGGCCGCGCGATATTTCCGAGCAGACGATTCTGCACCGCGACAAAAAATGCGTGTTCTGCCCGGCTGCCGTTGAAAAAAAACTCATCGTTGACGAAATCGGCGACAAAGAAGGCTGGCAGGTGTTAGCAATTAAAAATAAATATCCGGCGGTTACGCTCACCAACAAAAAAGCCTACGGCACGCAGGAGGTTATTATTGAAATGCCTGAGCACGGCGTTGAGTTTTCCGATTTGTCCGTGTCTGACATTGAAAACGTCCTGCGCATGTACCAGCGGCGCACCGCGGCCTTGAGCAAACCCTTGCCGGGCGGAAAAAAGCTGGATTACATTTTAATTTTTAAAAATAATGGCTCCAAAGCCGGTGCCTCCATCCTGCATGCGCACTCGCAGGTTTTCGCAACCGACATTATTCCCCCCGACGTGCAGGAAGAAATTACCGCGGCCCAGCGCTACCACACCCAGTTCAAGCGCAATGCGTATGAAGATATTATCAAAAAAGAATGCGCGAGCAAACGTTTCATTTACGGCGATGACTTGGTTGCCGCCTTCTGCCCTTACGCGTCAGCCTTCCACTACGAAGCCTGGCTTTTCCCGCGCCGCTTCATTGACAACATAACTGAATTGAACCGCAGAGAAATTACCGCTTTTGCCAAAATTCTCAAAACCATTCTGCAGAAACTCAACTCCCTCAACATCTCGTATAATTTTTTCATGCACCAAATCATCTCCAACCCGCACCAGTATTTTTATATAAAAATTCAGCCGCGCGACTCGGTCTGGGCCGGCGTGGAGCTGGGGAGCGGCATTGTGATCAATTCGGTTGCGCCCGAAGACGCCGCGAAGTTTTATCGAAAGAGGTAATAACGCCGAAATTTTTCCTGCAATAAAGCTGATGGGTGGGTTACGGGGGTTTGGGGGGCGAACTGAGCGCCGTGATTGGCGCACAAGCGAACCCTTAATGTGAAGCGCGAATTGAGCCCCCCAAAACTTCTTTGTTACTTTCTTGGTTACAAGAAAGTAGACTTAAGCGGCAGTGTAAAAAATTATTTTAAAAAAGTGAAAAAGGCAAGCCCGCGAACAGACCTGCCTCTTTTTAATTCATCCTATTTTTTTACGCCCAATCCCGGGCGTAAAAAATCTCTCTCGCGGCTTTTGCAGGCTGCTTTCCTGCTTGTAAGCCTCACGCCGCCGCATTAGCGTGAGGCAGCCGGAGTGCCATCGCCAACTGTCAGCGTCTGTGTTGGCAACTGGCGGTTTCGGTCTTAACTTATAGACCTGACCGCAATTGCACTCTTCCACGGACTTGCCGCAATGGGGGCAACGTATCTCTACGTTACCACGCGGGATGGCACCCCGTGTGAGCCAGCCAAAAACCGTTTTGGGGGCGACTTCAAACTGCTCGCAAATTTCGTGCACCCCCACAATTCTGTTCTGAAGAGCAAGTTTGACTCTTTCTGCCAATACTTGATCTTCTTCGTAGCAATCATGACACATACCAAACTGATTTAGTTTGGTATAGCCACGACATTGGCAGCAGTTGCCGAAACTCACCCTTTTTTGCATAATAAAAACCCTCCTTAAAAAAATTTAAAAAGACCAAAAATAACCCATCAATATACAACAAAATTTCTATTCTGTCAAGCTTGCTTCAAAACTTTTTCATAAACCCGCACATACTCCTTGGCAGATTTCTTCCAGGACAAATCCTCTTTCATGCCATTTTCCTGTAATTTCAGCCACTTTTTTGGCTTTTGATAATATACATCCAATGCCCGCTGAAAGGTTTTATGCAGAGCTTGGGAGGAAAATTCTTTAAACAAAAATCCGTTGGCTTTGCGGCGTTCCCGCACCGTGTCAGCCAGCCCGCCGGTGGCGCGCACGAGCGGCACCGAGCCGTAGCGCATGGCAATCATCTGCGTCAGACCGCAGGGCTCAAAACGCGAGGGAACCAAGAAAATATCGCTTGAGGCATAAATTTGGCGGGCTAAATTTTCGTCAAAACCAATAACCGCGCGCAATTTGTCCGGATGTTTTTTAGCCAATTTTTGCAATTGATTTTCATACTCTTTCTGGCCGGTTCCCAAAATGACAAACTGGCAATTTGAATTTTTAATTAAATCATCATCTATCAGCTCAACGCCTTTCTGCCATACCAGCCGCGAAATAAAACCGACGAGACATTTCTTCTTGTCTATCGGCAAGCCTAATTTTTTTTGCAGAGCAATTTTATTGACCTCTTTTTTTTGCAATGTTGCCAATGAATAGCGTTGCGCTATCGCCGTATCGGTTTTGGGGTTATACGCGTCAACGTCAATGCCGTTCAAAATGCCATACAAATCGCGCCGGCGCTGGCGCAGGATATTGTCCAAACCGGCTCCCTGGTAATGATGCAAAATTTCTTTGGCGTAGCGCGGACTCACAGTGGTAACCGCGTCCGAAGCTAAGATTCCCTGCACCATGAAGTTGATATCGCCGTTGCGCGCATCAGCGCGGATAACCGGCAAATTGGGATTTAATTTGGCGTAGCCGATGATTTCCGGACCGGTAATTCCCTGATTGGCCAGATTATGAATAGTATAAATAGTTTTTGTTTTGCTGAAAAAAGCATCAGCCGCGTTTCTGGTCTTGAGCATCTGTGCCGCTAAAGCGGCATGCCAGTCCTGCGCGTGTACGATGTCTGGTTGAAACCCAAGCTCATGACAGGCCGTCAAAGC
>MFGL01000008.1:8476-23378 GCA_001778285.1 Candidatus Falkowbacteria bacterium RIFOXYC2_FULL_47_12
CCGTCAAAAAATTTATGCTTGATCAGATAAACTCGTACCCCGCTTGCAGGCAACTTTGTTTCGTATACGCTTATCTTTTCATCTCCACCGTCAATTGCCACGGTAAGGGAACCAATGATTTTTTTTGGCTTATATTTTTTTGCGTCAACAATGCCGTAAAAGGGCATAAAAATCAGCACGGCAATATTTAATTTTTCCAAAGCCTTGGGCAGGGCTCCGGCCACGTCGCCCAAACCGCCGGCCTTAGCGAGCGGCGCGACTTCGGCGGATAGAAACGCCACTCTCAAACTGCGCGTCTTCATTGCTTTTCTTTAATAAATTTCAAAATTTTTTGAACTAACTTCACGTCCGGCAATTGGTTGGTTTCAACCACGAGGTATTCCAGCGTTGACTTTGTTATCTCTGCCATATACTCCCGTTGCTGCCGCAAATACCACTCCGGCTCGCGCAGAATGCGCTCGTAATGCGGATAGAGCGCCAGCCGGTCGGCAATGCGCTTCTTTAAAATGTTTTTATCATCGGGAAATGTGCTGAGAATAATTTTAAAATGTAATTTTTGCAGCTGCCGCTCAATTGCCTGATAATCAATTTCCCTTTGGCGGTGCAGGCGGTTATAGACAATGTCGGAGAGGTGAAACTTTTCTATGAGTAAATTCTTGTCTTGTAATGCCTGAAATATTTTGAGGTAATGCCGTATCACTGGCTTGCCGGTGTTCGTGCCGTACACGCCCACATCGCAGTTAAACCAATGGCAGCCGTCCAGCGTCACTTTGTTTTGATTGTACTTTGGTTCCAGATAATCGTAGATCTGCGACACAAGCCAGCTTTTGCCGGAGAGTTCCGCGCCTTCAAAGATGAGGTGGTGTGCCATAAAAAAATTTCAGCCGATTATTTTTGCAATGCCTGCCAGAAGCGTGCTTTCAATGTGAAAGTAGCTCCATGAACTTTTGATGTCATACCACAGCGCTTCTTCAAAACGGTGAAAATCCGTGCCGCCGGTCATAATCAATTTGTGCCGGTCCGCGAGCGCTTGCAGGTAGCTGACCGCTTCCCAGCTGTGGTGCGGCGTCAAAACCTCCAAACCGTCCAAACCGACTTGAGTGAGTTTGCCGACGGTAGCCTCGCTCACCCACCGAAACTTGCACGGGTGCGCCAAAATGAGCTGACCGCCGACCTGCTTTTTCAGCCTGGCTACGCGCGCCATGTCAAGGTAGCTTTCGTGCAGGCGCGTTTTATTTTTATCGCGAAAGTAGGCGCGGATAATTTCAGTTTCCAGAATATTTTTTTTGCCCAGTTCGCGCTGAACGCGCTTTTTGTTCAGCGCGTAAAAACTGTCAACAATGCGGTTAATGGGCAGATAGTGGCTGTGGCCCTCCAAAATGCCGTTGATATCCAGCACGTAGTTTTTTTTCACAAGCCGCTCCAGAGCGCGGCGCACCAGAGCGCGGCGGCGTATCTGGGTTTCGCGCAAGAGCTTGTGCAATCCGGGGTCATTGACGTCAAAATTATACCAGAGCATGTTCATGTGCCGGCTGCCTAATTTCACGTACAGCTCCATAGCCGGCACCGCTTTGATGCGGTATTGCTGGCAGGCGCGCCGGAATTCTTCCAGCCCGCTCACGGTATTGTGGTCGGTCAGGCTTGCCACGCGTATGCCGCGCTTTTGGCAATGGGCGGCCAGTTCAGTCGGCGTCAGGTATCCGTCGGAATTAACGGAGTGAAGTTGTAAATCTATCAGCATAAATAAAATTTCTAATTCCTAATTTCTAATGTCTAATTTTGCGGTGTGAGTAATGCCAATCACGAGCCAAAATAAATATATTCCAAAAGATAAACTCCACAGCCAGTGGTCAAAGCACATTATTACTATCAGAGCGGTTAATAAAGCTAGAGCCTCTAAATTTCGTCGTCGCCACAATATAACAAAACCAGAAAACAAGAAAACAAGAAAACAAATAAGCCCAAAAATCCCGATTTCCGCCCACACGAGTAAAAATACGTTATGCGCCGGCTGATAAGCGTAAGCGGGCTGAGTCGCGTCAATTTCATTATACACCCCAAGCCCATAATTTTTAATGCCAATGCCAAAGAGCCGGTGGTTTTGTATAATTTGCCACGCCTCATGGTTATAAGCGGCGCGCTCGGCAAGGGATTTATTTTCCAAGCGACTATCAACATTAACTCTGCTTAATATTGGCCCGCGAAAAAAATAAAAAAATAAACTGCCTACAGCAATAATTATAAAAAAAAACTTTAATAAAACTATCAAGTTTTGTTTAATCCCCTCGCCCGCGAAGAATGAGCGGGAGAGGGTTAGGGTGAGAGCGCCAACCGCGAACCCAAGCCACGCACTACGGGAAAAAGTTAAGAGTAGGCCGGTAAAATTTATCACAAAAAATATCAAACTTAAAAGCAAACCGACTTTATATTTTTTTTCCTGCCACAAATTAAAATATAAAATGATATTCACCAATAAAACAATGGCAAAAAATCCGCCCAAAATATTGGGGTGCGGCAGACTGCCATAGGCGCGCAACCAACGCTCGCCGCCGCTTTCCACAACCGATACGCCCAAATCCTGCGCGCGCTGTGATGCCATGCCCAGCCATTTGCTGGCAAAAACCGACTGGGTGCAAAACTGCTGCCAGGCCAGAAGCGACTGCACCGCGCCGGCAAAAACAATGCTCCAGTACAATTTTATTTTATCGTACTTAATTTGCGCCAGCAAAAAAAACAGCCCTATGCCCAGCACAAATCGTCCGTAACCGTACAGCGCCAGCGGTTTATCCGGCGCAAAAAAGATTGATATAAAAACAAATAATTCTAAAGCGCCGATAAACCACCAAACCTGTTTAGGAGTCCGACTACCCGCGAGGAGTCGGACTCCTTTATCTATAAAAATAAATATCAATAAACCAATCAATAGCAAATCTGTTCCATATAAACTATAAGTGCCGTACTCCCAGTACCCGCCATTCAGCTCCCCCAATTTTATCATCCACCGCGTTTGGAGCGGCAATAAAAATATCAGTAGATATGGTCCGTACTCCAGAACTTTCTTATTCAATAATTCCTTAGATTCAATAAACATAATATTTAATATTCAATATTAAATATTTCTGCTTCTTGCTTCCCACTTTTCCCGATATTCGTTTCTTCTATCTCTTTCGTGAAACTTCAGCACTGAATCGGAAATAACCACGTCCGTTGAACGGTTCGCCTTCTCCGCGATAGCGTGCGGCAGTTTTCGCAGTTGAAATTTTTTGCAAAGACGCTCAACCGCGCGCGCGCCTGCAAGCAGTTCTATGCCCTGCTTCAGAAGTTGCGATGCACCGCGCAGGTGTATCCGGCGACGCACATTGGGCCAACAGCCGCTGACAGCGCCGATGTAATTTTCAACCCAGCCGTTGCTCTGCGCAAACCGGCTGAAAACGTCCCCCTCGTCGTACAGCGGCACAAGCTGGCGCACCCAGTAGGTAAAATAAACGTCCGGCGCGTGGCCGCTCTTGCGCAAATTTTTCAGATTCAGCGCGTCTTCACTGACGAAAAAATTCAGGCAAATCATATCGCGCTTGCGCGCCGGCGTGGGGCGCAGGCCGAAGAGCTTTAAAAATCCGGCCGTAAAAAAACGCGCGGTCCAAATTTTGTCTTTTGCCGTGATGATAAATAAATCAATGTCACTATCCTCGCGCACGTTGCTGTACGCCAGCGAATTGCTCACGGCAATCAGGCGCACGAACGGACAGAAACTCAAAAACGAAGTGATGCGGCGCGCGCGGCGGTATTTTTTTTCCGCGATGGCGGCGCGCTGTTTACGCAATGCGACAATTTCGCCGCGGCCGGGCAAAACGTAAAATCCTTCATGCGCGGCAATGCCATATCGGCCGCTGTCCAAAACGCGCTGTACGTCCAAAAATCCAGCTTCTTTTTTCAAATGCTCCCGCCAGAGGTAACGATACACCTCCCAGGCGGTAAGCGGAAAATCAAACATGCTAAAATAGGCGACAGTTTGAAAAACGGCGCGCGGTAATTCATCCGCATCAAAATCAAAAGAAATGTCGCGCAAAGTTGCGCTGAGAGAGGTTTGCATGGGGATATTGAGATTAGCAATTAGCAATTCTATTTCTCATTCTTCAATTTTTGGTTTATCTAAAATCAACGGCTCCAGCTCGCTTTGGCCGCCAGTCACTCTCATCACGTCTTTATCTATTTTTTTAAACTCGCGGTAGGCGCCGTTGTACGTATTCACCGTAGTACCCAGATGATTGCCGAGTTTTTGCATAAACTCATCGTAGCTTGAGATGTGCTTTTGCAGAGCCTCAACGTTTTTGCGAATTGCTTTGGCGCTCTCCTCAATTTGCAGGGCGCGCAACCCCTGCAGCACGGTTTGCAAATATGCATGAAAAGAGGTTGGTGAAACAATGATGACGTGCTTGTCGCGAAAGGCGTACTCAATCAAGTCGCGCGTGTTGACTTTGATGGCGCCGACCTGATTGATTAATAAATCATAGTAAATACCCTCGGCCGGAATAAACATAAAAGCGAAGTCCATCGTGCCTTTGCTGGGTTTGATGTATTTCGCGGTTTCGTCAATGCGTTTTTTTAAATCCAATTTAAACTCTTTCTCCAGTTGTTCGCGGACGGCTTCGTTTTTTTCCTGCACGATGCGGTTATAGTTTTCCAAAGAAAACTTGGAATCAACCGGAATGATTTTATCTTTAACAAAAATCGCCGCGTCCACGATATCGCCATCATCAAACTCATATTGCAATTTATACGCCGCCGGCGGCAAAACGTTTTTTAACACCATTTCCAGCTGGTACTCGCCCAAAATGCCGCGGTGTTTGGGATTTTTTAAAATGTCTTCTAAAGACTGCAGCTGCTCAGCGAAATTCACCACTTGCTTATTGGTTTCGTCCAGCTTGGTTAATTTTTCCGTCACCGCCGCAATCGCACTCTGGCTCTGCGCGTGAATATCAGTCAACATTTTCTGCGCCTGTTCCGTCACGCCCTGCATAATGCCGGTGGTGCGCCCGAACTGGTCTTGATTGGCTTTATGCGCTTCGCTTAATTTGCTGTCCATCACCTGCGCCATTTGGTTTAATTGCTGCTGGAGCATCAACAGCGACTGGTCGTCTTTTTTAACGCCTAACTTCTTCTGGATTACAAAAAACAGCGCGATGATTACGGCGGTTAAAATGAGGACTAAAATGATGAGCAGATTTTGCATAGCTTACTGGCTTCATTGTATCAACATTCCCTCATCTCCACAACTCTTGCCAACCCGCCAATTTTCCCATATAATAAATTGCGTTTATATAATCCTTTTCACTCTTCACTCATCACTAGTTCACAAACGTTATGTCCCAAAAATTCATCGTCATTCGCGGCGCCCGCACACATAACTTGAAAAACATTGACGTAGACATCCCCCGCCACAAACTCGTGGTAATGACCGGCCTGTCCGGCTCGGGAAAATCAAGCTTGGCCTTTGACACCATCTACGCCGAAGGCCAGCGCCGCTACCTGGAGTCGCTGTCAAGCTACGCCAAGCAGTACGTGGATTTGATGGACAAACCGGACGTTGACTCCATCACCGGCTTAACGCCCACGATTGCCATTGACCAAAAAGCAAATACCGCCACTCCCCGATCCACGGTGGGCACGGCCACTGAAATCTACGACCTCCTGCGCCTGCTTTACGCGCGCGGCGGCGTGCCGCACTGCCCGCAGACCGGAGAGCCGCTCACCAAAAAAAGCGTTGCGGACATTGTGGCGCAAATCGCCGCTCTGCCCCAGCCGGTAACTATTCTCGCACCGATAGTGAGAAATGCTGAAATTACCGACAAAAAAATTATTTCCAAAATCGCCAAAGCCGGCTTTGCGCACATTATTTTGGACGGCCAATTCTATAGCAGCCAAACTTACGCGCTGACCATTCCCGACGGTTTGCACTCACTTTCTATCGTCATCGCCCAAACAGACGTTTCCCCGAAAAAAACAATCCCAAGCGTTCGGGACAAAAATGAAAAATTTGAATTGCAAAAACACGTCAAGAAGGCGCTTGATTTGAGCAATGGCTTTGTGAGCGTATTCACGCTCGCAAACGGCAAAAAAACCGAAGTTATCTGCTCAACGATTTGGAGCTGCGCTGCAAGCGGCTTTTCCCTGCCTGATTTGGAGCCAAAACATTTTTCCTTCAACTCCCCGTTCGGCGCCTGCCCGGCCTGCCACGGTCTGGGCACCAAACTCTCCGTTGTCGCCGCATTGCTTTTAAATGACAAATTAAGCATCAACGAGGGCGCCATCCGCGCCTGGCCAAAAAACAACGGCGCTTACCGAAAGCATCTGGATGAGCTGGCCGCGCTTGCGCATAAACACAAATTTTCTTTAAACACGCCCGTACAAAACCTCTCGGCCAACCAGCGAGACTTGATTTTAAACGGCAACGGCAGTTTCGTCGGAATTGCCGCACTGCTGGAAGAACGCTACCAGGAGTCTGATTCGCTCGCTATTAAAAGCGACCTGGAGCAGTATATGCGCGTGAACAAGTGTCCGGCCTGCAACGGCGAGCGGCTCAAGCCGGAGTACCGCGCCGTCACGGTTGCCGGCGTCAAACTTGCCGGCATCACCGCTCTGACTGTCGCCGAAGCAAAAACGCGTCTGTCGGAAATACTGAAGCGCCTGACGAACGGCGATAAAAAAATAGCTGAACCGATTATCAAAGAAATCAGCGTACGGCTGGAAGCACTCGCACAATCCGGTTTGAGCTACGTTACTATTGACCGGACGGTTGCGTCGCTCTCCGGCGGCGAGGCCCAGCGCGTCAAGCTGGCAACACAACTTGCCTCAAACCTCGTAAACGTCACTTATATTTTGGACGAGCCCTCTGTCGGCCTGCACCCCCGCGACATCGCCAAACTCATCGCCACACTAAAAAAGCTGCGAGATTTGGAAAACACCGTCATCGTGGTTGAACACGACGAAACGCTCATGCAGGCGGCCGATTATATCATTGACGTGGGCCCCGGCGCCGGCGCGTTCGGAGGCCTGATTACGGCCAAAGGCACGCCGGCGGAGGTTGCCGCCAATCCGCATTCGCTCACCGGCCAATATCTTGCGCACAAAAAAACCATCCCGCAGGCGAACGGGCAACGCCAAGGCAGCGGCCAAATCCTTACCATCGTCGGCGCGAGCGAGCACAACTTGCAAAACATCACCGTGGAATTCCCGCTCGGCACTTTCATTGCGCTCACCGGCGTTTCCGGCTCAGGCAAGTCAACGCTGATGACTGATATTTTGTCCAAAGCGCTGGCAAAAAAATTCTACCGCGCCAAAGAAGAGCCGGGCGCGCACAAAGAAATCAGAGGGTTGGAGCATATTGACAAGGTCATAACGATAGACCAGTCGCCCATCGGCCGCACCCCGCGCTCCAATCCGGCCACCTACACCGGCTGTTTCACCTACATCCGCGAACTCTTCAGCGAATTGCCCGAGGCAAAAATTAAAAATTTTAACCCCAGCCACTTCAGTTTCAATATCGTCGGCGGCCGCTGCGAGGTCTGCTCGGGCGACGGCTTTGAGCGCATTGACATGCAATTCCTCTCCGACGTCTACGTCAAGTGCAAAGTCTGCGACGGCACCCGCTACCAGAAAGAAATTCTGGACGTCTGCTACAAGGAAAAAAACATCGCCGGCGTTTTGGACATGGCTGTCGTGGAAGCAAAGGAATTCTTCAGAGGCGAAGAACAAATTTTACAAAAATTAAATATTTTAGACGAAGTGGGGTTGGGCTACATCAAACTCGGCCAGTCTGCCACGACGCTTTCCGGCGGCGAGGCCCAGCGCGTCAAACTCGCAACTGAACTTTCCCGCCGTGATACGGGCCGCACGCTTTATATTTTGGACGAGCCGACGACCGGCCTGCATTTTGACGACATTAAACGCCTGCTTTCTATTTTGCAAAAATTAGTGGACAAGGGCAACACGGTGTTAATTATTGAACATAACTTAGACGTGATAAAATCCGTTGACTGGGTCATTGACTTGGGGCCGGAAGGCGGTGACAAGGGTGGGCGTGTGGTTGCCTGTGGCACGCCGAGCGAAGTTGCTAAAGTAAAAGAGAGTTATACCGGACAATATCTTAAAAAAATTTTAAAATAACCGTATAGCCGCCTTCTTTTTCGAAAATTAACAAGTCAACGTAGTCAAAAAAACGCCCCTTGCCGGAGCGTTTTTTTAATTTTAAAATTTTAAATTTTTTATTTCTCCACTTCTTCCCGTGCCCGCACCTCTTTCAAAATCCTCGCGCGGATTTCTTTCATCAGTTTCGGGTTGGCGCGCAGAAACGTCTTGGCGTTCTCGCGGCCGGTGCCGAGCTTTTCTTCGCCAAAACTATACGAATTGCCGGATTTGCCGATTACGCCGTAGACAATGCCCGCGTCTAACAGGTCGCCAGAAATGGACATGCCCTCGTTGTACATGATGTCAAATTCCGTCGTGCGAAACGGCGGGGCAACTTTGTTTTTGACAACTTTCACCTTCACGCGGTTGCCGATAATTTTTTCGTTCTGTTTGATTTGCGCCGAGCGCCGCACCTCAATGCGCAGGGAGGAGTAAAATTTCAGCGCGTTGCCGCCCGGCGTGGTCTCCGGATTGCCAAAAAATACGCCGATTTTCATGCGGATTTGGTTGATAAAAATCACCACCGTGCTGGATTTGGCCACGATGCCGGAGAGTTTGCGCAGGGCCTGCGACATCAGACGCGCCTGCAAGCCCATGTGGCTGTCGCCCATGTCGCCTTCAATTTCGGCTTTAGGCACGAGCGCCGCCACCGAGTCAATGACGATGACATCCACCGCGCTGGAGCGTACGAGCGTTTCTACAATCTCCAAGGCCTGTTCGCCTGTGTCCGGCTGGGAAATCAAAAGCTCGTTGATGTTGACGCCGATTTTTTTGGAGTAATCCGGATCCAGCGCGTGCTCGGCATCAACGAACGCCGCTGTGCCGCCGAGCTTTTGCACCTCGTTAATGACGTGCAGGGCCAGCGTTGTTTTGCCCGACGACTCCGGACCGAATATTTCAATGATGCGCCCGCGCGGCATGCCGTTGCCCAAGGCAATGTCAAGCGAGAGACAGCCGGTCGGCACGCACTCTACTATCATGCGTTTGGCCTCGCCCAGACGCATAATCGCGCCATCGCCGAAACGCTGTTTAATCTGGCCGATGGCGTCTTCGGTGGCCTGTTTGCGCTGAGCGGCATCTTCAATTTTTTCAACGGCGGGATCTTTGGACATAGAAACACAGGTTATAATTTAAACCCTCCTTTTGTTTTTTTATTGCACTAACACGTGCCGCGTAACTTCGGCATCGCGGCCGTACTTTTTTTGCGCGCGCACGGTAATGTCATTCATGCCTTCCTTCAAATAAACGCGCTCGCTGAACGCACCGTCGGTCGTATCAACAATTTCCGTGCCGTTCATGAACAAACGCGCATGGCTTTCCACCGTGCCGCTCACGCTGATTTCACGGCTTGAAGTGGCGTAGCGCTCCGGCGGGAAAATGACGGCAAGGCCAGGCGGAGCGATAACCGCCTGCACGCGCAGGCCGATGTAGCCTAAACCGGCTAAGATAATTACCCCCAGTATAACGCCCCGCCAGAGTTTGGGCAAGAGAAAAAAATAACGCCGCGGCGCGCGCGAGCGGCCAAAGACGCGGCTCGTATCCGGCGCGTCCGCGGTCAGAGCAAACTCGCGTTCGTAGAGCGCAACCATTCTGCGATACGACAACTCTAAATACGCGCAGTATTCGCGCAACACGTGTTTGGCATACAAACCGTCCGGCAAAGCCGCGGAGTTGCCGTCTTCCAGCGCCTGGACATAAACTTCTTTAATACGCGCTCCGGCCGCGGCCTGCTCTATGGATGCGCCTCTTTCTTCGCGCCGCAGCCGCAACAACTCACCGAGCGTAAAATCATTGAGAGAATGTTTTTTGAAATGCATATCACTACGAATTACGAATGCGTACGAATGTACGAATTAACCGTGTTTGAATATTGAAAATCTTTCTGGGTCGTGCTTAAACTTAAAACAAAAATGCTAAAAATATATTCGTAACATTCGTACCTATTCGTAATTCGTAGGAATTAAAGAAGGAAACATCACTGTTCCCTCCTCCCTCCGCATTGCACAAACTTTATAATAAAATTCTACGGCGTCTTGTACCATACACTGAATACGCCGGTGTTATATCCCAAAGAAATCAGGGTGAAATTAATGATGGTCCAGCTGACAAAAACAATTACTAATCCAATAATGGCATTTTTTAAAATCGTTTTTCCTTCTTCAACTTTTTCACTGGAGCCGGCTGAAATAATCATGGTCACGCCGCCGTAGACAAAAAACAACAAAGCCAGACTGCCGACAATACCCAAAATCCACTGAGCAACATACACGCCGAGCTGAACGAAATCATTAAGTTGGTAATTACCACAATTTACACCTTGGCAAGCTTTGGCCGTTTCTGGTGAAATTGGCCCAGTCGGCGGAGGCAAAATTGCAGCGTAACTTGGGTTGCTAAAAAAAACAAGAAAACAAGAAAACAAGAAAACGAACGTTACTATTGTAGCTAATTTGTATTTTGTAATATTCATATTTCTTCATTCTCAATTCCCCATGGTTTGCTGTATCTTCTGCGCCGCGGTCTGCATGATTTTTGGCACCTGCTTTGGGTCAAGCAAGGTCTGGTCAATCATGTCGCCTAAAATCACCTCGGCCGCATTGTAGTCATTGCCGCGATACCAGGTTGCGGCGGTTAAAAGCTGGCTTGCGAACACCTGCAGATTCGGGTCGTTCAGCTGCTGATTGATGAGACTTTTGCGCGCGGCCGGCAGTTGCGCTTTATTCAAATAGCTCGACACGTTTTCAGCCGCCGTGGCAAACTGAATGAAATCCCAGGCCTCGGACGGATGCGCGCTCTGGGCGGAAACGCCCTCCAGCCAAAAGTTGGCAAAATTGGTATCAACTTTGCTGCCTTCAATTTGCAGCATTTTGCTGACGCCGAAATTCAGACGCGGCGCGCGCGCGCGAATTTGCGGCGCGTGGTAGGCGTAGCCGAAAAAAAACGCGCTGCTGCCGTCAATGAAGGCCTGCAGTGAATTGGGCATATCCGCGTTCCACGTATAGACGTCTTTGAGGGGATTGGCAAAATCAGTGTAGAAACGCAGGGCTTCAACTCCGGGCGCGGCATTTTTCGTGGCGCCCGCCGGCGTCTTGTGGAAGCTCACCCGCCCTTGCGCGTCTATTATTTCCGCGCCATTTTGTGCCATCAATAGTGACAGAATGTCGGCGTAGCGCTCAATGTTTATGCTAGAACCAAGCGGCACGCCGGCCTGCACGATGTCGCCCTGCTCGTTTTTGCGTGTGAGCTTTTTGACCGCAGTGAGAAACGAATCGTTCCAGTAGCGCGGAATGTCGGTGATGCCGGCGTTGTTGAGCAAGTCGCGGTTGTAGTAGAGCACCATGGTGTCAACGCTCAACGGCAGGCCGTAAATTTGGCCGTTAACAACCGCGTTGCCATACACCGCCGGCACAAACTCGTCCTGCACCTGCGCGGGCGTAACGCTTGATGCCGTGCGCAGCTCTATGGTCTCGGTTTTTTGAATGGCGCCGGTGACTATGGGGTAGGCCATGGTTATGGTCGGGGGCAACGGCGTCAATTTCGTCTGATAGCGCTTCATCCAGCCCGCGTGCACGGAAAAAACGTCCGGCCCGCGGTTTTCGGCAAAGCTGTCAATTAACGTGGACTCGTACTCCTCGTAACGCAACTTGCGGTACTTGATAGTGATGTTGGGATGCAACGCCCGGTACGCCGCGATAACATCGCTGAATGTGTCGCTTGCGTCCCAGACGCGCCAGTAGTTGAGTGTAATCGGCTGAACCTTCTGCGCCTCTTCCGTGGTGACGCTGTTTTTGCAGCCGAAAGCGGACGTGACGATAAAAATCAGAATTAAACAAACAAAGGCTAATTTGAATTTAATATGTTTATGCATATATCCATTATAGCAAATTTTTTCCAAAATCACCAGCCACTGTCTACAGATACTGCTTAACAGCGCTTTCATTTCTTCATTTTCGTATCAACACCATACTTATTTTTTAGAATGTTGCCGTTTATAGGCTAAAATAATTTTGTCTAGCAACTCTTTTGGTTTGGCTTCGTATTTTATAAATTCTTTTATGTTATCATGATTTAGATGAAGCTGTCCTTCTCCGATATTTCCTCTGTGTTGTCTTTTTGAATAATATTTGTTTTTCTCCACTTCTTTTGAAGCAAACACCCAATATTTAATTATATCTCGCCAAACAGCGACCCAAATAAAGACATCGCAATGACTTGGCTTTACTTGCTGAAAATTCATATCAAATGGTCTGTTAGAATTCCACGCAAGAGCTTTTACATAAAGAGGATCATCACTTTTAGCGTCAACCGCCCTTGATGCTTTCACTTCAATTCTAATGTGTTTCTTTTTATACTGACAGGAAAAGTCATATTCATTGTCAAAATCAGGATATTCTTTTTTCGTTGGCTTTTTCATTTCTGGAATAATAGAATGAATATGCGACTGCGCCCAAGTAATGCCAAATTCCGCAGGAGATCGATAATTTTCATAAATATGCAGGTATTCATTTTTTATTAAATACTCATTCCTAATTTCTAAATAATCATTTAATTTAATTTTATTACACTTCAATAAATTTGAAATTACATATTCATATTCATTAAAAGGATAAATTGAAATTAAATCATCAATTTGATTTTCTTTATTTTCCATATATTTTAGTTTATAAATTTATTATTCATATATTTCCATCTGCCTACTTTTAGCACATAAAAGTTCTATTTCTAATTTTCCAAGTTCTTTTTTAATATGCGCGGAAAACCCAGTATTAGCAACAATCATTTTATTAAAACCTATATTAGAATCTATCATGCTCTTATAATGAAAGACATCCCTAATTCTTGCTGGTCCTTTTTCAAATTTTTCTTCAATTTTCCACACTTTAACCTTTAACGGTCCCGGCAATTCCATAAAAAGATAAAATTTTCCCCAATATGGCAATATTTCACGAAAATTTATTTCAAATTCGTTTGCAATAAGATGCCCCTCAATTTTATTTTGCAATTCTTCAAATCTTTCATCAATTAAACCTGCTAATTTCAAGAGTCCTTTTCTTTTGTCTGAAAAATCAACCTTATCAACTAAATCAGCATATAAAAATGTTGTGTGTCTTACAAAATTTAAATATAAACCTTGTGCCCACATTTTACCACCTAATAAAATTTGAAAAGCTGTGCTAGGAAATGATAATTCGTTTAATTGCTTATCGGTAAGTATTTTAGCTATTTTTTTAATTCTTACCGAAGCATGTCTAAACCAATTTTTTTGATAATGGATGTAAGACAATGCTTCGGTCAAACAATCATCTTGAATATAAAAATCAGCGTCATTCCTGTAATACTGAATCAAATTTATCACATCCTGCGAATAAGGCGTTGTCCAAGTTAACGGCAAATAAGTCGATGTTTCTAAACAAATTTTTAATTTATCTTTTGGCATCAAACTTAAGTTAATTTTAAAAAATTATTTTTAAGCAAATCAATACTCTTTTTTAGAAAATAAGAAAACGATTCAAAGGATGTTATCTTGGGAAAAGATGTTTTTAACCATTCAGTATCTGACTTTGAAAAGTGGACGCCCCATGGCGGATTTGTCGCTATAATATCAAAGTCACGAATGTTTTCATCGTTTAAACTAAATAAATCATGATTGCCAATTTCAAAAATAGTATTTTTACAAACTATATTGGGAGCAAAATTTTGATTCTTGTATTTTATTAATATGTTTAATCTCGCAATTCTGACAGCTATTTCATCAATGTCAATCCCGTAAATATTTTTTGGATTTTCAATCGTGTCTGCAAATGCTAATAAAAATTGTCCTGTTCCGCAACACGGATCAAGAGCTTTTGAGTCTTTTTTTACGTAGTCTTTTATTATTTCATTAACAATAATCTCTGGCGTGTAATATGACCCATTCTGAGATTTTTTGCCTTCAAGCAGTAATGATTGATAAATAAATCCCAAGATATCGCGCTGATTTGGCATCGAACACTTTAGTAAAAAATCATAATTAGATTTTATTTCGCTTGTTTTAATATGTGACAGCCAGGCTGTCATTTCTTCTTCAATTTGCTCATTAGCGAAGATAAAATTTTTGCCGCCCATTATATCTTCAATTGTTATATTTGAAATTATATCTTCTTTTTTAAGCAAGTTTAGACTTAATAAAAAAAGTGAGGCGGAAATATCAATGTTATTTTCCGCTACAAAATTTATAATGCTAGTTAAAGTATCTATATTAGTCCCGCCTTTTAAATATTCATCCGGAATAAAGGTCCTTTCCGCTTTAGATTTGTTAGCTCGGCCATTTAATTTGTTGAGATTGCCATTTGCAATATTGGTTTTTATATTTTCTATTTCGGACAAGTGAAAAAAATAACCTTTATCCTCATTATATGTTTGCAAGTAGCCGGATTTAACCCAGTTTCTTACTGTTGCGGTTGATATACCTAAAAAAGAGGCTGTTTTTTCAAGGTTTAGTATTGTTGTAGTACTATTTTGTAGAGTAAGTCCTTGCATGGTTATTGTTGCAAACTTATATTTGCATTATATCAGAAATTCAATATTATAAGGAGATATCTTGTTTGAATTGCGTATAACTTCATACTTTCTAATTCTCCACCTTCGGCCGATACTGCAATGCCTCCGCCACGTGCGGCGTTGTAATATTTTCAATACCCGCCAAATCCGCAATCGTGCGCGCGACTTTCAAAATCCGGTA
>MFGL01000008.1:23435-24919 GCA_001778285.1 Candidatus Falkowbacteria bacterium RIFOXYC2_FULL_47_12
GCAGCGACTCTGGCCCGAGCCGGCAAAACTCCTTCACCATTTCCGAAGACATTTCTGCATTCACGATAATGCCCCGTCCCGCAAAGCGCGCGTACTGCAGCGCGCGCGCCGCTTCAATGCGCTGGCGGATAGTTTGCGAAGACTCGCCGGCGCGCTCTTCGTTGAGCTTGTCAAAATGCAGGCGCGGCACCTCTAGGTGCAAATCAATGCGGTCTAAAATTGGACCCGAAATTTTTTTCTGATACGCTAAAAGCTGCTGGGGCGTGCAGCTGCAGCGTTTCTGCGGGTCAGTGTAAAAACCGCACGGACAGGGGTTCATGGCCGCAACCAAAATGAAGCGCGCCGGAAACTGCAGGGATCCGGCCGCGCGCGAAATGAAAATGACGCCGTCTTCCAGCGGCTGGCGCAAATTCTCCAGCATCACACGGGGAAATTCCGCAAACTCGTCCAAAAACAAAACGCCGCGGTGCGCCAAACTGATTTCGCCCGGCTTGGGCCAGGTGCCGCCGCCGACTAATGCCGCCCCGCTCGCGGTATGGTGGGGAGAGCGAAACGGCCGCGTGGTAACAAGCGACGTGTGTTCGGACAACTGGCCGGCCACGCTGTAAATTTTGGTGATTTCCAAAGCTTCCTCAAAAGTCAGTTTGGGCAGAATGGAGGGTATGGTGCGCGCGAGCAGTGTTTTACCCGAACCAGGCGGGCCGGACATCAAGATATTATGCGCGCCGGCCGCGACAATTTCCAAGGCGCGCTTGGCCTGCTCCTGACCGCGCACGTGCGCCATGTCGCAGAGCGTTTCCGCGTCGCTGAAATGAATTTTGGTATGCGGCAAGGGCGCAATCTGCTCCCGGCCTTCCAGATGGTTAATGAGCTGGCGCAATGAAGCAACCGGCATGATCGCTATATCGCTGACCAAAGCCGCTTCAGCCGCGTTGGCCGCGGGCACATAGAGCGTACGCATACCCAGACGCCGGGCCGCAATGGCAATGGGCAAAATGCCGCTGACCGAGCGCAGGCTGCCATTGAGGGCAAGTTCGCCGATGAAGAGCTCCTTGTCTGCCGGTATAAAGTTGATGCGAGCGGCCACGAGTAAAATGCTAATGGCGATGGGCAGGTCATAGCTTGGCCCCTGTTTTTTCAGGTCGGCCGGCGCCAGATTCACCGCCACTTTTTTGTTGGGAAAATCACGCTCGCTGTTGATGATGGCGCTGCGCACCCGCTCGCGCGACTCCTGCACGGCCGTATCCGGTAAACCGACAATGATGAAGGTGCCCAAACTGCCCGGCACGATTTCGGCCTCCACCTCAACCAAAGCGGCGTCCAGCCCCACCACCGCGGCGGAAAAAATCTTTGAAGCCATGCGTTAGTTATTTAGTTGCTTAGTTATTGAATCGTCCACCCGCCATCCACGACAATTGTCTGGCCGGTGATGTAGTCGGCTTCCGCGGATGCCAAAAAAACCGCCGCCTGCGCAATGTCCTGCG
>MFGL01000008.1:24979-28773 GCA_001778285.1 Candidatus Falkowbacteria bacterium RIFOXYC2_FULL_47_12
TGGCGTTCACGTTGATTTTTTTCGCGGCTAATTCCAGGGCGATAGCGCGCGTCAGGGCATTGATGCCGCCTTTGGAAGCGCAGTAGTGCGTCAGCCCCGCAAAACCGATAAAAGCAGCAATGGAAGAAACGCTGATAATTTTCCCGCCGCCGGACATTATTTTGGCCGCCGCTTGCGAGCACAAAAAAATGCTTCTTAAATTAACGCTTATCACTTTATCCCACTCCGCTTCGCTTATTTCCAAAAACGGTTTGAACGGATAGATGCCGGCATTATTAACCAAAATGTCCAAGCCGCCGAATCTTTCTTTTGCCTGCTGAATTAAATTATTCACCTGCCCGGCGTTGGAAACATCGCAGGCGATAAAGGCCGCGTTTTCTGCCGGCAAATTTTCCGCAGGCGCCAAATCGGAATAAACGACTTTGGCTCCTTGTTTTAAAAATTCATTGGCAATACCCCGGCCGATGCCGCGGCTGGCGCCGGTAACAATCGCCACTTTGTTTTGTAAACGCATAGAGATAGTACTAGTAATTTAATATATTACTCAAAATAGTAGTTGCAGTTTTTTTGATCAAAAATCAATTTTGACTTGTCAGAATTCAGTAACTCAACAATGTGCTCGGCCAAAAACGACGGCTCACAGACCATTTTCTTCTTCCGTGCCCACGCTGTCTCATCACAGTCGGTACGCGACAGCGGCGTATCCACCGGACCCGGACACAACACTTTTATACGGTAAGCAGGATAAGTCTGTTCAACAAGTTCAGCCAAATCCAACGCCGTGCGCTTCACGAGCGCGTACAAACCAGGGTCAGAGGGAAAGTACAGCGCGTGCCGCGATGACATCTGTACAATGGTCGCGTTTTTGCGCAAGCGCGGCTGGCAGTATTTAAGCATCAGCCACGAACCTTTCACGTGCACGTTAAACAGCAAGTCAAAATCTTTTTCAGCGGATGCTAAAACCGTGCCGCGCCGCATCACGCCGGCGTTGTTGAACAGTATGTCAATGCCGCCGTTTACCTTTGCCAGAGCCCGTTTGATAGCCGCGCTGCTAGTGACGTCAACGATGCAGTACGTAACACCGGCAACCGGAATTTTTGGCTTTTGCCAGTCAAAACAAAAAACACACGCACCCTGTTTTACCAAGGCCTGCGAGACTGCATAGCCAATGCCGCTTGCCGCGCCGGTGATGATAGCCGTTTTATTTTTGAAATGCATAAATACATACTTGCTATAAATCAATCGTTGTGCCTTGGGAGAGATTCGGACTCTCATGGGTTGCCCCACCAGCTCCTAGGGCTGGCGCGTCTGCCAATTTCGCCACCAAGGCGCTCGCTTCACTTCCAACAGTATGGTAATTTTCTAAAAAAATCAAATTATGTTATGATGCAAATATTACTAAATTACTAAAGGAGGAAAACATATGCCCGCCAAAAAATCAAACGCCAAGACCGGCGCAAAAACCGGAGCGTCCGCGAAAGCGACTGCCGCTTTTGACGCCAGCGATATTGAAGACAACAAAATCATCGCGTCGCTGTCGTACATTTTTATACTCTGCCTCGTGCCGCTCTTGTTGCAAAAAAAGAGCGTTTACGCGCAGTTTCATGCCCGGCAGGGTTTGACGATTACGGTTGCCTGGTTTGCGCTCTGGGTGTTTGGCATCATCCCTATTTTGGGCTGGATTGTCGCTTTTTTCGGCAACATCTTACTGCTGGTTGTCAGCATCGCCGGCGTGATTAAAACGCTCAGCGGCGAGGCCTGGGAAATCCCTTTCATTTACGAGTGGAGCAAGAAATGGAACCTGTAACATAATTACTAATGACTAATTGCTAATTTCTAATCAATGCCAAAATTACCAAATGGCTAATGGTCTTAATTGGTAAATTAAGTCATTGGAGTTTGATTAGAAATTAAAAATTAGAAATTTATTTATGCAAAAACCCTTCATAATATTTTTCAAAGATTTAACTATAGAAGATGTTCCCGTTGTCGGTGGCAAAAACGCTTCTTTAGGTGAAATGTACGCCAAGCTCTCACGGCAGGGTGTGCGCGTGCCCAACGGCTTTGCCACCACCGCGGATGCCTATAACTACTTTCTCAAGGAAGCCGGCATTGAAGACGACATCAAAAAAATTCTCACGGGCTTAAACACCCACGACGTGACAGACTTGGCGGCGCGCGGACAGAAAGCGCGCCATACCATCTTGCGCGCGAATTTCCCCAAAGATTTGGAAACCGAAATTGTCGCCGCCTACCGCAAACTTTCCCAAGAATACAAAATGGCGAACGTGGACGTTGCCGTGCGCTCATCGGCCACGGCCGAAGACCTGCCGGACGCAAGTTTTGCCGGCCAGCAGGAAACGTTTCTCAATATCACCGGCGCCGCAGACCTCTTAATTGCCGTGAAAAAATGTATTGCCTCGCTTTTTACCAACCGCGCCATCTCGTATCGCGTGGACAAGGGTTTTGACCATTTCAAGATCGCGCTCTCGGTCGGCGTGCAAAAAATGGTGCGCTCGGACTTGGCCGCCTCGGGCGTCATGTTCAGCATTGACACCGAAACCGGCTTTCAGAACGTGGTGCTCATCAACGCTATTTACGGGCTGGGCGAAAATATCGTGCAGGGAAAAGTAAGCCCGGATGAATTCTACTACTTCAAGCCGACCAAAGTCATTATTTCCAAAAAAATCGGCCCCAAAGACTTTAAAATGATTTACAGCGCCGACCACCTCCACCCCGTAAAAGACGTCGCGGTTAGCGCGGCTGAACAGCGCAAACAAGCGATAACGGACGACGAGGTAATACAGCTGGGCGCGTGGGCGGTTGCTTTGGAAAACCACTATCAAAAACCCATGGACATTGAGTGGGCCAAAGACGGCCGCGACCACAAACTCTACATCGTGCAAGCGCGGCCCGAAACCGTGCAGAGCCAAAAAGACAATTCTGTTTTGGAAGAGTACTCGTTGACAGAGAAAGGCGCGGAAGTAGCGCGCGGCAAATCAGTCGGCGCAAAAATCGGCGCCGGCAAAGCCAATGTCATTTTGAACGCCAAAGACATCGCCCAGTTTAAAAAAGGCGAGGCGCTGGTAACTGAAATGACTGACCCGGACTGGGAACCGATTATGAAAATAGCTTCAGCCATCGTCACCGACCGCGGCGGGCGCACCTGCCACGCGGCCATTGTCAGCCGCGAGCTTGGCATTCCCTGTGTGGTCGGCGCGGGAGACGCGACAAAAAAAATTAAATCCGGTAACCCGATAACGGTGAGCTGCGCCGGCGGCGAAGACGGCATTATCTACGAAGGCATTTTAAAATTCAACGTCAAAAAAACCAACATTAAAAATTTGCCGCGGCCGCGCACCAAAATCATGATGAACATCGGCGCGCCGGATATCGCTCTGACCTCGGCGGCTATTCCTAACGACGGCGTGGGGCTCGCGCGCGAAGAGTTCATCGTGGCAAACTACATCAAGGTGCACCCGATGGCGCTTTTGAAATATGATGAATTGAAAAAACAACGTAAACTCAAAGCCAAAGAAATCAAACAAATTGAAAAAATAACCGGCGGTTACGCGGACAAAAAACAGTTCTATTTGGACCAGCTCTCGCAGGGCATCGCCATGCTCGCCGCGGCCTTTTACCCCAAAGATGTTATCGTGCGGCTCTCGGATTTTAAAACCGACGAATACAAAAACCTCATCGGCGGCACGCTCTTTGAACCAATTGAAGCCAATCCCATGCTGGGCTGGCGCGGAGCCAGCCGCTACTACCACCCTGATTTCATTGACGCCTTC
>MFGL01000008.1:28784-31150 GCA_001778285.1 Candidatus Falkowbacteria bacterium RIFOXYC2_FULL_47_12
CGCAGGTTTTAAAATCGTGCGTGAAAAAATGAAGCTGACCAACGTCAAAATCATGATTCCCTTTGTCCGCACCCTGGATGAATTGCGCAAAGTCCTCAAAATTATGGCCGACAATGGTCTGCAGCGCGGCAAAAACGGCCTTGATATCTACCTCATGGTGGAAGTCCCCTCAAACGTCATTTTGATTGAGGAGTTTGCCAAGTACGTGGACGGTTTTTCCATCGGCACCAATGACCTCACCCAGCTCTCATTAGGCGTTGACCGCAACAGCGCATTGGTTGCCCCCATTTACAATGAATTAGACGCAACGGTTAAGAGTTTGGTCGCCTATGCCATCGCAACCGCGCGCTCCCTGCACAAAAAAATCGGCATCTGCGGCCAGGCGCCTTCCGACTACCCGGAGTTTGCCGACTTTTTGGTTGACTGCGGCATTGACAGCATGTCGCTGAACCCGGATACAGTGATCAAAACAACGCTGGCTGTTTTGCAGAAGGAGAAAAAAAATATGAGAAATAAAAAAATTGACTAAAAAACTGTCGCGTTATAGTATTATTCTATGGCGAAAAATAATAATAACAATCCGGTTACGAAAAAAGAGTTGGGGGAAGTTTTAGGCACTTTTGCCGAGGATGTTTTATTGCCGGCGGTAGAGCGTATTGTTGACGAAAAAATTGATCAGAAGCTCGCTAAACATACGCATGAGATGAAAGATTATATTGACAGTAAGTTAGCTGACCAAAAGGGTGACATCATTGAATATATAAAAGGCGAACACACTAATGAGATGAAAAAATATATTGATAGCACATTAGACAGTAAATTAGCTAACCAGAAAGGCGACATCATCGCCGTTATCAAAGGCGACCGGGAACGGGATAACAATTGGAAATTGAAAGTGGTTGAGATTTTAAAGCGAAACAAGCTGGCGAATCCAAAAGAGCTGGAACTATTAACAGATTTTGTCAGGTAAAAAATTTATAATGATTTAAAATAAAAAAGGGGTCGTCAGTATATTGCACTGGCGACCCATTTTGATTTAAGGAACGAACATTATCATCGTGCCAGTTTAAAAGCAACCGGCGCACTGGGGACAGTGAATTTTTTGTCCCCATTTGTTTGGAAAACTACCGCCCGAAAGCGATAAGTGCTTCCAAATTGCGGACCGCCCCGATAATTTAAAACTACATTCCCCGCGCCGGTCCGCCAACGCAGGATGTTGTCCATAGGTTCAGACTGCCCCAAGTAATCCCACGGGGCGTCATTGACAGATACCTGCCAATGGACCATCAACGCAACAGTGGCGTCAATACCCATTCGCGGGAAATCGGCAACAATCATTAACTCCCGGCCCATCGGAAGATCTTCGTCTTTCTCCCTTACCTCCACCAAATCACCGGCCGAATCCAATACGGCCACGGCGGGTAAAGAACTATGAAGTAAAAAAACTTCCTTAGACGAAGCCCATGGCCGAGGGCTTCCTTTTATTGCCGCTATCTCAAAGCGGTAGCGACTCGGGACCGTCGGACCTGACAGAAATTTTGAAACAGTTTCGACCGAGGATGGCCAGAGAAAAACCTTCCCGCCAATCCTCCGTCCAAGATATTCTCTCGAATCGCCGTTGACTTCCACATACACGTGGAACTCTCCGGCATCCTGCGGGAGCTCTGTTCCGCTCCAGTCAATCTTCAATGTGCTCCCAAAGAGGACACTTAACCCCTCTGACAGCACCTGATATTGACTACCAACCACGACTTTATCTGTCGTGGCCGAAACGGGAACCCTGGTGGGGGTTGCCGTCGGAGTAGGCGTTGTTGTCGGCAGCGGCGTCGTGGTTGCGGTTGGTGTGGGAGGATATGGAGCAACCACGATTACATTCATCTTTTTTTGTGGCCACTCATACCTCCCCTCCGTTACTCTTTTTCTACAGTAAGAAATGAATTCAATAATAGTTTCTCCGTCTCCGCAAAAAAATTCAACTCTATTTGCGGATAAATTGAGAGAGAGCACCTTCAAATTCTGGTAGCTATTATTATCGACTTTTTTTCCAATCAACAAAGAGTTTATTTCTATTCCTTGCATAGTGCAGACAATAGAAGCAAAGCCGATTTTTTGAGGATGAGAAATTAAAACTTTCATATCTTTTTCATCATCCCGCACTATTGTTTCTTTTCCATCTTCCCCGATTACCTTTATCGTCATCCTCACCGGCGCTTCTTCGGACACAGCGCCTTGAACGTTCGCTACATCTTCGGAAGTTATTTCTGCCGGCAAGGGAATGGTCGGGGTTGCCGTGCTTGTCGACGTCGCTGTCGGTGTATTCGTCACCGTCGGCGTCGGCGTAACCGTCGGCGTGGAGGTGGGAGTAC
>MFGL01000009.1:0-3320 GCA_001778285.1 Candidatus Falkowbacteria bacterium RIFOXYC2_FULL_47_12
TGACCCGAGCAAAAAAATGAGCAAGTCGGCCGCGAGCAATTTAAACTACATTGCGCTCTTGGACAAACCCGAAGCCGCGCGCAAAAAAATCATGAAAGCGGTGACTGATACCGGTAAAGAAGTACGCTTTGACGAAAAGCAAAAACCGGCCATTTCCAACCTTTTGACAATCTATGCGCTGTTGGCAAACGTCGCGGTAAAGGATCTGGAAAAGCGGTACGCGGGAAAGCTGTACGGAGAATTTAAAAAAGACTTGGCTGACGTAGTCGTAACTTTTTTGCATGATTTTCAGCAGAAGTACTACAGCTTTGACGATGAGTTCGTGGCTAAAAAGTTGAGTGAAGGCAATGGCAAGGCCAAGGTGATTGCCGCCGAAACCATGGCGAAAGTAAAGCGGGCGGTTGGTGTTTTATAAAAATATGAATTTAGATTTTGAACAAAAAGTCGCGATACATGCAGCTAAAAAGGCCGGTAGATTACTAATGGCTCACCTTAATAAGGTTAAGGAAATTACGTATAAAGCCAAAAGAGATATTGTTACAGAGGTTGACTTGCGTTCGGAAGAAATAATTATCAGCAGTTTAAAAAATAATTTTCCTAAGCACGACATCTTCTCTGAAGAAAAAGGTTCAGCGCAGATAGCACAGGAAAAAGCGGAGTATTTATGGCTGATTGATCCCATTGATGGAACTATAAACTATTCTTACGGAATGGCTCCATTTCGCGTGGGCATTTGTTTGCTCAAAGCTAAAATACCAGTTTTGTCCGTCATTTATAATCCGGTTAAAAATGAGATGTATGTTGCCCAAAGAGGCAGGGGGGCTACCATGAACGGCAGAAAAATTACGGTAAGCAGCCGCAAATTTTTGAGTGAAACCATTCTTTCAAGTCATTTATCTTCCAAAAAAGATGCACGCCGGCGAGTCATTAAAAAATTAGAAAAAATTTTCAACGCTGTCTTTCAAATTCGTTTTTACGGCAGCTTACACGCGTCTCTTACATACATTGCCGGCGGCAAGGAAGATGCTTGTGTTTGGTTGCAAACAAATTCATGGGATATCCTCCCCGGAGCTTTATTGGTTGAAGAGGCGGGTGGCAAAGTAACTGATGTGAACGGAGAAAAAATAACAATAAATTCCACTGATATAGTAGCAAGCAATGGCGGAGTGCATGAACAGTTGTTAAAAGTTATAAAAAATATTTAATTATTGTTGGATAATTTTTAGAATTTCTTCTTTTTTTTCTGCAGTTATCTGTGCATTTGGCGTTTCAATCGTGACACGCAAAAGCGGCTCGGTGTTTGACTCTCTCACGTTAAACCACCAATCAGGGAACGTCACGGTCAGGCCGTCAAGTTCGTCTTGAGTGGCATTTTTATATTTTTCTTTCAGACGTTCAATAGCCGCTGCGCGATTCGCTTTGTCAAGTTCAATATTAATTTCCGGTGATTTATTATAGACGTCAAACTCACTGACAATGTGCGAGAGCTTGCGGCCGTCTTCAGACAAGAGTTGCAGTAAAATCAGCCAGGCGATAAAACCTGAGTCGGCGTAGCCGTTGTCGCGAAAAGAATAATGCGCCGAGAGTTCGCCGCCCATAATTCCTTTTTCATCGGCCATAGTTTTCATGACATTCACAAAGCCGACTTTGGCACGCAACGGTCTGCCCCCCCATTTTTTGATTGTTTCGGAGACAATGCGCGAACAGATGGCGTTATAGACAATGCCCGCGCCCGGCTCGCGGCGCAAAAATTCTTTGGCTAAAATCAAAAGCGTTAAATCGGCCGGGACGAATTCGCCTGTCTCATCCACAAAAAACAGCCGGTCCGTATCGCCGTCAAAGATAACTCCGCAGTCGGCTGTGGTTTCCAAAATTTTTTCCCGTATTTGGACTTGGCTTTCCGGTAAAAGCGGATTTGACGGGTGCGCCGGGAAATTGCCATCCAGCGCGAAATTGAGCGGAATAATATCAATTGGCAAGTGCGGCTGCAAGAGCGGTACGACTTTGCCGGCCATGCCGTTGCCGGCATCAACGACGACTTTAAAGGGCTTTACTTGTTTTACATCGCAAAAAGACAAAACGTGTTTGATGTAGTCCGGCAAGATGTCAAATTCTTTTATGCCGCCTTTGATTTTTTCCGCTAACGGCGGCAGGTTCACAACATCGTCGCGCAGCTCTTCGCCGCGCACCCAGCCGATTCCCGGCAGAGGCAATTTGAAGCCGTTGTAGTCTTTGGGATTGTGCGAGGCTGTAATCATGACGCCAGCCGGATAATTTTGTTTGCGCACGGCAAAGTAGACGGCATCAACGGGCACGAGACCGATGTCAACGACACTGACGCCCTCGTCGGTAATACCGCGGATGAGTGCGGCTTTGAGCGCGGGACCGGACAAGCGCATATCGCTGCCCACGATAATTTCGTTCACTTTGACGCGCCGGGCATAAGCGCGGCCAATGGTGTAGGCCGCTTCTTCATTCAGCTCCTGCGGGTAAATGCCACGGATGTCGTAGGATTTGAAAATAGAAAGGTTGAGCATATAATTCAGCTTAAATTATTTTAGGCAAAAAGACAACCGGCAGCGGCATTGACAGTAATTTGGCCGCTTCGGCGGTTTTGTGGTAAAATATATTCAAAGGTTGTTAATAACTTAATTCATCTAATTTAATTTATTTTATGAAAAAATCAATTTTTTTCATCATTGCCACATTAGTGGTAACGCCCTTGGTAAGTTTGGCATTAGCGATGCCGGTGCCGGTGTTGGCGGCTGGTGCAGTTAAAGTAGGCGATACTTGTTCAGATACGAGCGTTTGTGCCGCTGGGCTCGCTTGCATTAATGCCAAGTGTGTTGCTGACGTTTGGGGTGAAGGCTCCGGCGCCGGGGCGGAAAACATTCGAACCGCCACTGGTTTGGGCAATCAAGACCCGCGCACTATCGCCGCGAGCGTCATCAACATTATCTTAGGATTTTTGGGTATCATCGCCGTGGTGCTCATTATTGCAGGCGGCTTCATGTGGATGACCGCGGCCGGCAACGATGAAAAAATCGGTACCGCGCGTAAGATTATGACCGCCGGCGTTATCGGCTTGGTTATAGTGCTTGCCGCCTTTGGTATCGCGCGGTTTGTGGTGGATGCATTAGTAAATGCGACAAAGTAGGTTAGGTATAGTTTAAAATTTAAAATAAAATTTATTATTTAATTTAAATTTTATGAAGAAATTATTTTTTATCACAGGTGCGTCAATTGTTTTTGCGTTTGCTATTGTAATCAGCAGTCCGTACAGCGTATCAGCAACAGCTTTGGCACAGTCCTGCACTACA
>MFGL01000009.1:3346-5662 GCA_001778285.1 Candidatus Falkowbacteria bacterium RIFOXYC2_FULL_47_12
AAATTCCTATTGTACGACAGGTGCCACAAGGGTTTGTGCATGCAAGAGCGGATATACTACGCAGAATGGGGCTTGCGTCGTATCTACCACCGATCTTGACGTGTGGGGGCAGGGAAGCAGCGGAAAAGTAACTCAAGAAAGCATACGAACCGCCACTGGTTTGGGCAATCAAGACCCGCGCACTATCGCCGCGAGCGTCATCAACATTATCTTAGGATTTTTGGGTATCATCGCCGTGGTGCTCATTATTGCAGGCGGCTTCATGTGGATGACCGCGGCCGGCAACGATGAAAAAATCGGTACCGCGCGTAAGATTATGACCGCCGGCGTTATCGGCTTGGTTATAGTGCTTGCCGCCTTTGGTATCGCGCGGTTTGTGGTGAACGCGCTTACCAGTGCGACTGTGTAATTATATTTAATTATTTAATACATAAAAAAGAGCCGGTTTTTATACCTGCTTCACATTATGTCAGAACAGAGAGGGGGTGTGTATGAAAAAAATTTTAGTGCAGTTTTTATCATTACTCTTCATTATGCCGGTGGTGAGTTTGGCTTTGGCCGGACCGGTAGCTGCTGATGAAGCTACTAATAGTAATTCGAACGACACCAGCGCCTCAGACTATTGGGGCGGCACGGACGTTGAACAAAATATTCAGTCAAACATTAAATTGGGCGAACGCGACCCGCGGGAAATCGCCGCGCAGGTAGTGAATATTTTGCTGGGATTCTTGGGTATCGTTGCTGTGGTTATCATTTTGGCCGGCGGGTTCAAGTGGATGACGGCCGGCGGCAACCAGGACAAAGTTGACGAAGCCAAGAAGCTGATGAGCGCCGGCATTATCGGTATCGTCATTGTATTGGCGGCGTTCGGCATCGCGCGCTTCGTCATCAACGCGTTAGTAAGTGCGACCACAACTTTATAAAAATAGTATTTTTTACAGTTCCTCACCAAATCTTGGTGCGGGACTGGGTAAAACTACTATCAACCCCACCCCTACCCCTCCCCTTGGTAAGGGGAGGGGACGCGAGAGAAGTATTTCCAAAATTACTTCTATAAAGTGTATGCGCTTTTTTTCTTACATCATTGTTGTTTCAATGTTCGGCGCGAGCCTGTTTTTTTTTATTGTCCCGCAAATGACGCTTGCCCAAAGCGACTACGGTTTGGGGGCAACCGCTAGTGATGCTTTTAAGGGCACTACCATTCAGGCACAGTCTGAAAAAGCCAGCGTCGCCACTATCGTCGGACGCGTCATCAACGTCGTGCTCTCGTTCGTCGGCGTTGTTTTTTTAATCCTCATTATTTACGGCGGGTTTATCTGGATGACGGCCGGCGGCAGCGAAGAAAAAGTGGGGCAGGCGATTAACATTTTTACCGCCGCGGCCTACGGGCTCATGATAGTGATTGCCGCTTTTTTGATTACCCGCTACATCGGTACGGCTCTCATCAATTCCTTGCAATGATGTTTATGTCTTTTTTAAAGAGGTTACTTGCAGTCGGCAGCATAGCTATTTTTTTAAATGTTTTTTGTTTGCCAATGGCGAATGCCCAGCAGCCGTTTGAAGAATTCAGCGGGCTGAAAGATACTGCCGGCGAGCAGGGAGCGAATTATGACACGTCAAAGGTTGATTTGATAAATACCATTGGTACGGTTTTGCGCTATGTGCTCTCGCTTTTGGGGGTGGTAATGCTGTGCATCGTTTTGATAGGATTTTTTATCATGAATAGCGCCGGTGGCGACGAGGAGGCGGTGAACAAAGCGAAGAACTGGATCAAGCGCGGCTTCATCGGAGTGCTGATAGTCATGGCGGCGTACTTTTTGACCATTGCCTGGGTTGATTTTTTTGTCGGCGCGGGAGACGCAAAGATTTTTCAACGTTAATGTTTGTGTGTATGCGTTTTATTTCAAATTTAATCATGTGCGGGTATGCAGCAGTAATGTTAGTGATGATTCCGTGTATTGCGCAAGCTGACGTGTTCAACGATGCATTTGACGGGAATTTAAATCAAATTTCAGACGTTTCCGGTTACGAACGCATTGATGATCCCCAGACAAAATTGCCGCTCTACATCGGCGCACTGATTGGCTGGACCGGATTTATCGGCATTAACATGATGATTCAAATCGTTTTGGGAACATACGAGTACATGACCGCCCACGATAACGCGGAAAAGGTGCTGGCGGCAAAAAAGCGTTTTCGCAATACCATTTACGCCTCCATCATTTTGGTCAGCGGCTATATCTTGGTCGCGGTTATTGTCGGCATATTTAGCGTCGCCACTGGCGTCAAGTAGCCATAAATTTTATGCATTTTATA
>MFGL01000009.1:5725-32237 GCA_001778285.1 Candidatus Falkowbacteria bacterium RIFOXYC2_FULL_47_12
AATAAAAAACATATTGGCCGGCTTCGCGCTGCTTGTGTTTGCGTTTAGCCCTTTTGCTGTGTCAGCTCAGTCAAATAGCGGGAGTCAAGCGGGAGGAACTGAAATACAGTCTCTGGGTGGTAATTTAGAACAGCTGGGAAAAGCCGCTCAATACGACACGAGCAAAAACAACATTACCGAGTTTCCCAAAATCGTCGGACTCATTATCAGCTACTTCGCACAACTGCTCGGTGTGATTTATTTGGGGTTGGTAGTGTATGCCGGCAGTTTGTGGATGATGGCGCACGGCAACGATGACCAGGTTGTCAAAGCCAAGACCATTATACGCAACGCAACGATTGGCATGATTTTATTCGTTGGCGCCTACGCGATTGTCTACTTTGTTTTGGCCGCGCTGAGCTCGGGCGGGTTTAACTCAAATTTGCAGGGCTTCTAGCATTCCTACGAATTACGAATGGGTACGAATGTTGCGAATATATCTTTTATGTATGATGAAAGTGCGGTGCGCAAAAACATTCTTTTCCCTGAATTGAGTTACGAAATTATTGGCTGTTTGTTTGAAGTATATAACGAGTTAGGCGGCGGCTACCAAGAAAAAATATACCAAAAAGCTACGGCTCGTTGTTTAGCAACGCAGGCCATACGCTACGTTGAGCAGGTGCCGTACCGCGTACGATTCCGGGGAAAAGCAATAGGTATGTATTTTATGGATTTTGTTATTGAAGATAGGGTAGTGTTGGAGATAAAACGGGGCAATTACTTTGTGAAAAATAACATTAAACAGGTTGAAAATTATTTAAAAGTAACAAATTTACAATTGGGTATTTTGGCAAATTTTACTAACCGCAACGTCAAGTACATCAGAATTTTAAACATTCACTAACGGTTTATTCGTCCATTCGTACCCATTCGTAATTCGTAGGAGTATGTTGAAGATTTATAAAAAGTTACGTTGGCGCCACGTACTTGTCTTAGTGCTCTTATTAAGCATGGCGCTCGTGCCTTATCTTGTGTTTGCGGTTGGTGAACCGACAGAAAATGACGGTATGTTGCCAATTGGAGGAGGAAACGGCGGCGCTGGAGCGACCAGACAGTTATTTGATATCTTGGGTCAAAGCGCCGGCTACGAGACCGGTCCGCAAAACAGCGTGGGCAATGTGGTGGCTATTGTTATTAACGCGGTGCTGGCCTTGGTGGGTATGATATTTTTGATTGAAGTTTTTTACGGCGGTTACCTCTGGATGACGGCGCAGGGCAATGACGAGCAAGTTACCAAAGCCAAAGAGTTAATCCGCCAGGCGGTGATTGGCGTGATTGTGATTGTGGCGGCGTACGCGATTGTGTATTTTGTGTTGAGTAATTTGTTGGAGGTTGGAGGAGCCGATGGTACCACTGCTGGATAGACATGATAATTTTTAAAAAAGTAAAAACGGTGCCTGTAAGTTCAACCAGACACCGTTTGTTTTTTGTGGGAGAAGCATCACCGATTTTTAATTGTAATCGGTTTTGTCCTCCCTTCTTGAATGAAGACAGGGATGTTGCGTTCCCTACCTCCATAAGAACTGTCTCTCCCTAACTCCGTTTCAAAATAACGGAGGGTTAGGGAGCCTTCTTGTACTGTAACGGGGAAATCACTCGTTTCCCCTGGACCTAACTCGCCGATTTTATCAAAAGGCGGTTCGGCGAACCGGACGACGTAATTTTTTGATTCGTTTGTTACATACAAACGAACCAGACGTCGTCGTTGGCCAGTTTGGCCGTAACCTTCGTCGGGCCACCCGTCCCGCAGGTTATTTAATTTTTCCTGCAGAACATGGACATTTGTCACGTTAGTGACTTCATGTCCAGCCACGGCCGCAATGCGATTAAGGTAAGCTTGCTCCGCATTGCGTTGCCAAATATACGCATTGCTATCGGCAATGCGCTCCTGAGCTCGGAGGCCTTCGGCCTGATACATGCTGGTTCGCGCTGCATGCCGAGCCATTTCGGTTTGGCGTTGCCGCCCGTAGACACCTGGGTCAAATGTTGCACAGCCGATTAAAACACAACCAAGAGACAAAATAATAATACAAATAATAGTTGAAATCAAAAAAGAACCCATGGTAGATTTATTCATGATTCTATCCTCCGAAAAATATTTTTTTACCTCAACATTCCCAAATAAGCCGGAAAATAGGCACATTTGGGAAGTTTGAGGCGTATGAAAAGAGCGATATTGTAATGAGTAAAATAGCACGTTACTTATGTTTTGTCAACTTTTTTACAATTTCAGATTGCAGTCAACCCGTAACTTCTGCCAAGGGGTAAATTTTTTTTCTTTAGCTAACCCGCCTTCGCTATGGCTTCGGCGGGCAAGAAAGTATCCGGCCGCGGCAATCATGGCCGCATTATCGGTGGTATATTTTAAATGAGGAGTGTGATAGCTCACGCGCGGCAACTCGTGCTTTATTTTTTCACCAAGCTGCCGGCGCAATTCAATATTAGCCGCTACGCCGCCGGCAAGAATAACTGATTTGACTTGGTATTTTTGTGCAGCTTTGATGGTTTTGGCAACCAAGACGTCAATGATTGCTTGCTGGAAGGCGGCGCAGTACTCGGGAATTTTGGTGCGCCATGATTTGTCTTTTTGAATTTTATACAAAAGAGAAGTTTTTAAGCCGGAGAAACTAAAATCAAACTTATTGTCATTGAGCATCGGACGCGGGAACTCTATGTTAAGTTGTGATTTTTTATTTTTTGTTTGAAATCGCGCCGCCATTTTGGCTACTACGGGTCCGCCCGGATATCCTAATTCCATAATTTTAGCCGCCTTGTCAAAAGCTTCGCCGGCGGCATCATCGCGCGTTTGGCCGATTATTTTAAATTTATAGTGGTCTTTGATTAAAACCAATTCGGTGTGGCCGCCGGAAACAATGAGGGCGAGCGCGGGAAATTTGGGCACGTTCGGCGAGGCGAGCCACGCGCTATAAATATGACCGGCCAAATGGTTGACGCCGATAATAGGTTTGCGCCAAGCGTAGGCGAGCGTTTTGGCCGTTTCAATGCCGATGAGAAGGGAGGAGATAAGACCGGGACCGGCGGTAACGGCAATGGCATTTACCTCACCCCACTCGCTCGCCTCGCTTCGCAGGCGAAGCGGGCTTCGCTCGTCTCCCCTCTCCTTACTAAGGAGAGGGGACGGGAGTGAGGTTTTTAGGGCTTTCTCTATGACCGGAATGATTTTGAGGATGTGGTTGCGCGCGGCGACTTCGGGCACGACCCCGCCGTATTTTTTATGGATGTCAATTTGCGAAAACACAACGCTGGACAGTACGCGGATACGGCTATTTTTTGCCTCAATGAAAGCGGCGGCTGTTTCGTCGCAGCTTGATTCAATTCCTAATATGCGCATAGTTCGCGTTAAACTTTTTTACTCTTCAGTTTCCGCCACTTTTCAATTTTTTCATGGTTGCCCGAAAGCAATACCTTTGGCACGCGGTAATTTTTTCCCGCTATCTCCAAAACTTCCGGCCGGGTATAGTGCGGGTGCTCCAATACGCCCGGTTGAGCGTGGGATTCAAAAACAGCCGAGTCTTCATTGCCCAGGACTCCGGGCAAAAGCCGCGCAACTGAATCAACGATAGCCATGGCGCCGATTTCGCCGCCGGTGAGGACGTAGTCGCCGATGGAAATTTCCTCATCCACCACTTTTTTCACCCGCTCGTCAACGCCTTCGTAGCGGCCGCAGATAAGTATGACGTTCTCTGATTTTGCATAGCGTTTAGCCATCGTTTGCGTCCATTTTTTTCCTTTAGCTGACAAGAGTACTACTTTTAATTTTTTATCTTTAACCTTTGACCTGATGGTTTTGACGGCGCGCATGATTGGTTCAGCCATCAGGAGCATTCCCGCGCCGCCGCCGTAGGGCCGGTCGTCAACACGGTGATGTTTGTCAGCGCTCCAGTCGCGCAAATTATGCACGTTTATTTTTAAAATTTTTTTCTGTTGGGCGCGCTTTAAAATACTCTCATTAAAATATGAGGTGAAAATGCCGGGGAAGATGGTGATGATGTGGAACGTCATAACATTATACCAAAAAAACCACTACGTGTGGCTTTTTGGTTTCTTTTTTTAGAAATTTGAATAGTTAGATTTTGAGGTCATCAACCGCTTCAGTTGAAATGTCATCGTGAGACATTTCACGGCGCGGGTAATCGTCGCGCATCGGCCGGCGGACGTGGGTTGAACCTTCCGGTTCGTTGATTTTGAGGTTCACCCGCGCGTTGTTTTTGGCGCCGACAATTTTTAGCAAAGTGCGGATGGACTTGGCAGTCTGACCGTGCTTGCCGATGACGTACCCCATATCCTCGGGGTGAATGTTGAGGGTCAACAGAACGCCGCGTTCGTCAACAGTTCTTTCTACAGAGACGCTTTCCGGATGGCCAACGATAGCCTTCACGAGGTACTCCAAGAAATCTTTATCCTGTATTTCCATAGCGCTTTTTCTCCCATACTCTTTTGCAGTGAAACCTCTGCAAAGGATGTGCAAAAGGGTACAGTTACAAATTAGTTAATTAAAATTTTTAAATTTCCGCCGGCTTTTCCGCTTCAGGCTGTGCCGGAGCGGCTGGTTTGCTTTCGGCGGATTTTTTTTCTTTTTCCGTCTGTTTAGCCTGATTTTTTTTGCTGATGTGGGTTACTGGCACTTTTTTGCCTTCGTGAATGCCTTTGCTGATAAAAAGGTTATGGAGGGTTTTGGAAGCTTTGGCGCCGCGCGCAAACCAATGGGAAATTCTATCTTTTTTTAGCTCAAGTTCTTTGGTTCGCGGGTTGTAATGACCGATAATTTCCAGCGCCCGGCCGTACATATCGCGGGTTTTTTCCGATACGACGAGGCGATACGTCGGCTGCTTTTTTTTGCCGATGCGAGCGAGTCTTATCATTAACATGGCTTTGGTGGTAGGTTATTAAAATTTAGTCTGTCACAATGCTACCAGTGTAGCCGCCTTTTGTCAATGTGTCAAGATTGGTTCAAGATTGGTGTTAAATCGCCTTTCATAGATATTTAAGTAATGGACAAATTGCTTAAATTAGATTATATTGAAAGCAAAATTAATACATTAATCGCGATAATTATGAGATCAAAAATTTACCAACAAGCTGAATATTATGAACTTGCTTTTAATTTTGTTAATATAAGAAAACAAATAAATTTATTTGAAAAATTTATAAAAATACACAGTCGTATTAAAGTAATGTCAGTTTTGGATATTGCTTGCGGGCCGGCTTTGCAATTAAGGGAATTTGCGCGGCGGGGATATAAATCATTTGGAATTGATTTGAGCAAAGAGATGTTAAAATATCTGCAAATGAAAGCGGCGAAAGAGAATATTAAAGTAGAAATCACAAAAGCCGGGATGCATAACTTTTCTTTGCCAGAAAAAACTGATTTTGCCTACATCTTGATGGGATCAATCGCTTATATTAAAAATAATAATGAATTCATCAGCCATCTTAAATCTGTCGCCAGCTGTCTGAATTCCGGCGGTTTATATTTAATCGAAAATCTCGCTATGACTTGGGCAAGCCCAAATTTTTGGAAACAGCAAAAGTGGAGCATGACAAAAGATAGGATAAAAATCAACGCGACTTATCAGTTGAAACCAGTTGACGAACTAAATCAAACCATTGAACAAATAATTAAATTGGAAATCAACGACTCGGGCAAAAAAATACTATTGGAAGATAAAGACGATTTGAAGTTAATATTTCCTCAAGAGTTTAAAACAGTCGTTGAATTTACGGATGATTTTGAATTTTTAGGATTTTTTGAGCGCTGGTCAGCTAAAAAATTAAAAAAAGCCAGCGCGGATAATATAATTTTGTTGAGAAAGAAATGATAAGAGTTGACAGCCATCTGCATTTGACTAAAAGTAATAGTGACAATTTTTCAGATGCAAAAAAGTTATTATTACAAAATTTAAAAAGCAATAATATCGCCGTTGCTTTTATAATAGCTAATAATATTATAGGCTCTACTTGCGCTGGCACGAAAACTTTAATACAATTATTCAAGAAAAATAAAAGTATTTATATTATTGGCTCGCCCTCCATCCTGTCAAATATTTTTTGAGCACATTTTTGCATTTCGTTGCTATTGACAGTATATTTCACAAATGGTACACTAATGTCAAAGATATGAAAAGCAAAAAAAACCTTTTAGAACAGCTAAAATCATTACCCCATTTTAATAAAAGCACTGTTTATCAGCTCGGTAAACAGTTGGGGCTTAGAGACACGACGATTGACACCTACATCAGCCGATTTTTGAAATACAAAGAAATCCTGCCGCTTAAAAAAGGATTGTACGTGTCTGTGGATTTTTTTGAAAAAAATAGAGCGGATATTTCATACTCGTTTTATCTCGCGAACGTTATTCGTACCCCCTCATATGTGAGTTCTTGGACCGCTCTCCAGTATTATAACCTCGCTACCGAAGCGATTCATTCCATCACTTCAGTTACCCCCAAAGTTACCAGAAGCTATCAGACGAAAGCAGGTATTTTCGCGTATCAGTCAATGAAAAAAGATTTATTCTCGGATTTTTTTTTGGTTAAGGGCAGGTTTGATTTTTATATCGCTTCACCGTCCAAAGCATTGTTTGATTTGTTATATTTCAGGACGCGCCAGTTCCGCGGCGTTAAGATAGAAAATCTTAAAACGCTCATAGAAGAATTGCGAGTAGATATTGATGAAATGGATGCGACGGAACAGAAAAAATTTTATGAAAGTATTAAAAAATTTGTATGAGCGAACAGATATTAAAAAATTTAAAAAGTAGACTAGCTGATGAGTTATCTGGATACATGGGAGTCCGCTCTGATGTAAAACAGAATAAAACGAAAGAGCTATTACAGTTTTACGTTCTCAACTTTATTTACCATCATCCGGAATACAGCCAATGGATTATGTACGGCGGTTCCGCTTTGCGCATCATTCACGGGCTTGACCGGATGTCGGTTGATTTGGATTTTGAAATTTCCCAGACAGTAACAAAATTTTTTTTGGAAGAGTTCAAAGAAGAGGTTGCGGATTATTTTGTAAATATCTACGGCGCCGGCGCTGATTTTCTGACAGTAAAAATTACCACCGGTAGAGGCTTGCTTTTAAAATTTCACGTCGGTACGGAGTTAAGTCTCGGCCATCCGTCAAATCAGGTGCACGTAAAAATTGACCTTAACCATTTTATTGCCCCAAACACCGTAACTGAACGCCGGCCGATAAACAGCAGCCAGCTTTCTTTTGTCATTCTGACCTACAACATGGGCGCGCTGATGGCGAGTAAATTAGCCGCTATTTTTCTGCGCGGCACCCGTGGCGTGGGAGACGCACTGTATGAGGAAAAAGGACGCGACATTTATGATCTGATTTGGTATATGGGTAGAAAAGTCGTACCGGATTTTGATTATATGATAGCTAAAAGTATTGATGTAAAAGACTTGCGCGCGCTTTTTGATAAGCTCACATTACAGATGAATAAAGTGAGCGACGAAAATCTTAAGCAGGACTTATCGCCTTTGTTCGTGGACAGGACTTATATTGAAAATTGGCTTAAAAATTGGCGGGAAAGTTATTTGCGGCTTTTGGATGAATATAAAATCCATACTGTCACAGAGTTTGAGCGCGTAACAACACATCAGGATTTTAGTTCAGATAATTTTTCTTTCATTTTTTGGTATAAGACAGAAGATGGCAAAGCGATAAGAATTATCTATATTATCAGCGACCATTGGATTATATTTAAAGATATAGATTTGCAGATTAAAATAGACAAAGAAGTCAGGGAAAAAAGCGAAATTTCCGACTATGGCTGGAGTACAAAATTAGCTGCTCATGAAAAATTACTGCGGTATGCCACTCTTTTTTATCAGAAAACTGAAAATTATTTCAAAAAAACAAATCACATAATGCTCGGCGACAGCATTGTCACCAAAGTTATCCGCATGACGGCCGACAATTTGAATCAGAAAGAACAGACAGTGCTTAATAAATCAGCTTTGCTTTCGTGCGAACTTGATGATTTGTTAAAATAGCTAAATTTGACTTTTACGGCTCTTGTGGTATAGTTTCGTTATAACAATTTTGCCGCTTTTATATAGTCCTCTCGGTTCGCGGCGCCGCGAGGAGCTCGTTCCCCAAAGCAATTTTTGGGTAAACAGGGTTAAACGTATTTTTTTATTTTTATGCCAGAAAAAAACACTCAAACAAACGATGAGTTTCAAGCGCTTTTGGAACAAGACAGCTTCACGCCGCCCAAGGTGGGAGACATCGTGACCGGCACCGTGCTCTCGGCTTCCAACGCCGAGGTTAAGCTTGACATCGGCGGCATCATGGTCGGCATCGTGCGCGGCCGCGAACTCTATCGCGAGGCGCCCGAGTACGCCAATTTAAAAACCGGCGACACCATTGAGGCGACAGTCATCGATACCGAAAACGAAAGCGGCGAGCTTGAACTCTCCTTTAGCTACGCCGGCCACCAAAAGGCCTGGGCCGCGCTTTCCGACGCGCTGGAAAATAAAAAAATTATTGCCGTCAAAATCAAGGAAGCCAACAAAGGCGGCTTGGTTGTCATCTATGGTCAAATCGTCGGTTTTTTGCCCGTGTCTCAGCTGTCGCCGGATAACTATCCGCGCGTCAGCGGCGGCGACAAGAGTAAGATTTTGGAAAAACTTAAAAGTTTCGTTGGTACTGACATGGAGGCGAAGGTCATGGATTTGAATGAAAAGGAAGAAAAATTCATCGTCTCCGAAAAAATGGCCTGGAGCGAAAAACAGCGGGACGTCATCAGCCAGTATAAGCCGGGAACAGTCGTTGTCGGCACGATCACGGCGGTGACGAGTTTTGGCGTCTTCATCAGCTTCGGCGAGGGACTTGAGGGCCTCATCCATATTTCCGAGCTGGCCTGGCAGCGCATTGAAAATCCGGCCGACCACTACAAGGTGGGCGACATTCTCAAAGCTGAAATCATCAACATTGACGGCGCCAAAATTTTCCTCTCGGCCAAAAAACTGCTCAAAGACCCCTGGACGGAAGTGGCCGAGCACTATCACCTCAACGACAAAGTCAGCGGCGAAATTTTAAAAATCAATCCGTTCGGCTTGTTCGTGAAACTTGATGACGACATTCACGCGCTCGCGCACGTTTCCAACCTCAACTTAAAGGCCGGCCAAAAATTGGAAGATTTGTTTAGTATAGGCAAAGCCTATGATTTTTACATTATTTCCATGGAGCCGCGGGAGCATCGTATGGGTTTGGGCATGGCGCCGGGGCGCGAAGCCAGCGGCAAAGCTGAAAAAGCCGCCGTGGCAAAGGCGGAAGAGCAGTCGGCTGACGCAGTGAGTACAGACGAAAAGCCGGCAGAGCCGAAAGCAGAGAAAGCAAAAGAAAAAAAAGAAAAAAGTGAAAAGGTGAAAGAAAAAAGCAAAAAGTCTTCGGCAAAATCCGCTGAACTGAAAGCATAAATTTTTTAAATTTCACAAGAGCATGCCGTTCGGTCTCCATGGCCGGACGGTTGCTTTTTTACCGAAGTTATTCTATGATGTTAATGATTTAAAAGTATTCGCACATTCGTACTTATTCGTAATTCGTAGGAGTTTATGAAAAGCATCATCAAAAATTTTTTTATCTTTTTTTTCATCTTTATTGTCATCAGCGCGCTCTTTTATAGTGCGGCGGACGAGCGCGGCAACACGGCGCCGGCTGATATCGGGCAATTGGTTGAAAAAATCAATGGCGGCGAAGTTGCAAGCATTGTGGTGCAGGGCGACATCCTGAATGTTGAGCTTAAGGACGCGAGCATGCTCACAGTAAAAAAAGAAACCGGAGAATCGCTTTCTTCGCTCTTGAGCAATTTTGGCGTGACGCCGGAAAAACTCGCGCCTCTGCGCATCGAAGTCAAAGATGAGAGCGGCCTGTCATTTTGGCTGGCAACGCTGCTGCCGTTTTTGCTTCCGCTGCTTTTAATTGGCGTGTTTATTTATTTCATGATGCGCCAGATACAGGGAGCGAACGGTCGGGCCATGATGTTTGGCCAGTCGCAGGCGCGTGAATTTAACAATCAAAACCAGGACAAGAAAAAGCGCATCACGTTCAAAGACGTGGCCGGTGTCAAAGAGGCCAAAGAAGAGCTCGCCGAGGTGGTTGAGTTTCTGACCAGCCCCAAAAAGTTTCTGGAACTGGGCGCGCGCATTCCTAAAGGCGTGCTCCTCGTCGGCGGGCCGGGCACGGGCAAAACGCTTTTAGCTAAAGCCGTCGCCGGCGAAGCCGACGTGCCGTTTTTTCATATTTCCGGTTCGGAATTCGTAGAGATGTTTGTCGGCGTGGGCGCTTCGCGCGTGCGCGATCTGTTCAAGCGCGCCAAAAAGAATTCTCCCTGTATCGTCTTCATTGACGAAATTGACGCGGTCGGCCGCCAGCGCGGCGCGGGTCTGGGCGGCTCACACGACGAGCGCGAGCAGACGCTCAATCAGATTTTGGTTGAAATGGACGGCTTTGAGCCGACCACGAACGTCATCGTCATTGCCGCCACCAATCGTCCGGATGTGCTGGATCCGGCGCTTCTGCGTCCCGGGCGTTTTGACCGCCGGGTGGTTTTGGACAATCCGGATTTGCAGGACAGAATTGCCATTTTGAAGGTACACGCGACGCATAAGCCCTTAGCAAAAGAGGTGAGCTTGCGCCGCATTGCCGAGCGCACGCCCGGCTTTTCCGGCGCTGATTTGGCAAACCTGCTCAACGAAGCGGCAATTTTTGCCGCGCGCGAGAACAAAAAACTCATTGATATGCGGCACTTGTTTGAGAGCATTGAAAAGGTAATGCTGGGGCCGGAGCGCAAGAGCCGCATCATCTCGGAAACGGAACAAAAGATAACCGCTTACCACGAGGCCGGTCATGCGCTCGTGGCGCACGTTTTGCCGCACGTGGACCCGGTGCAAAAAATTTCCATTATCTCGCGCGGTATGGCCGGCGGCTACATGCTGAAAGTGCCGACAGAGGACAAACGCATGCATTCCAAAACCGAATTCATTGAAGACATGGCCGTGATGCTGGGCGGCTACGTCAGCGAGCAGGAGATATTCGGCGACGTTACGACCGGCGCCACGAGCGATTTGAGCAAGGCAACGGAATTGGCGCACGACATGGTAACCACCTACGGTATGAGTGAGCACTTAGGCCCGCGCACTTTCGGCAGCAAAGACGAGCTCGTTTTTTTGGGCCGGGAAATTCGCGAGCAGCGGGATTATTCGGAGAAGTGGGCGGAAAAAATTGACGAGGAAATCATGGCCTACGTCAACGGTGCGGTCGCGCGCGCGCGCGACATCATTTCTCAACATAAACCGGCGCTAGAAAAAATTGTCGCCGTGCTTTTGGAAAAGGAAACCATTGAAAAAGAAGAATTTGAAGAGATGATGAATGAAGTTGATGCTGGTGAAGAGGAAAAAGACGCCGGGAAGTAAATTTTATACAAAGAAAAACCCGTGGAACAACTGCCTCGGGTTTTTTGCTTTCTTATCACTCTTATTGTATAATAAAATCAGAAATCTAAAATCTTAAATCTAAAATCTAAAATCTTAAATCTAAAATTAAGAAGGAGGCAACTATGTTCAACTATAAAGATTTAATCGTATCAGCGGCGCACATCGTTTGGCGCAATAAATATTTGTGGTTTTTTGGATTTTTCAGCGCGTTTCTCACGAGCGGCGGCGTTTTTCAAAAGCTCTACAGCAATGACAGTTCCGGCTTTGCGGCGGACTGGCAGCGTTTGCGCGCTACAGGCATTTTTGATTTCAGCATCCTGTACAACATTGCCGCGCTGGCTCACACCGACCCGCTCGGCTTATTTTTGCGTATCGTAGCCCTGCTGGTCGTGTTGGTTTTGGGCGCGTTTGTTTTCTGGCTCGCCGTCGTGTCGCAGGGCGCGCTCATTTCAGGGGTTGCCGCTATCAGGAGGAATGGGAAAATGGATTTTAAAAAAGCGCTGGGCGGCGGCATCAGCTGCTTTTGGCCGGTGTTTTTTTTCCGCGTCATTGAAAAGATTTTTATTGTAGTCATGCTGGCGCTGGCCGCGCTGACCACCGCGAACGCGATTATTTACTCACCAAATTTTGTTCTGCGCGTTGCCGCGGTGGTGGTTTTTATCATCGCCGTTATTGCCACATTCGGTTTCATGCTCATAATACGCTACGCGCTCTCCGCCAGCATTATCAGCGGCCGGCGTTTCATTGACGCGTTCACTGATGGTTTTGCGCTCCTCAAAAACAACCTGCCCGTCAGCATCGAAGTCGGGTTGGTGATTTTTTGTCTGAACGTGGCGCTGGGTTTTGCCGCGCTCATGCTCCTCGCCGCAGCAGTGATTCCCTTCGCGCTCCTGCTGTTTGTTTTTTATAAATTTACATTCGTGGCCGGCTTGACGTTTGTGTTGGTTTCCGGCACCGCGGCGCTGTTTGTGAGCGTAGCGCTCATTGGCGCGTTGCTCTCATCATTTAGCGACGCTCTCTGGACGATTTTGTTTTTAACCATCAGTAAAACGAAGTCGTCGAGCTATCTCGGCCGCTGGTTGCGTTTTGCTCAAAAGAAGTAAGGTTGTATTATGACCAGTAATTTTCAATCAATTAAGGATTTGCAGGAGGAATCAATCGGGACTGACGAGGCAACCGCGCCGGAAAAGTTTGCAGAAAAGCAAACGGAGATTAAAAAAAAAGAAATTGAAAAGCAGGTGAGCGCCGCGGCCCAGCAGCAGGGCGCGCTCTACATCAATTTAAGCGGATTCCCGGTCAGCCCGGAAGCGCTTTCTAAAATACCGCAAGCAGAGAGCGAAAGACTCGGCGCGGTTTGTTTTTTTTACGACGGCGAGCAGTTTCGCGTCGGCGCGCTTGCGCTCACCGACGAGGTTGTGGCATTAGCGGAACAGTTGCGCGCCGTGTTGCACTGTCCGGGGGAAGTGTATTTAATATCCGAGACCAGCTTTGCCGCCGTTTTTAAACTTTACGAACATTTGCCCAAAGTGAAACAAATCAGCCGCGGCGTTGCAGTTACGGCCGATGAACTCAATAAATATAGTGAAAATTTCAGCAGTTTCAAGGATTTGCAAAAAGAAATCACGCACGCCGACGTTACCCAAGTCGTGACCATGATGCTGGCCGCGGCCGTAAAATCACGCGCCTCAGACATTCACATTGAAGGCGAAGAAGCTGACATCAAGATACGCTTTCGCGTTGACGGCATCCTGCACGATGCCGCCTCACTGGATAAGAAAATTTGGGGCAAGGTGATTTCGCGTCTGAAACTTTTAGCCAGGGTAAAAATCAACGTCGCGGACAAGCCTCAGGACGGGCGGCTCTCTATTCTCATGGAACAGGGCGCTATTGACATCCGCGCTTCGTTTCTGCCCACGGCCTATGGCGAAAGCGTCGTGATGCGCTTGCTTGACTCGCGCAAGCAGGCACTCTCGTTTCGGGATTTGGGGCTGTGGGGCGAGGCCTACCACAAGCTCAAGCGCGAGGTGGAGCGGCCTAACGGCATGATTATCACGACCGGTCCGACCGGCTCGGGCAAAACGACCACGCTGTATTCGGTTTTGCAAAAATTAAATACGCCGGAGACAAAAATTATCACCATTGAAGACCCGATTGAATATCAGGTTCCCGGCATTAACCAGAGCCAGGTTTCCGAGAAATACACCTTTGCTAAAGGCTTGCGTTCCATTGTCCGTCAGGACCCGGATGTCATTATGGTGGGTGAAATTCGTGATTTGGAAACGGCCGAAATCGCGATTCAGGCGGCATTGACCGGGCATTTGGTGCTCTCCACCATCCACACGAACGACGCTTCCGGCACGATTCCGCGCTTGCTCTCCATGGGCGTGAAGCCGTTTTTGCTCGCGCCTTCCATCAATGCCATGGTTGGCCAGCGTCTGGTGCGCCGCATCTGTGAATCTTGCAAGCGTGAGCATCAATTGAGCGAAGATGAACGCTCCCGCGTAGCCGAAATTATGCAAAATGTGCCGGCCGCAGAACTGCACGGCCGCGACTGGACGAAGGCGACTTTTTACAAAAGTGACGGTTGTGAAACCTGTCAGGGTTTGGGCTACAAGGGTCGTATCGGCATTTACGAAGTGATGGCGATGAACGCCGAAATTGAAAAATTCATTCAGGCCGGCAAGGTCAGTGAGTTTGACATTCGCGCCTTGGCTGTTCAAAACGGCATGGCGACCATGGCACAGGACGGCATCATTAAGGCAATGGCGGGCATTACGAGCGTGGATGAAGTGTTAAGAGTAGCGGAGTAGCTACCCCGAACCCACAAACAGCCTACAAATCTACAAACATCATGGGAGGAAGCACAACATACAAAAATGTTATTCATAAAGCATTGAGTTATAGAGTTATGGGCATTTTGTTCGCGGTTAATAGTGAATTAGGTTATGGATATCAAGAAAAGTATTACGAAAGGGCAGTAGAGGTTCATCTAAAAAAAGAAGACATACAGTATAAAAGGCAAATGCCATACGACATCTCCGTACAAGGGATAAAAATTGGCAGATACTATTTAGATTTTTTGATTGACAACAAGATTATTTTAGAGCTTAAGAGAGGAAGTTATTTTCCTAGAAGAAATATTGAACAAGTAAAAGCCTATTTAAAAATTACCGGTTTAGAGCTGGCTATACTTGCCAATTTTACTCCTCATGGCGTAAAGTATCTAAGAGTTCTTAATGACCTTAATTATAAAAAGTTTAGTTTATAAATTTGTAGGCTGTTTGTAGGTTCGTGGAAATATATGCTTAATAGGAAATTTTTCCAAAAGTTAAAAAGAGATTACGACCAGAACACGGGCGAGCGCCGGCAGATTATCAGCCGCGCCAATATTATTTTGCACGACTCCAAGCGCGTTATTTTTTCCCTGCACCGCGGGGATGTTAAGATCGCCGGGAACTCTTTAAATGAAATAGAAAATACCCTGAAAGCAATGGAGAAAAAATTCGGCTATAATCGGCTGATAAAAGAAGGCGCCTATAACGCCGGCGTGGAGGAATATGTGGAAGCAAAAATGTTTTTTAATATAATCAACGGAGAAAAAGTTGATAAAATTACGGGTATTACTTTAAGTGTGGACGCTTATCTGGGAGGTATCTCCGACACTACCGGCGAATTGGTGCGCCTCGCGACTAACGAGGCGGCCAAGGGCAATTTTAAGGAAGTGGAAAAAATTAAAAATATCATTACGGACGTTTTAGCCGAGCTGGTTGAATTTGATATTACCGGCTATCTGCGGACTAAGTACGACCAAGCGAAACAAAATTTAAGAAAGATAGAGCAGATTATGTATGAGGTAAAAATTAGAATGAGGAATTAGGAATTAAAATAAAATTTTATGAAAAAATTATTTAACCAAAAGGGTTTTACACTTTCAATCTTTAGCGCCATAATTGGCGTTTTGATTATGGTTTTGATAGGTTCAAATATTTATACCGGCTATCTTTTGTATAAAAATAAGAAAACAGAAAAGCTGGCAGAAATAAATAATGTAGCATCTAATACGGCACAACAAGCGGAAAATAATAATACAAACCCTAACGTAGATAGCGCAGATAGTTCGGTCGTAAATACTGCGGAACAAAAAATTGAATTAACAAAAGATGATACAACCGGCGAGGTTAATGTTGATTGGGTAACAGAACCTATTAAAATAAGCTCTTACAAAGATGTTTTAGGAGAATATTATAATGATCATAATTTAACTGAACAGCAATTAAAACATTTAAACGAAGTAAATTATTATAAAGTTGGAAGAGTTAATGGTGGAAAATATGATGGTAAGAATTTTTTTGTTATGAATTACAGCGTCCCATTTGGTTATAATATAATTAGAGGGATTAAAGATGGCGGCAACATCATTGTTTTAAAAAAGTATTCCGATGATATTTATAACGACCCAGAGGGTATGACAGCTATTGACTGGGGATTGTATATACAAAAATTTATAATTAATGATAATTTAACCATAGCAAATTTTGATTTGCCCGAGTCAATAAAAATTCCAAATTCAAATATATTGTTAATTAAATCATCTGAAGAGACTAAGATTTTTGTTACTGATAGTTCTAATTTAAAGAAATTATTTCAATATGAAGATGGAAAGTATGTGTATAAAGATGAAACAAATTGTTATATTGTTAGAGCAAAGGACGGAACGGGAAGACAATATCATTTTGATATATCATTTTTAGAAAAAAAAGAGGACGGGTCGGAACTTAAAGGTGGTTCACCAAACTTGAACAATATTACGTGGAATAATGGAGGAAAGAACAAAAATGATTATTTTTTTCAAACCCCAGGACAATGTGGATATGCGGATTGTTATAGTTATGCATTATATATCAAAGATGAATTACAAATAAAAGTAGCCGGAAAGACGAGCAATGGCGGCGTAGTTTATGAGTTTGCTAATGTGAACGATAAAAAAGCTTCTGAAATTTTAAAAGGTATTTACAATGAATATGGCCAATACAGAGCTGATAAAGAAACATATGAAAAATTCTTAAATAATCACCCCTTGTTTTTTTGGCAAGACCCATTCGGAGATTATATAGCATTTACAAATTCAGCATATCAATCGGGCGTTGAATGCGGTAAGCCAGTAATTTATCTTTATCCCGAAAAAGAAAGCGATATATTTGTTTGGGTTAATCCGACCGGCGGGTTTAAAATAACAGAACCAGTATATAATAACGGCTGGCAAGTAAAAGCTAAGCCGAATGGAGAAATTTATAATTATGATGATAATAAAATGTATCCGTATTTATTCTGGGAAGGTTACGGATTAAATTATGAGCGGCCGCAAGAAGGTTTTGTTGTTTCTAAAGATGAAGTTGAAGAATTTTTAAACGAAAAATTAATTAAATTAGGCCTGATTAAAAAAGAAGCGGATGAATTCATTGAATTTTGGTTGCCGCGTATGCAGGAAAAAAATTACTATTTTATCACTTTTGTACCACAAGCCGAATTTGATAAATTGGCACCGTTAGCCGTATCGCCAAAACCGGACACGGTAATCAGAGTATTTATGGATTATGAGGGTTTGGATGAGCACCGGGAAGTTGAAGCACAAAAGATTATTACCCCAAAACGAAAGGGTTTTGTTGTGACTGAATGGGGCGGAGCAATGCACAAGTAGGACACGAATAACCACGAATTTGATACGAATATACGCGAATGATTATGGCAAAAATAAATGATAAATATCTGATATCCTTATTAGTCCTGTTAGTCATAGCACAAACAGGGCTAATTTTTGTTTTATCTAAGCAGGCGCGAAAAAATTATATTGATGAAAAAAATTTAACAACTCATTATTCGTATTTTTCCGGACTTGATTTTTACGAGGAGGCGTATAAACAAGCCGAAGGACAAATTACTGTTGCTGATGAAAAAATATACGGCGGAATATTGCCTCATCATTTAATGGTTGAAGATAAAATTGCCGCTTTTTTTACCGGCATTGAAAACAACGATTATGAAACAATTATTTTAATCGGGCCAAATCATTTTTTATCAGGTAAAAGCGATATTATTACTTCACAAGCGAAATGGGCGACTCCCTATGGCGAATTAATGCCGGATTTAGATTTAACAAGAAATTTAAATGATTCCGGAAGTGCCAGCATAGAAGAAAATCCTTTTATCAATGAACATTCTATTTCCGGTCTAGTTGGTTTTATCAAAAAAAATTTTCCTAATGCCCGTTTCGCGCCAATTATTGTGCGACCGGAAACAACTACTAAAGAAAGCGAACAGTTGGCGCAGGTGATAAAAAATAATATTGACGCAGATAAAACTTTAATTTTAGCCAGCGTTGATTTCTCCCATTACCAGCCGGTGGCGGTAGCGGATTGGCATGATGAGAAAAGCAGAAACGTGATAGAAAATTTTTCTTTTAACCAAGTTAATAATTTGGAAGTTGATTCGCCGGCTTCAATTTACGTTTTATTAAAATATCTGGAGTTAGTGAAGGCGCAAAACTCAAAATTAATTTTTGCCACTAATTCCGGCAAGTTGATTAATAAACCGGATGAACCTACCACCAGTCATAATTTTTATTATTTTACCAAAGGCGAGAAAGAAAATAACAGTTTAATTAATTTTTTATTCTTCGGCGATATTATGCTTGACCGGCATGTAAAAGAAATAATGAATAAAAACGGGAGAGTTGATTATTTATTAAAAAATTTAGCCGGCGGAGAGAAACGGTTTTTCCAAGGAATTGATGTTATCGGCGCCAATTTGGAAGGCGCGGTGACAGTCGGCGGCCAGCATTATCCGCCGGAAATAAGTATTGATTTCGCGTTTGACCCAAAAGATGTCGCGCAATTAAAAAATTATGGATTTAGTTTTTTCAGCCTGGCTAATAATCACATTTTAGACCAAGGACAAGCCGGCTTTACGGAAACGCAAAAAAATTTAGGTGAGCTGGGGTTTGACTACGCCGGTTGCGCCGATAGAAAAGTTGACGAGTGCAGTGTGAAGATAAAAGAAATAAACGGTGTAAGAATTGGCTTTTTAGCCTATTCTATGGTGTATGGCGTTTTGGATGAGGATAAAGTAGTTGAGCAAATAAAATCATTAAAAAAAGAAACGGATTTCGTGGTCGTGAATATGCACTGGGGCGTGGAGTACGAGCAACAGGCGCGCAGTAATCAGATTGCTTTAGCGCATAAGATGGTTGATATCGGCGCGGATATTATTATCGGCAGCCATCCGCACGTGGTGCAGGAGATGGAAGTTTACAAAAATAAGCCGATATTTTATTCTTTGGGCAATTTTATTTTTGACCAATATTTTTCGCGCGAGACGCAGGAAGGGCTGGGAATCGGCCTATCCATTGATAATGGCAAAATAGCGATAACGCTATTGCCGTTTCAGAGTAAAGTAAGTCAGGTGGAACTTATGGCAGGAAATGACAAGCAAAAGTTTTTAAATTGGCTGGCGGAAAGTTCAAAGGTTAGTGAGGAGTATAAAAAGCAGCTAAAAGTTGGAAAATTGTTTTAAGTTTCAAATAACGTAGGAATCCAATTCCCTTAAAGGGAATTGGATTCCTCAATAGCGTATGAAAATAGCAATCATTTCCGACACCCACGACAATGTGCCGAATTTGGAAAAGGCGCTGGTATGGATGAACAAAAATAACATTGAACAAATTATTCACTGCGGGGATTTGTGCGCGCCGTCAATGATTAAAGAAATACTCGCGCCAAGTTTTGTTGGTCAAATTCACATGGTTTTCGGCAATGTGGAAGACAGGGAGCTGATGCCAAAAGTCGCAGGGCAATTTAAAAACGTGAGGCACTATGGCGACCAAGGAGAAATAGAAATTGATAATAAAAAAATAGCTTTCGTGCATTTTCCGAGGGAAGCAAAGGAATTGGCGCAAAGCGGCAACTACGATTTTGTTTTCTACGGCCATACGCATAAACCGTGGACGGAGAAAGTCGGTAAAACGGAATTATTAAATCCCGGTACGTTAGCTGGTATGTTTCAAAAAGCGACTTTTGCGGTTTGGGATACAAAAACGGGGGAATTGGAGTTAAAAATTTTAGAACGATTATAGTCTTAAACAAAAAATTCCAAACCTTCGTGGGTCTGGAATTTTTTATTCCTTAATTCTTATTTCCCTACGCCCGCTCTGCGTACTCGCCGGTTTCCGTATTGATGCGCACGACGTCGCCTTCGTTGATGAACATCGGCGCGGCAATTTCAACACCGGTCTCAAGCGTAACGATTTTGTTCACGTTGCCGGCGGAGTTGCCTTTCACGCCCGGCGGCGCGGAAACGACTTTGAGTTCAACTTTCACCGGCAGTTTCACCGCTACCGGTTTTTCATCAAAATAAAGGACTTTGACGTCGGTGCCGTCTTTGAGCCAGTTGATGCTCGCGCCAACCTGCTCCAGAGGCAAACTGAACTGTTCAAAGGTAACGTTGTCCATGAAGTAAGCTTCGTTTGCGTCTTTGTACAAATACTGCGCCTGCTTTTCGTCGGTTTCAGCTTCATCAGCTTTGTCATTGCCCTGAAACGTGTGCTCCAGAACATTGCCGGTAATGACGTTTCGCAGTTTCGTTTTGAGCACGGCGCCGCCGCGGCCCATTTTGTGGTGGTCGGCGCGAATGACGATGTAGGGCTCGCTGTTTATTTTGAGCAGTTTGTCGAGCTTGATTTCATTTAACGATAGCATATTAGCGGGACACAAACGGCAGGATTGCCAAAATGCGCGCGCGCTTGACGGCGGTAGAGACTTTACGCTGGTGCGTGGAGCAGACGCCGGTGCGTTTTTTGGGCAGGATGCGCATGTGCGAATTTAAAAAGCGGCGCAAAAATTGACCGTCTTTGTAGTCAACGTCGCGCAGATTGTTTACGCAGAGGTAGCAGACCTTTTCTTTTTTGAGTGGTTGTGGTCGCATAGTTTAAAATGGTATATCTTCAACTTTTACATCTTCTTCGTAGTCGGCATCGCTCTCTGGCCGGGAGGCAAAGTTTCCCATATCCGGACTGACGTTGGCCGGCATATCCTGGTCAATGTCAATGGTGGGAATTTCAGGATTCATTTGCGGCGCCGGAGCGGGAGCCGCCGGCCGCTGGAAATTAGCCGGCTGTTGCGGCGCGGTTGCCGGTGTACTGGCAGCGCCGCGCGGCGAGCCGAGCAGAATCATATTGTCGGCAACAATTTCGGTGCGGAATTTGCGCACGCCGTTCTGGTCAGTCCAATCTCGCGTCTGCAACCGGCCTTCAATGTAGATTTGCTTGCCTTTGTAGAGGTAGGTGCCGCAGATTTCGGCCAATTTGCGCCAGGCGACGATGTTGTGAAACTCAACACGCTCCTGCCGCTGGCCGCTCTGGTCGGTCCAGGAAAAATTTGTCGCGACCGAAAAACTCGCAACCGTTTGTCCCGTGGGCGTCGTGCGCACTTCCGGATCGCGCGTAACGTTGCCGATAATCATAGCTTTGTTAAGATTCATAAACTGCTCCCTTTCGCGCTTCGGAGTCGCCCGAAGCATAGTGAGTTAGACATGAGATTTTCTCTCCTCATAATTTTACAACAAATCTGTCGTATCGTCCAAAATTTTATCTAATTTCGCATCCAGCGCCGCCATGTCAACCGCCGGTTTTTCCTTGCGCGTGGCATCGGTCTCGGCTTTGGTTTTTGCCGCGCCCTCAGCGCTCGCCGCTTTTGCCTGCTCTCTCGCAATGCGTTCCTGCGCCGCGCGCTCGCGGGCGACTTCGACTTCGGTTTTGACGCGTTTTTGCACGATGAGGTGGCGCAGGAGCCGTTCATCCAGACGCAGGGCGTTATCAATTTTTTGCGCGCTCACTTTGGGCAGATCGCATTCAATGAGATGGTAGTACGCGTGGAAGAAGTGCTTGATGGGGTAAGCGAGTTTGCGTTTGCCCCACGTTTCTTCAGCGATGACGGTGCCTCCGTTAGTTTGCACGAGTTTGGCAACCGCGCCGATAATGGGGCCAACCTCGTCTTCGCTGTATTTGTTGGCGACGAGGCAGACGATTTCGTAGCGCTGCGCCGGCTGTTTTTCTTCAGCTATTGAAGTTTCCGTTGTTTCGTTTGGCATAGTTTAAAGGTTATGTAAAATAAAAATGCCCACCGGAGCACTCTCGTTCTTGGTGGGAACTTTCATTGAGATGCACCTTAATTTTAGCCTGTTTTGCTAAAATTTATTCCAAAAATTAATTCGGAAATTAGGGAAGGTTGCTTGATTTGTCAGTATTCTATCATAGCACCGAAAATATTGCAAGGCCATTGCCAATCGGCCGTACCTGCGATACTATTAGGAATATATGCGCTATTTTTTTATTTTAGGTAAAAATCCAACGCTGTCTTTTGCTGAAATTGTAACGGTTTTAGCGCTGAAACCGGAGCAGGTTTTGTATTTGTCAAAAGAAGCGGCAATTATAAATTTAGCTCAAGAGATAGACGCACAGAGTTTAATGAGAAAGTTGGGGGGAACGATAAAAATTGGCGTTGTGAATGCTCAATTATCAATAATCAACGCTCAATCAATACTCAATGAAAAAATTTTCAATGACGCGCGCAATGATGGGAAATTTAATTTTGGCATTTCATACTACGGAGTTGGTGCACTGGAAAATGAAAAGCAATTGGCAATGGAAATCAAAAAAGCGCTGAAAGAGAAAGGCGTGAGTTCGCGGTGGGTGACGAGCCGGGAAAAAGTTTTATCATCGGTGGTGGTGGAGCAAAACAAGCTGACGAGTGAGCGGGGTGTGGAAATTATTATCATCAATGACGGTCAACAGTATTTTATCGGCAAAACATTAGCCGTGCAACCGTTTAAAGAATTGTCCGCGCGCGATTACGGCCGGCCCGGGCGCGATGACTACTCCGGCATGCTGCCGCCGAAATTGGCGCAGATATTGATTAACTTTGCGACCTCTCCCCACTCGCTCCGCTCGTCTCCCCTCTCCTTGGCAAGGAGAGGGGCTGGGGGTGAGGTTCTCCTGGATCCGTTTTGCGGCTCGGGCACAATTCTAACTGAAGCGGCATTGATGGGCTTTAAAAATATTATCGGCTGCGATAAAAGCGAGAAAGCCGTTAGCGATACGAGAAAAAACATAGAATGGATGAAAGTTTATGGTCAGTTGTCAAAGGTTAGGTGCCAAGTGTCGCAATGCGACGTACAAAAATTATCCCAGCGCATCAAAACACATTCCATTGACGCCATCGTCACCGAACCGTACTTGGGCCCGTCACGGGGCAAGCGAGACAGGAAAGCAATAGAAAAAATTGCGTGCGAGCTTGAGCAACTCTACCACCAAGCCATTTTGCAGTTTGAAAAAGTTTTAAAGCCTAACGGTCGGGTGGTGATGATATGGCCAGTGTTTGTTTTGGCAAAAAATGAAAGTATTTTTTTAAATACTAAAAATATTTTGAAAAACACCTCCTTTCAAAAAATAATTCCTTTGGCCGGCTTTCCGAGACGTGGCCTGATAGAGATAAGCGAACGTAATACCATGTTTTACTATCGGGAGAGCCAAAAGGTACGGCGGGAAATTGTGATACTGCAAAAATCATCATTATATGATACAGAATATGATACAGAAAAAATCAGAAACAAACCGCGTCGTTAACGCAAGCGAAGCCAATGGTGATAGCGCGCTGGACCAGAGTTTGCGGCCAAAAAACTTGGCAGACTACGTGGGCCAGGAAAAAATCAAAGAAAATTTGGGTATTTTTATGCAGGCGGCCAAGGGGCGCAACGAGCCCATTGAACACGTCCTGCTCTACGGCGCGCCGGGCTTGGGAAAAACCACGCTGGCGCACGTCATTGCCAACGAAATGGGCGTAAGCTGCCGCATTACGAGCGGTCCGGCGATAGAAAAAGCCGGGGACCTGGCGGCCATTTTGAGTAATTTGCAGGAGGGTGACATTTTATTCATTGATGAAATCCACCGGCTGAACAAAGCCATTGAAGAAATTTTGTATCCGGCCATGGAAGACTACGCGCTGGATATTATCATCGGCAAAGGCCCGAGTGCGCGCACCCTACGCATTGACCTTCCCAAATTCACCCTCATCGGTGCGACCACCAAAATGAGCGCATTGTCAGGGCCGTTGCGCGACCGCTTCGGAGCCACGTACCACCTGGATTTTTATACCACGGATGACATTGAAAAAATCCTCACGCGCAGCGCGCGCATTTTGAATGTTATGATAGAATTTGAAGCGTGCAGACACATAGCCTCCCGCTCGCGCCGCACCCCGCGCGTGGCCAACCGGCTTTTAAAGCGCGTGCGCGACTATGCCGAGGTGCGCCACGACGGAACGGTTACACCGGAGATCAGTCAGGCGGCTTTGGCGATGCTTGAGATTGATGAATTGGGTTTGGACCACATTGATCGCAAGGTGCTTTTGGCAATGCTGGAAAAATTCAACGGCGGGCCGGTCGGCGTGAACTCCATTGCCGCGGCTACCGGCGAGGAAATGGCAACGATTGAAGACGTTTATGAACCGTATTTGCTCCAGCTTGGCTTTATTGAGCGTACGCCGCGCGGCCGCGTGGTGACGGATTTGGCACGAAAGCATTTAGGAGTGGCGGAAACAAACAGACAAAACGCATTAATGAACTACCCCGCAGCAAGCTGACGGGGTATCACGTACCGCCGAACAGCGTGAGTTGCTGCGAATGCAGTTGTTGGTAATTGTGTAAACCTTGGTTTTTGATGTACTGCTGGATTTGGTGTTCGCTGGCGGCGTGGCCGACGGTGTTGATGTAGTACCCCTTGGTCCAGAACTCACCGCCCCACAGCTCCCGCTTGACGATTGGCTTTCGCCTGAATATCTCTCGGGCTGTGATGCTTTTGACAATTTTGGCAATGTTAGTCGGGCTGATCATCGGTACGGACTGAATCAGGAAGTGCGCGTGATCTTCGTCTATCCCGATTTCCACGAAGTGTATGTCGTAGCGTTGCTGGATTTCCAGGCAGATGTTCTTGATTTCCTGGCTGACACCGTTGAAGTCCTTAAACACGTCCCGCCGGTACTTTACGGGGCAAACCAGGTGGTACAGGAGCAGTGAAACATTGTGCGAACGCTTGATGTGATCCGACATGCATACAGCTTACCAGAGTTTACCCACGCAGCATAGCTGCGGGGAAATCTTATTCATTATAGTTTAACTTTTTAAATATGAATATTGAAGCGATGTCTAAGCGAGAGGATCTATTTACAGAAGAGGAAATAGTTGAGGAGATATTGAGCAACGCCGTCAAAGAAGATAGGGAGAGCTACAAATGCCCTGGAGCTCAGGCCTATTCCATTGCATATGGCAGCAAGAAATTCGTCTTATTTTTTCAAGAAGATGAAGGTAATTTTTCTTCCTTTATAAAAAATAGAGAAGGGCTGGAAAGAAAGGAACACGAAACCTCGTTGCTCTACAGCGCGGCCAAAAAGCTAATGGAGCGATTGGCGGCCGACCAGAATAAAACCTATACTTATACTCTGAGGACTCAAAATCAAAATATAAAAAATTGGGCTGACACTAAAGGCAGAAAAATTTTTCAGTGGCAGACGGAAGACGAGATTCCTGACGAAGTATATGGGCCTTTGTATGTTTTTGGCACGCAGGTACGCGTTGCGAACACAGAAAAGTAGCTTGCACTGAGGCGCATAAATTTGAAAAAAAGAATCCCCCATAGAAAATTTTTACGGGGGCATTTTTTTGATTTTTTTTCTGCGTGCTACCGCATATGTTTTATGTAGCACGCGAACAAATAAGTATCTAAACTACACGCCGCCAAATCATCCGGCGGCACAAGATGTCCATATTTTTTTTGCGCCGCCTTGTACAACGGACGGCGCGCGAGCGCGGTGTCTATTCTCGTGATAGTTTCCGCCATTGCGGAAATATCAAGAGAATGACTTTTTGTCGGCCGCGCAGCCTCAATGCCTATAGCTATAGGCATGAGCTCTATTTGCTCCCGAATTATTTGCGCATCTCGGATGTAGAAAAATATTACATCCAAATTTCGCATAGCAATTTTTTCATTGCCAGTCTGGCCGATATTGCCGGCCAGATTTTCCAACGCTTCCCGGTCCATCTTGAGATGGGACAACTCGGAAAGAGTGGAAGGGAGCTTGCCATTTTCCAAAAAAGCCTGCCTTTTTGGCGAAGACAGGCAACCAGTTGTAAGAAACATTGTAAAAACTACAAAAACGAACAACGACCAGTTCTTTCTCATCTTAATTGCCCTCCATTTAATGGAAGAATGGTCTAGAACTCCGTTTGGAGCACTTTGATAATAGGATAAAACGGCGTTTTCGTCAACTTTGTAAATTTGCCAAAACGGAAATAATAAGCTATGTTAGTAATTGATTAGGATCATCACATTCTAAATTTTTAATTCATAATTTTTAATTTCCTCTATGTCCGTACCCAAGAAACGCCGAACCAAAAGTTCCGTAAACCAGCGCCGCTCGCATTTCGCGCTCAAAAGAAAAACGCTGGCTGTCTGCCCGCAGTGCAAGCGCACAATTTTGCCGCACACCGCCTGCCGCAACTGCGGCTACTACAAGGGCAGAGAAGTTATAAAGTTAAAAGTGAGAAGCAAGAAGTAATATGTCCAACCGCCACCTCTCGCGCACCATCGCCATGCAGACGCTCTACCTCTGGGATTTCAATCATCTTAAGGAGGCTGATTTGGATGCCGTGATTGACGAAACGCTCAAAGAGTTCGCGCCCGGCTTTGATGATGGTGATTTCGCCCGCGCAACCGCGCACGGCGTAGTGAAAAACTTGACGGCCATTGACGATTACATAAAAAAATACGCGCCGGAGTGGCCGCTGGAACAAATTACTTTTGTAGACCGCAACATTATGCGGCTGGGCATTTACGAGATGCTCTTTACGCCGGACATTCCCGAGCGCGTGGCTATCAACGAAGCCATTGAAAT
>MFGL01000009.1:32309-33965 GCA_001778285.1 Candidatus Falkowbacteria bacterium RIFOXYC2_FULL_47_12
AACAAATCAATTAACGTATAATTTATTTACTAAATTTCATTACTACATTGTTACATTGCTAAATTGCGTTTGCTCTCAGGGCAAAGTCGCGATTGAACAATCCAACAATTGAGCAATCGGAAAAATTTGCGTATGAAAAATATTTCTCTGCTGGAGGAAGAATTGGGCATATCAATGAAAAATCAAGACCTCCTGCGCCAGGCGCTCGTGCACCGTTCCTACATCAACGAACACTCCGATTTTGAGCTTGACCACAACGAGCGGCTGGAGTTTTTAGGTGACGCCGTTTTGGAAATCATCGTGACTGAGTATCTTTATTTTACCTTTCCGGACAAACCGGAGGGTGAGCTCACCAACCTGCGCGCTTCGCTCGTGAACGCCAAGATGCTCTCGCAGGTTGCGAGCGATTTAGCCATTGAGGAAAATTTGTATTTGAGCCGCGGCGAGTCGCGCGACAACGACAGCAAGGCGCGCAGTTTTATTTTGGCCGATGCCGTGGAAGCGATTATCGGCGCGCTCTATTTGGACGGGGGCATGGAGGCGGCCAAACAATTTATCGCGAGTAATGTTTTAACCCACCTCAACGAGGTTTTGAAAAACGAACTGTATTTGGACCCCAAGAGCAAGTTCCAGGAAAGGGCGCAGGAAGTTTACGGCGTTACGCCGCACTATATCGTCCTTTCAGAAAGCGGACCGGACCACGCCAAGGTATTTCACATTGCCGTTTTTATCGGCGAGGAAAAAATTGCCGAAGGTACCGGCACGAGCAAACAAGAGGCGCAGGTAGCCGCGGCCGGCGCGGCGCTGGAGGAAAAGGGGTGGTAGGTTGAAAAAAATTTATTTTTATGAACATAGACAAATTATTTGCACTCGCCGTTGAAAAAAAGGCCTCGGACCTGCATTTGGTCGCGGGCCTTGCGCCCATGTTGCGCATTGACGGCGAACTGTTCCCGGCGCAAGCTGAAAAATTGAATGCGGACGAAATTGAAAAAATGGTCTCTGCCATCTTGTCCGAACCGCACCGGGAAAAATTCGCCGCCGAAAAAGAATTGGACGTATCGTACGCGGCAAAGAACGGCAGCCGTTTTCGCGTGAACGTGCGCTTTGAACGCGGCAATGTGGCGCTCGCCGCGCGCGTCATCTCGCAAGACATTCCCGCATTGGTTGATATCAACATGCCGGCAGTGGTTGTAAATTTGCTGCAGCGCACGCAAGGTTTGATTCTCATGACCGGTCCGACCGGCTGCGGCAAGTCAACGGCGCTCGCGGCGATGATTGAACATATCAATCAAAAACAAGCCAGGAATATCATCACCCTGGAAGATCCGATAGAATTTTTGTTTACCTCAAAAAAAAGCATCGTGACCCAGCGGCAACTCGGCACTGACATGCTTTCATTTGCTGACGGGCTGAAACATATCGTTCGCCAAGACCCCAATGTTATCATGGTGGGCGAGATGCGTGACCTGGAGACCGTTGCCGCGGCCGTGACGCTGGCTGAAACCGGACACTTGGTTTTGGCAACCCTGCATACCTACAGCGCCGCGCAAACTGTCGCACGCATCACTGATATTTTTCCCGCGTATCAACAGGGACAAATTACCGCCCAGCTCTCCGTGGTGCTGACTGCGGTTATATCCCAGCGTCTGGTGCCGG
>MFGL01000009.1:33977-38077 GCA_001778285.1 Candidatus Falkowbacteria bacterium RIFOXYC2_FULL_47_12
TACTCAACACTCCGGCGGTCGCTAACGTAATCCGTGAGCGCAAAGCGAGCCAGATTCTCGGCGTGATTGAAACCAGCGGCAACGCCGGCATGGTGAGTATGGAAAAAGCGCTGAAAGAACTCCACGGCCAGGGCGCTATTACCAAAGAAACGATGCGGGCGTATATGGCGGATTCGCTCATGGTATAGTCGCCCTTGACACGTTTTTTTAGTAGTGTATAATAAGAGCGTTGTTAATAATCTCTGTCATATATGGTAAAAAAAGCTTTCCTACATATACAAAGTGGCGGCTAAATAAACCTGCACGTTTTGCTGTATGAGAGCCGCCGCGAAGGCGGTTTTTTAGTACCTTTTAAAAAAATTTAAAATAAAAGACAATTAGAAAAGAGACACCTAGCTACGTTTTTCATTTGAACGAACTAACTGTCTGTTCACTAGCTGTCTTGCACCTTAACAACTGAATACGTAGAAAAGTAATCATGAATTAACTATATTGCAATTTCAAACATCTTTTAGTTTAAAAACTGAAAGGTGAAGAGTAATTTAAGGGTGTATGGTGAATGCCTTGACATTATGAGACGATGAAGGACGTAGCAGCCTGCGATAAGCCTCGCTTAGGTGGCAAGCAACCTTTGACGCGGGGATTTCCGAATGGGGAAACCTATCCTGATGAAGTCAGGATGACCTAGCATTTATGTTAGGTGGAGTACCCGGGGAACTGAAACATCTTAGTACCCGGAGGAAAAGAAAAAAATAAAACAGATTTTACACAGATTACAAACGGATTAACGCAGATATTTATTTGCGCGTATCTGTAAATAACTGTGTAAAGTCTGTGCAATTCCGTCAGTAGTGGCGAGCGAACGCGGAGAAGCCTAAACTTTAGAAACTGCACTTTTTGTCCCGAGCAATCGGGATGATTAGGAAAGGATCCAGGTCCACATGTTTTTAGAGCGTTGTAAGATATATGCGTTTGCCCCCTGGAACGGGCGAGGTAGAGACAAAAAATATAACTTCCCTAGGAGAACGGTCTGGAAAGGCCGGCCAAAGACGGTGACAGCCCGGTACGCGAAAGGGGTTAGAACTCTACGGTGTATGTTCTTAAGTAGGGCGGAACTCGAGAAATTCCGTCTGAAGCCGGAGCGACTATGCTCCAAGGCTAAATACTCATAATGATCGATAGTGAACGAGTACCGTGAGGGAAAGGTGAAAAGCATCCCGGGAGGGAGGTGAAATAGTACCTGAAACCATACACTTACAAGGAATCAGAGTCCCGCACTTTCTGCGCATCTTTATTACATTTAAATCATCTTTGGAAGACGAAGTCGCTTCGCTCTGTAACGGTGATTCAAATCATGTAAGGTGAATGGAAAGTGCGGGATGATGGTGTGCCTATTGAAGAATGAGCCAACGAGTTTGTTCTATGTGGCTTACATAAACTCCGTTTGGAGAATATGTGTAGTGAAAGCGAGGGTGAATAGCCCGTATCTTACTTTTTAGATAGGAGATGCCTTTAAGTCTTCTATCTAAATTGTAAGAATGTCGCATGGACAAAACCCGAAGCCGGGTGATCTAGCCATAGCCAGGTTGAATGCCGTCGAAAGACGGCAGGAGGACCGAACCCACAAGCCGTGCAACACTTGGGGATGAGCTGTGGTTAGGGGAGAAATTCCAATCGAACTCGGCAATAGCTGGTTCTCCTCGAAATAGCTTTAGGGCTAGCCTCGGATACTGACGCTTGGGGGTAGAGCACTGATTAAGGGCGGGTCGCAAGATACCGTCTTTAGACAAACTCCGAATACCAAGCGGTGCAATCCGGGAGTAAGACTATGGGGGCTAAGCTCCATCAGTCAAAAGGGAAACAGCCCAGATCACCAACTAAGGTCCCAAAATCCATGTTCAGTGTGAAAGGTGGTGTCGCGACTGCGACAACTAGGAGGTTGGCTTAGAAGCAGCCATCCTTTAAAGATAGCGTAATAGCTCACTAGTCAAGTTGCCGCGCGCCGAAAATGTAACGGGGCTAAACATGGTACCGAAGTTGTGAGTCTCGCAGCAATGCGGGGCGGTAGAGGAGCATTCCCTGTTCGCTGAAGTTTCGCTGTGAGGCGGAATGGAGAACAGGGAAGAGAGAATGTTGGCATGAGTAGCATAAAGGCGGGTGAGAACCCCGCCCACCGAAAGCCTCAGGGTTCCTGGGCAACGTAAATCGGCCCAGGGTTAGTCGGTCCTAAGGTGAGTCCCGTGTAGTGCGGGGGTAGCCGATGGATAGCGCCGTTAATATTCGGCGACTGCGTATGTATTTCAATGGAGTGACGCATCGTTAAAAGTTTGAGCGTTCTATGGTATGAGCGTTGTTGCTTTTGTTTTGGTCGTCCCAGGAAAATCCGGGACACCTATAACCAAAACAGAAATGACAAAAGCTGAGCACTTTGTGCAAGGCGATTCAAGCGGCGGCGGTGCCAAGAAAACCTTCTAGAGCCAATGCATACGCAACCGTACCGTAAACCGACACAGGTAGGCGAGGCGAGAAGCCTCAGGTGCACGAGAGAACCTTCGTTTAGGAACTCGGCAAAACAGCGGTCGTAATCTAGAGATAAGGCCTCCCGCTCAGCGCGCAAGCGCTTGAGCGGGCGCAGCTAACGACCCCAAGCAACTGTTTATCAAAAACACAGCTCCCTGCAAACTCGTAAGAGGAAGTATAGGGGGTGACGCCTGGCCAGTGTCTGAACGTTAAGGGGAGAGGTCATTTCCGATTTATCGGGGAGAAGCCTTGAACCGAAGCGCAGATGAACGCCGGCGATAACTATAGACGCGATTGTAGTTATAAAATTTGGCTATATGCTGGAAACTCCGGAGTAAACAACGTACTCGTCCGAGCAAGGGCAGTAAAAATCGTTTTTTGTGCTCCGACATGACGTCGGAGTGCCGGACAATCAGCAGGAAAGACTCTTAATAGTAAGACTATGAGCGATACCAAATGGTTACGTAAGATTCCCTTGGAATGGGGACATTATTTGGCGGGATTTACGGATGGGGAAGGAAGTTTTAACATTTCTCTTCGTAAAAGAGAAGATCATACGATTCAATGGCAGGTCGTCTTAACGTTTAATGTTTCCCAAAAAGAATCTTACATCCTTTCACAATTCAAGAGATATTTAGGTTGTGGAAGGATACAACAAAGAAGGGATGGATTGCACATATATGTGTGTTCTAATCCAACGTCAATTCGAGAGCGCATTATTCCGTTTTTTCGGAAATTTAAATTACGCTCCCAATTGAAGAAAAAAAATTTTTTTATTTTTTGCCAGATTGTTGAAAAGGTATTCAACAAAGAACATTTAACCCCGCCAGGTTTGAAGGAAATTATCACGTTGCGGGAGGTTTTAAATGAAGGTAGAGGCAGAAAAAGAAAATATCAGCTCAGTGATTTTAACCAATCACAAAAAGAGAATCCTCAGAGACTATACGCCAAACCGCGAAAATTTAGAAAAGAATTTTCGTCGGATGATATAGTCCGATCTCATGGGCAACCATGAGCTTCAGATACATTACTTCTGAAGATTTTATTCCGTTTTAGGGATAAAAGTAACAGAGATAAATCGTCCTAAGGTAGCGAAATTCCTTGTCGGGTAAGTTCCGACCTGCACGAATGGCGTAATGACTTGGGGACTGTCTCAACGAAGGACTCGGCGAAATTGCAAGCCCAGTAAAGATGCTGGGTACCCATAGCCGGACGAAAAGACCCCGTGAAGCTTTACTACAACTTGATATTGTGTTTGAACATGCTTTGTTCAGTATAGGTGGGAGTCCCGAGCAATCGGGACAACAGTGAGATACCACCCTTAGTCTGTTGAAATACTTACCTCATCTTGTTATCCAAGAAAGGGACAGTATCTGGCGGGTAGTTTGTCTGGGGCGGATGCCTCCCAAAAAGTAACGGAGGCGTTTACTAAGGTTGGCTATCTCGGAATGGAAACCCGAGAGATAGTGTAAAGGCACAAGCCAGCTTTACTGCGAGACCTGCGCGTCGAGCAGTCGCGAAAGCGGAACTTAGTGATCCGACCGTCCAATGTAGGATGGCGGAAGCTCATCGGATAAAAG
>MFGL01000010.1:0-894 GCA_001778285.1 Candidatus Falkowbacteria bacterium RIFOXYC2_FULL_47_12
CCTGACGACCAAAAAACAGTTTTAATCATTGAAGACGAAGAAACGCTTTTGGACATGTACCGCCTGAAGTTTGAAGTTTCCGGTTTTGCGGTTTTGATTGCGCCGACCGGCGAGGCGGGTCTGGAAATCATGAAAACCGCGCGGCCGGATTTGATTTTAGTTGATTTGGTTTTGGGCAACAAGGCCGCTGGCGGCGTATTGGACGGCTATGAGGTCATCCGCCGGCTCAAGCGCAACCAGGAAACGGCGCACATTAAAATGTGCGCGCTGACCAACTACGACCAAGACAAAAACGTTGAAGACGCCTACGCCGCCGGCGCCGACGACTATTTAGTCAAATCCGACTTGACCCCGGCCGAGCTCGTCAGCAAGGCGCGCGACATTTTGGCCGGAAAAAAAGTCGGCCTGCCCGGCGTATGAAACTGAGTGATTTTAATTATTCTTTGGATACAACATTGATAGCTCAAAAACCGGCCGAATGGCGCGACCACTCACGCCTGCTGGTCGTGGACACCGGGCGCGCGGAGATTGCGCACCGGCATTTTTTTAACATCGTTAATTTTTTTCAGGCCGGAGACGTTTTGGTCTTGAATGATTCCAAAGTTTTGGCCGCGCGGCTTTTGGGGCGCAAAGAGAGCGGCGGGCGCGTGGAAGTTTTTTTATTGCAGCAAAAAAATAGCCGTACGTGGGAGTGTCTAGTTAAAGGAAAGAACACGGCCGGCGCGAAAATAATTTTTGACAAAAAATTAACCGGTATTATCACAAAAGAAAAGGACGGTTTTGGCGTGACGTTTAACATTGCCGGAAAAAAACTGTCCGCCATCATCGCCGCAATCGGGCTGACGCCGTTGCCGCCCTATATTAAAAAAGTTCCCACGGCGAGCGACAGGATGC
>MFGL01000010.1:901-17626 GCA_001778285.1 Candidatus Falkowbacteria bacterium RIFOXYC2_FULL_47_12
CAAAGTGATTTTGAAAAAATTAGCGCGTAAGGGCGTACACCTTGAGTACGTTACTTTGCACGTCGGTCTGGGGACGTTTCTGCCGGTTAAAGTTACTGATATTACAAAACATACCATGCACGCTGAGCGGGTTGAGGTTTCCGCGCAGACACTGCGCGCGATTGCGCGGGCGAAGCGCGATGGCCGGCGGGTAATTGCCTGCGGCACCACTAGCGTTCGTGTTTTGGAGTCAATTGTGGCGGGACACTTAACAAGTAATTCAGTTAAAAAAATCAGCGGGGAGGTAAATATATTTATTTATCCCGGATTTAAGTTTCAAATAGTTGACGCGTTGATCACTAACTTCCATCTGCCAAAATCAACACTTTTGATGCTGGTAGCGGCTTTTTTAGAGCACAAAGGCTATTCTCATGGCGCGCGGGAGATAAAGCGGCTGTACGCCGTGGCGCAACGCGAAAAGTACCACTTTTTTTCCTACGGCGATGCCATGTTGATAATCTCACCCCCGGCCCCTCTCCTTAGTAAGGAGAGGGGTGGAGAATAGTTTATGCCAAAACAAAAATTACTCTTAAATGTTTGTTGCATTGGCTGCGGCGTTTCTGTTTGCAAAAAATTAAGCAGCGACTACGACGTTACGCTCTTTTTCTACAATCCAAATATTTTTCCGGCAGACGAGTACGAGCGCCGGCTTGCGGAAACGCGGCGCGTGGCCAAGAGCATGTCTTTGGAGCTGATTGCCGGAGCCTACGAGCATACAATGTGGCGTACAGCTGTACAGGGTCTGGAGTCTGAGCTGGAAGGCGGAGCGAGGTGTCCGGTATGTTTTCGCCTGCGTTTGGAAAAAACAGCCAGCCTGGCCGCTGAAAAAGGCTTTGACATCTTCGCCTCAACCCTGACTGTCAGTCCTCACAAAGACGCTCGCGTCATCAACGACATTGGCTTGCAGTTGGGCAAAACATACGGCGTGGCGTATTTGGCCAGCGATTTCAAAAAGCAGGGCGGATTTCAAGAGAGTTGTAAATTATCCAAAGAATTAAATCTTTACCGGCAGGATTACTGCGGTTGTGAGTTTAGTTTGCACGAGCGGCAATTGAGAAAAAAATATGCCTAACTTTAAAATTTTGAAAAAATCAAAAAAATCACAGGCGCGGCTGGGCGTCGTGCAAACGGCGCACGGCAAAATTGCCACGCCCTTTTTTATGCCGGACGCGACGCGGGGCGTAATAAAAGGGTTAAGTAACGCGGATTTAGAACATCTGGGGTTGCAAGCAGCGGTCATTAATACTTATCATCTATATTTACAGCCCGGAGCGAAGTTAATAGCTAAAGCCGGTGGCGCGCATGCCTTCATGAATTGGGATAAACCGTTACTCTCCGATAGCGGCGGATATCAGGTATATTCGTTGCTACACAAAAATAAGAATTTAGGCAAAATTTTGGATGATAAAGTAATTTTTAAATCTCCCCTTGACGGCTCACAGCATGAATTAACGCCAGAAAAATCAATTCAAATTCAATTTGCTTTGGGCGCGGACATGATTGTTTGTTTGGATGATTGCCCGCCGCATGATATTGACCGGCTGGCGATGGCAAGTTCGGTGGAACGCACAATCGCTTGGGCGAGGAGATGCAAAAAAGAATATGACCGTATTGTAGAGACGCAAAATTCTTGCCCGCCGACTGGGAGGGTTGCGTCTCTACATAAAAAACAGCCGTTGTTATTTGCCGTTATTCAAGGCGGAACTGATTTGGCCATGCGGAAAATTTGCGCGGACGCTTTGGTCGCCGTGGGATTTGACGGCTATGGCTTTGGCGCGCGGCCGGTGGATGCGAACGGCAAATTTTTAGGCAAAGTATTGCGGGATACGGCCGATATGATTCCGGAACATTCTTTGCGCTTTGGTTTAGGCATCGGCTTGCCCGAAGATATTGTCCGTTGCGTGCAAATGGGCTGGGATATTTTTGACTGCGTAATTCCAACGCGGGAAGGAAGACATGGCAGGCTTTTCTTACGAAAAAGCAATGTCAAAGCTCAAATTTCAAATGTCAAATCAAATCCAAAGCTCAAATTTCAAATGTCAAAAAAATTTTATGAAACTTTAAATATTAACAATGCGAAGTTTGCTAAAGATTTTAAGCCGATAAATAAAAATAGCAAATTACCGGAACTGCGGGAATATTCGCGCGCTTATTTGCATCATTTGTTTAAAATTAATGACACACTCGGACAACGGCTTGCGAGTTTGAACAATTTGGAATTCTACCTTGACTTGTTGAGAGAAATCAGGCAGGGTATAAGAAATGATTCTTTGTAAAAAATAAAAATAGAGGGAGGGAGATGTCATGAATCTGGGCGTTTTTATCACGACGGAGGGGGAGCGCTTTGCACAAGCAGAGTGTGAGGCGTATCGTAAGTTTATTCATGAAGCGAAACGTCTACCAGATCAGCCGGAGCTGACTGGTTCACTGCTACTCTGTCGCAGTATGCAGGAAATTCCAGCAGGGTTGGTCATGATTGATGAAGTAAAAGAATCGGTTTTTTTTGATGCAGCTATCATCTTACTGCATGGCAACAAAAAAATAACCGCCGAGCAAAAAATGATTAATGTCCTGAATAGGATTTATTCAGACACCCAGTTAGATGCAAAACTTTTCTGTATAGTACAGTATACAGAGAGTTTTCAAGTAGCCGGGTGTATATTGGAAGGAGATTCTGCGAAGATGTTGGGGCCTGTCGTCGCCGTTTGCAGCCCAAGAGCGGCGGCTGATCAGATAGGTCGCTACATTGATCAATTAGCCCCGTCAGCAGAAACTATCCTGCGTAAGATGCGAGGAGATATTCAGAACAATTTTTAGAGGGGTTTCGTTTCTTTCGCAAGATTGAAATGAGCCCCTATTTTTTATTGCTTTTTTGACAAAGCGACTTAATTTGGATAAGCTGACAATTAGATATGAAGCAAACGTATACAAAAACTTTTTCGTCTCAAGCCTGTATTAAATCTCCTTTGATTGATATTGAAGAGGAGGTTTTGAATTTTTGGGATAAGAATAAAATTTTTGAGAAATCAGTCACCTCACCCCCAACCCCTCTCCTTAAACGACCCCCTCTTAATCTCCCCCTTGGTAAGGGGGAGAAAACCAAGGAGTATGTTTTTTACGACGGGCCGCCGTTCGCGACTGGCACGCCGCATTACGGGCATATTGTCGCGAGCATTATGAAAGATGTGGTGCCGCGCTATTTTACAATGAAAGGTTATCGCGTGGAACGAAAATGGGGCTGGGACTGCCACGGACTGCCGATTGAAAACATCGTGGAAAAAGAGATGAAGACGAAGAGCAAGAAAGATATTGTAGAAATGGGCGTTGATAAATTTAATGAAGCTTGCCGCTCCAAAGTTTTGACTTATGTGGACGAATGGAAAAAAGTCATTCGGCGCCTGGGTCGTTGGGCGGATATGGATAACGCCTATAAAACAATGGACAAAGATTACATGGAAAGCATCTGGTGGGTCTTCAAACAGTTATATGACAAAAATTTAATTTACGAGGGTTATAAATCAATGCATATTTGTCCGCGCTGTGAGACGACTTTGTCGCAACAGGAAGTGGCGGAAGGATATAAAGATGTGAAAGATTTGTCCGCTGTTGTTAAGTTTGAATTGGAAAATCCCACGAACCTACAAACAAACTACAAATTTACAAACACGGATAAGGTGTATGTTTTAGCGTGGACTACAACTCCGTGGACTTTGCCGGGAAATGTTGCTTTAGCGGTTGGTGAGAGTATTAAGTATCAAGTAGTAAATATTAAGGGCAGAGAGGGAAAATATATTATCGCAAAGGACAGAATCGGAGATGTTTTAAAGGGTCAAGAATATGAAATTATAGAAGAAATAAAAGGCGAGGATTTAGTCGGGCTAGAATATGAGCCATTATTTGATTATTATGTTAAAGATGAAAGTTTAAAAAATAAAGAAAACGGCTGGAAAATTTACGTTGGAGATTTTGTCACGACCGAAGAAGGTACAGGCGTAGTGCATATCGCGCCGGCGTTCGGCGAAGACGATATGAATTTGGGCAAAGAACATAGTTTGCCTTTTATTCAGCATGTCGGCATGGACGGAATTTTTAAACCGGAAGTAATGGATTTTGCCGGTTTGCACGTTAAACCGATTGAAGACCCGCAAGCGACGGACGTGGAAATCATCAAATATTTGGCGCACAAAAATTTACTTTTTAGCAAGGAAAAATACGAGCACAGCTATCCGCATTGCTGGCGATGTGACACGCCGCTAATAAATTACGCGACTGCTTCGTGGTTTGTAAAAATTACGGATATAAAAGACAAGGCGTTGAAACTGGCGGAAGAAATAAATTGGACGCCGAAACACATGAAAGAAGGCCGGTTCGGGCAGTGGCTGGAAGGCGCGCGCGACTGGTCAATTTCAAGACAGAGATTTTGGGCGAGCGCAATTCCAATCTGGCGTTGTGGCGGCAACGTAGAGACGCAAAATTTTGCGTCTCTACAAAAAAACACATGCAATGAAATGAAGGTAATTGGCAGTGTTGAAGAATTAGAAAAATTAGGCGGACAAAAAGTTGATGATTTGCATAAGCATATCGTTGATAAAATTACCTTTCCCTGTAAAAAATGCGGCGGCGTTATGAAACGCATTCCGGATGTGCTAGATTGCTGGTTTGAATCCGGCTCCATGCCGTACGCGCAAATGCATTATCCGTTTGCGAACAAGGAAAAATTTGAACAAAATTTTCCGGCGGAATTTATCGCCGAGGGCGTGGACCAAACGCGCGCTTGGTTTTATTATTTGCATGTAATCGCGACCGCGATAAAAAACAAACCGGCGTTTAAAAATGTAATTGTGAACGGCATCGTTTTGGCCGAAGACGGAAAGAAGATGGCTAAACGCTTGCAGAACTATCCGGACCCGATGGAAGTTATGGAAAAGCATGGAGCCGATAAATTGCGTTATTATCTCTGCGCGTCGCCCGTGATGAAAGCGGAAAGCATAAATTTTTCCGAGAAGGATTTAGTTGAACAGACTCGATTTTTTAATACGCTCTTGAATGTCCTGACTTTTTATAAAATGTTCGCCCTTGACGCGCAAATAGAAAATTTAGAGGCTGAAGACTTGGTTAATGTCCTGGACAAATGGATAACATCAAGACTGGAAGAAACCAAGCAAATCGTTACAGAAAAGATGGACAACTATGACTTGCATGCCATTCGAGAAATTCCTATTTTTATAAATGATTTGTCAACCTGGTATGTGCGCCGTTCGCGGGACAGATTCAAAGGTTTATCCGCCCAAGCCGATGGCAGGGCGGACAAGGATGATCAAGAAGACAAGATGCGCGCACTAAAAACATTACGAAGAACTTTGTATCATCTCGCGCGCATGATGGCGCCGTTTTTGCCGTTTATCGCCGAACACATTTATCGGGAATTGGGCGCTGATGTTGAGTCCGTGCACTTGAAAGAATGGCCGGAAGTCAGACAGAAATGGATTGATAAAGATGTTTTGGAAAATATGGAACAAGTTAGAAAAATCGTAGAGTTAGGTTTGGCAAAAAGAGACGAAACGGGAATAAAAGTGAAGCAGCCGCTGCAGAAGTTAGAAGTTAGAAGCCTGCCCGCAATGCAAAGCATAACGTTGCAGGCGGGTAAGAAGTTAGAAAAGGAATATGTAGAATTGATAAAGGATGAGGTAAATGTGAAAGAAGTTGAATTTGAGGATGTAGAGACGCAAGATTTTGCGTCTGTACAATTAGACACAAAAATTACTCCGGAATTAAAACAAGAAGGCGTTAAGCGCGAACTGGTACGAACTATTAATAATTTGCGTAAAGAGGCGGGGATGACGATACAAGATAAAGCGGTGGTTTATTATCAAACGAATTCTAAAGAAATACAGAAAGTATTTGAAAAATTTGGCGAGGAAATAAAGCGGGATACGTTGAGCGATGAGATAAAAGTCGGAGAAGGTACAGCTGTGAAAATTAACGGAGAAATAGTAAAATTAGAGGTTAAAAAGGTAGCATAAAACCAAAAAATCACTTCCCTTCGGAAATGATTTTTGGTCGCCTCACAGGCGTGAGTACTAGGATTGTCAACCTTGTTTCTATTATAACAAAAAAATTATTTTTGTCAATGGCTGATGTCCCATTGGTTGTGGAGGTAGGGGGAATTGAACCCCCGAGGCTTAGGTTGACAATCCTATCCCCACACCTGTTACCCCCACAACACATTTATTATAACACAAGATGCGCAAGCCCTACGATAAAAAAAGAATGGGAAAATTCATCGGCTGGGGCGGCGAACACTTCGTTTTTGCGTACGATAATGATAAGGTGATTAAGTTTTCTCTGCATGTTTGGTTGAGCGGCCAAAGCGCGGTTGAAAAGATAAAAACAGACTACGCGGCCGGCCAGCGCTACTTTACGCCGTACCTTTTACCTACGGAAATTTTAACCTATAACAACAGCCGCGCTTGTGTTGACATTCAACCCAAAATTCAGTGCCGGTTTTTAGAAAAAAAAGATTTGAGCAATCCCTTGATTAAAGAGCAATTTAGTGATATTATGAGCCGTTGCCAAAAAATGGAGCGCGAAACTGGCTGGGTGTTTGATTTATTCGGCCGCGAGGGGTTATTTCGTTTTCGCCCGCAACTTATCAGCAATATTTTAGTAACGCCGGAGGATAAACTCATTTTAATTGATTTTACGCTATTGCATTTAAACAAGGTAAAAATGCGCGAATTGCCGATTTGGCTTTTGATGCAATGGGCAAAGCGCCGGCAGAAAAAATTATTATCAAATTTCATTCACTAAAATCCTACGAATTACGAATGGGTACGAATGTTACGAATAAAATTGTAATACTCAACAATATATTCGTACATTCGTAAGTGATTCGTAATTCGTAGGAATATTTGTATGCCAAAAACAAACTACAAAAAATTGGAGGAAAAATTAACCTATCAGCGTAAAAACGTCTGGGAAGAGATGGGTGACAAAGACAAAAAAGCCGCCATGGAATTTAACGAAGGTTATAAAGATTTTTTAAACAACGCGAAAGTTGAGCGTGAAGCCGTAAAACAAGGAATTGCCATTGCGCAAAGAGCGGGTTTTAAAAATATAACCGAAGTGAAGACTTTGAAAACCGGAGATAAAATATACGCAATAAATCGCGACCAAAATATTTTATTTGGGGTTATCGGCAAAGATTTGGCTAAAGACGGTTTTAGTTTATTGATGTCGCACATTGATAATCCGCGTTTGGATTTAAAAGTTAATCCGCTCTATGAAGATTCGGGACTGGTTTATTTTAAAACCCATTATTACGGCGGCATTAAAAAATACCAGTGGCCGACAATTCCTTTGGCTTTGCACGGCGTGGTGATGTTAGCTAACGGCAAAAAAATAGAAATAACTATCGGCGAGAAAGAGGAAGATCCGATTTTTATGATTACTGATTTATTGCCGCATTTAGGCAAGGACCAGCTTAAAAAAACTTTGGAAGAGGGGGTAACGGCCGAGGAATTAAACATCGTTATCGGCAGTATTCCGGTAGCGGATAAAAAAATAAAAGAAAAAATAAAACTGGCGATTTTAGAAATTTTAAACAAAGAATACGGCCTAACCGAAGGAGATTTTGTCTCCAGCGAGTTGCACGCGGTAACCGCGAGCAAAGCGCGTGATTTAGGTTTTGACCGTTCCTTAGTCGCCGCTTTCGGCCACGACGACCGGGTATGCGCGTACTCATCACTTTTAGCTCTCTTAGATAGTAAAAATAAAGAACGCACGCAACTGTGCTTTTGGGTTGACCGCGAGGAAATCGGTTCAGAAGGCAACACCAGCGCGCAGTCAATTTGGATAGAAAATATCATCGCAGAAATTTTGGAAAAAAGCGGACAGCCGGTTGATTTTAAAAATATTTATCAGGTGCTGGAAAAATCCCAGGCGATTTCCGCGGACGTTACCGCCGCTTACGACCCCGATTACAAAGAAGTCCATGATGCGCGCAACGCCGCTTATATCGGCTGTGGCGTCGCGCTGGAAAAATACACCGGCCATCGCGGTAAATATAATTCTTCGGAAGCATCGCCGGAATATGTGCAAAAATTGCGCGCTATTTTTGACGCGCAAAAAATTATTTGGCAAACAGGGGGCTTGGGCAAAGTTGATTTTGGCGGCGGCGGCACGATCGCGATGTATTTAGCCAAGCGCAACTTAGATGTGGTTGACATGGGAGTAGGAGTATTAAACATGCACGCGCCGATGGAGATTGTTTCCAAAGCGGACGTTTATCAGTCCTATCGGGCGTATCAAGCGTTTTTTGAGAAGATGTAGCTTAAAAAGATATGAAAAACAAAATTTTAGACATAAAACCTTTTCAGGAAAAATTATATCATAGCTATTGTGGACCCGCTACTCTAAAGATATTATTCAGTTATTATGGAATAGAGAAGACAGAAAAAGAATTAGCAAAAATATCCGGATGGGATAAAGTTTTGGGCATAGACGACAGAGGAATGAAAAAAGCGGCTGAGAAGCTGGGATTTAAGGTTAAGATTAAAAATAACAGTAGTTATCAGGAGATGCAAAGCTGGTTAAAGAAAGGCACCCCGGTTATTGTTGATTGGTTTACACGGGGAAGAAATGATTATCCGGAGTCAGAAACAGCTGATGGCCATTATTCGGTTGTAGCTGGATTAGATAATAAATTTATTTATCTTCAGGATCCCGAGATAGGGAAGATGAGAAAAATTAAAAGATACGACTTTATGAGAGTATGGTTTGATTTTACAGGTGATTATATAAAGTCCGGTGAATTAATTATCAGGCAGATTATTGTGATACACAAATAGTATGTTTGAAGATTATTATTGCAATAAAGACGCCCTGTTTGGGCGTTTTTCGTTTGATTTTTTGGGTAAAAATTGGTATAGTGAGTGCTATGGACACATTGCATGAGTATTACCAAGCCTTACGTTTATAACTATGTTTGCGTATCTCTCAGGAAAAATTTTACAAAAGGGCAAAGGGTATTTGATTGTTGAAACCGGCGCTATCGGCTATCAGGTATTTGTGACAGCTGGGATGTGGGCTGATACAAACCGCGGTGATGCGATTGCCCTCTACCTCCACCACAACGTCAAAGAAGACGCGCAGGATTTGTACGGTTTTAAACAGTTTGCCGAGTTGGAATTTTTTAAACTTTTAATTTCCATTTCCGGCGTGGGGCCAAAATCCGCGCTTGGCGTTCTGGCGCTCGCAAGCGTGGCCGAAATTACATCGTCAATCGCGCAGGGCGACCCATCGCTTTTAAATAAGGTTTCCGGCATCGGCAAAAAGACCGCCGAGCGCATTGTGCTGGAATTGAAAAATAAAATTGCCAGTCTCGCGCCCATTGAGGGCGGCCGTTTTGCCGGCACAATGAACGCCAACAGCGATGAAATTGACGCGCTGATCGCCCTGGGCTACTCGCTCCAGCAGGCGCGCGAGGCGCTGAATTTGGTTGATAAAAAAATCACTGACAGCGGCGAACGCATTCGCGCCGCGCTGAAACGTATTTAAAATTTATGAAAAAACATTTAACCCTTTCATTAATAGCCGCGTTCATCATCGCCTCGTTTGGGATGATTTTTTGGCTGGACAGACACAGCATGCCGCCGCGGGTTTTGGGGGAAAAAATTACTGAAGTAAAGAGTCAGAAGGCAGAAGCAAAAAATTTGGAATATCCCATAGCTAATATCGAAATTAGCGCGGAAACCTCGACAGATAGCAAAAGTTTAGCAGACGAAAAAAAATATTTTATAGTTACCAGAGTTGTTGACGGTGACACGATTGATGTCAGTATTGACGGGCAAGTTGAAAGAGTGAGGTTGATAGGAATTAACACGCCTGAAACCGTTGACCCGCGCAAGCCGGTAGAATGTTTTGGCAAAGAGGCGGGCGACAAAATGAAAGAACTGCTCGTGGGTAAAAAAGTGTCTTTGGCCGCGGATGAAACACAGAGCGATAAAGATATTGACGGCCGGCTTCTGCGCTATGTTTGGCGCGAAGACGGACTTTTTGTCAACAAAGAAATGGTAAAACAGGGATATGCTTATGAGTATACGCATAAAACGCCGTATCAGTACCAAAGTGATTTCAAGCTGATGCAGCGCTACGCGCAGGCGGTTGCATTAGGTTTCTGGGCCGACGGCGCCTGCGCAGAAGCTAATCCGTAATATTTGTAACATGCAAATTTCATTTCTCCAATCAAAAGAATGGGAAAAATTTCAGCAAAACGCCGGTCTGAAAACATTTCGCGTGAGTGACGTATTACTTATTGAAAAGCCGTTGCCGTTTGGCAAGAGTTATTTATATTGTCCGAGAGCTGATATTAGATATTTGATATTAAATATTAACCAATTTATCAAAAAAATAAAAGACATAGCAAGGCAAGAGAAATCAATATTTTTAAGAATTGAACCCGCCCAAGCCTTCCTGCCCGACTGCGCAGTCAGGCGCGGCGGCAAGGCGGGCAAGCCAACATATCAAGTCAAAAAAGTTAATGATGTTCAGCCCAGCAAAACGATAATTTTAGATTTAAAAAAATCAGAAGAAGAATTGCTATCCGCTATGCATCCCAAGACGCGCTACAACATCCGGCTGGCGGAAAAAAAAGGTGTAACGGTACGCGAGGCTGGCGCAGCTGAATTTGAAATATTTTGGAATTTAATGCAAGAAACAACCGGCAGAGACGGGTTTCGGGCGCATGGCAAGGAGTATTATAGAAAGATGCTGGAAGTTTCACCCCACCCTGCCCCTCCCCTAATTAGGGGAGGGAACGAAAGGGAGGGGTATAAAGTAAAATTGTATTTTGCTGAATATAAAGATGAAATTTTGGCGGCGGGAATTTTTGTTTTTTATGGCGATACGGTTACGTATTTGCACGGCGCGTCCACTCACGAGCATAAAGAAATTATGGCGCCGTACGCTCTGCATTGGCAGATGATTAAATTGGCAAAAAAATTAGGATATGCTAAATATGATTTTTACGGCATTGACGAGCAGAAATGGCCGGGGGTGACGAGATTTAAAAGAGGATTTGGCAGCAGCGAAGTAGACTATCCGGGTTGCTATGATGTGATATTTGATAAGAGATGGTATGTAGTATATAAATTAAGCCGCGGTTTAAGACGAATTTTTTGACGTAAACTCGCGAAAGGTTTCGGAAACCTCCCAACTGGGAGGTTTCCGAAACCTTACTCAACACAATGAATCTTCTCCACTTAATAAAAAAGCTAATACCCAAAAAATTTTTTAAAAAGCTCCAGCCGGCGTATCATCTGACGCTCGCATGGCTTTCGGCTCTTTGGTATCGGTTTCCCTCGGAAAAGCTCATCGTCATCGGCGTAACCGGTACGACCGGCAAGACCACGGTGATTTATCTGATTGCCAAAATGTTGGAACAGGCCGGTTTTCGGGTCGGCGTTACGTCAACAGCGCTGTTTAAAGTCGGCCAAACGGAATGGAACAATGACAAAAAAATGACGATGTTGGGGAGATTTTTTACCCAAAAAATGCTCGCGCGCATGGTGAAAGAGAATTGCCAGTACGCCATTATTGAAACAACCTCGGAAGGCATTGAACAGTTCCGTCACCGCTTCATCAACTACGATGTCTGCGTTTTTACCGGCATCTATCCCGAGCACATTGATTCCCACGGCAGTTTTGAAAACTATAAGCGGGCAAAACTAAAACTTTTCACGCATCTCGCTGCGTGCAAGCTCAAGTACGTCAACGAGGCGCGCGTGGTGCAGCGCATCAAAAACGAATTGAAAAAAATTCACTGCGAACGGGTGAAAAAGACCATTATCGTGAACGGTGATGATGAATGCGCGGCTGAATTTTTGAATTTTAACGTGGACCAAAAAATCAGCTACCAACCGTCAGCTATCAGCTACCAAAACGAAGAGAAAATTTTTTTCGTACGTAACAGTAACAGCGGCGCTGACGGAATCAAATTTCAAGTGGCTGACGAAATGTTTCAATTAAAACTCATGGGCGCGTTCAACGTCTCCAACGCGCTCGCGGCAGTTGCGCTTGGGCTTTCGCAGGCGGTGCCGCTTGAAACCATTAAAGCGGGTTTGGAAAAAATCAGCGGCGTGCCCGGGCGTTTTGAGCGTGTTGACGAGGGGCAAGCTTTTGGCGTCATCGTTGACTATGCTTTTGAACCAAACGCCGTTACCAAACTCTACGAAACGATTGCGCAGCTGCCGCATGAAAAAATTCTGCACGTGCTCGGCGCAACCGGCGGGGGACGGGACGCGGCGCGGCGGCCGGTGTTGGGGCGCATCGCCGGCGCGCACGCCGACGTCGTTATTGTTACCAATGAAGATCCCTATGATGATTTGCCCGAAATCATCATGGATCAGGTTGCCTTGGGCGCGGAAAAAGCCGGCAAGATTTTTGGAAAAAATTTATTTAAAATTTTGGAGCGGCGTAAAGCCATTGCCGAGGCCTTTAAGCTCGCCCGCGTCGGCGATATCGTACTCGTCACCGGCAAGGGCAACGAGCAGGCGATCTGTGTTGCCGGCGGCAAAAAAATCCCCTGGGATGACCGCGCGGTGGCGCGGGAAGAATTAAGGAGGTTAGCATGAGAGTTGACAGGGCTTTGTGTGGGATTTTTTCTGTGGATAACTGTATTTTTGCAAAATATTTTTTTGTTAAATTTTGATGATTTTTACTAATATAAAATAAAAAAAGATAGACTTGCAATTTTTTTTAATTTTATATATAAGGTGTTGACAAATAGTTTCGCAAGTGATATTATACAAAAATATAGTATATGAATTTAGCGGAAATGCGGACATTTTTTCCTAAATTTAATAGTATAAATTTAATAGATAAAACTCAACAAACGGTTATACTTTATTAGAAAAATGAGAGAGCCGTTTTTTGTTTTTTTGGCCAGTTTTTAAACATTTCGCAGTTAATACTCACACATTTTTCCTGTGTCTTCAGCCGCCCGGTTAAACTAAAGAGCATTTACCAATCAAAACCTGCTTGCGCGTAAAGGTATCGCAAAGAAGGCGATTTTTTGCGCAACAAAAAAACAGGCCACTTTTTTATCCTTAACTTCACACGCTATGGCGCAGACAACGTCCACCACGCTTGCCGAAAGGAAATTTTTTGTTGACCAGACAACGGCGATGGAAATGCCAGACCTCATAGAGGTGCAAAAAAATTCGTACCAGTGGTTTCTGACAGAAGGCCTCAAGGATCTCTTGGATGAAATTTCGCCGATCAACGATTTCATCGGCCGTAATTTGGAGCTGTACTTTTTAGATTACTATTTGGACGAGCCGAAGTTTTCTGAAACTCAGAGCAAGGCGAAAAACATCACCTTTGAGGCGCCCCTGCGCGTGAAAGTTGAGCTCAAAAACAAACAAACGGAAAAATCCGTGATGCAGGAGGTATTTTTGGGCGATTTGCCGCTCATGACCGAGCGCGGCACGTTTGTTATCAACGGCATTGAGCGCGTGGTGGTGTCGCAGTTGATTCGTTCGGCCGGCGTTATCTTCACCGCCGAAATGGTGAAGGGCACAAAGACCTACGGTGCCAAAATCATTCCCAACCGCGGCGCCTGGCTGGAAATTGAAACCGACGCCAACAACGTCTTGTGGGTGCGCATTGACCGCAAGCGCAAAGTCGCGGTGACCTCGCTTTTGCGCGCGTTCGGTTTTGAAACCGACACCGAAATCAAGGAACTCTTCCAAGACGTTGAGGCGCAATCTGATGTCAGCTACATTGAGGCAACCATTGCGAAAGACATAGCTAAAAATGAGGCTGAGGGGTTGAAAGAAGTCTACAAGCGCATCAGGCCAGGAGATTTGGCAACCGTTGACAACGCGCGCAACCTCATCCACTCAATGTTTTTCCGCTTTGACCGCTACGATTTTGACCGCGTGGGCCGCTACAAACTCAACAAGCGTTTCGGTTTTGACATCCCCAATAACAAAGAAACGCGCGTGTTTCGCCGCGAAGATTTGATTGCCATTATTAAGGAAGTCATTCGTCTCAACATTACGAAAGGTAAAGAAGACGACATTGACCATCTGGGCAACCGCCGCGTGCGCGCCGTGGGCGAACTTATCCAAAACAAGTTTCGTCTGGGACTTGCGCGCATGGAGCGCATTGTCAAAGACCGCATGTCCACCATGGAGGTTACCGACTTGACGCCGAACAAACTCATTAACGCGCGGCCGGTTATTGGCGTCGTGAAGGAATTTTTTATGTCCTCTCAGCTCTCGCAGTTCATGGACCAGACCAATCCGCTCGCGGAATTGGAACATAAACGCCGTTTGAGCGCGATGGGTCCGGGCGGTCTGACACGCGAGCGCGCCGGTTTTGAGGTGCGCGACGTACACACGACGCACTACAGCCGCATCTGCCCGATTGCTACGCCGGAAGGACCAAACATCGGGCTCGTCGGCCACATGGCAAGTTACGCGCGTCTGAACTCGTACGGTTTTTTGGAAGCGCCCTACCGCAAGATCCTGCATGACGTTGAAAATAAGACGAAAGTCACGCTCGGAAAAATTTTGCGCGAAGATGTTTTTGAAGATCACTCGGCCGAAAAAAAGGGTAAAGTCGTTGCCAAAGCCGGCGTACGCATTGACGAGAAACTGGCAAAAGAACTGGAAAAACTCGGTCCCATTACTATTCCTATCAAGCCGGTTGTCACCGATGAAGTCGTGTATTTGGATGCGTTTGAGGAAGAAAAATACATTACGACGTTTTACAATACGCCCCGTGATGAAAACGGGCACTTTTTGGTTGAAAAAACCGAGGTGCGCAAATACGGCGATCCTTCTATCGCGCACGTGGAAACGATTGACTTCATAGAGGTGGCGGCAAATCAGATTGTTTCCATCGCGACTTCCTGCATTCCGTTTCTGGAGCACGATGACGGCATTCGCGCCCTGATGGGCACCAATATGCAGCGCCAGGCCGTGCCGCTGATTGCGCCCGAAGCGCCCATTGTCGGCACCGGCATGGAGCGCCGCGCCGCCGTTGACTCCGGCCACGTGGCCGTTGCTTCGGAGGCCGGCGAGGTGGTTTCCGTGCAGGGGAATCGCATCGTCGTCAAGAATAAAGACGGCCGCGAGCAGGAGTACCCTCTCAATAAGTTCGTCCGCTCCAACCACTCAACCTGCATCAACCAGCACCCGAGAGTGAGCAAGGGTGCTGCGGTAAAAAAAGGCGACGTGCTCTCGGACGGCGCGGCGATTGACAATGGCGAGGTTGCGCTCGGCAGAAACGTGCTGGTCGCTTTTATGACCTGGGACGGCTTCAACTACGAAGACGCCATTATCATTTCCGAGCGCATGGTGCGCGAGGATTTTTACTCTTCCATTCACATCGAGGACTACACCATTGACGTGCGCGACACCAAACTCGGCCCCGAGGTCGTAACGCGCGACATTCCCAATATCTCGGCCGAGCGTCTCAAAGACTTGGATGAGACGGGTATTATTCGCATCGGCGCCGAAGTTTCTTCCGGTGACATTTTGGTCGGCAAAATCACCCCGAAGGGCGAAACCGAACTCTCAGCCGAAGAAAAACTCCTGCGCGCCATTTTTGGCGACAAAGCCAAAGACATCCGCGACAGCTCGCTCTACCTTGAACACGGCGAGCACGGCAAAGTTGTTGACATCAAAATTTTTTCCCGCGAAGACGGCGACAAACTGCCCGCCGGCGTCATACAATCCATTCAGGTAACCATCGCCAACTTGCGCAAAATTCAGGTCGGCGACAAAATGGCCGGCCGCCACGGCAACAAGGGCGTCGTTTCGCGCATCGTGACCACTGAAGATATGCCGCATTTGGCCGACGGCACGCCCATTGACATCATTTTGTCGCCGTTGGGGGTGGTTTCGCGCATGAACTTAGGACAACTTTTGGAAACGCACTTGGGGCTCGCGGCGCAGAAACTCGGTTATCGCGTCGCCACGCCGCCGTTAAACGGTATTACCGAAGTTCAAATCAGGGCGGAACTCAAGCGCGCCGGCTTTCCCGAAGACGGCAAAATTCAGCTCTATGACGGCCGCACCGGTGAGGCGTTTGATAATAAAGCAACCGTTGGTTACAAGTATATGCTCAAGCTCAACCACATGGTGGAAGACAAGATGCACCAGCGCTCTATTGGTCCGTACTCGCTCATTACCCAGCAGCCGTTGGGCGGCAAGGCGCAGTTTGGCGGCCAGCGTTTCGGTGAAATGGAAGTCTGGGCATTGGAGGCTTACGGCGCGGCGCACACGCTGCAGGAAATTTTAACCATTAAATCAGACGACGTGCCCGGCCGCTCCAAGGCATACGAGGCAATCATCAAGGGCGAAGAAATTAAAAAGCAGAACGTGCCGGAGTCATTCAACGTCTTGGTGCGCGAAATGAAAGGACTGGCGTTAGACGTGGAGCTTTTAGGCGCGCACAAAAGCATTGATGAGAGCGAAGAGTTTGGCGAAGACGGCGAGCGCGAAGCAGTTGAAAAGCAGATGGGAGATACAACGGCAGACAAGACAAAAGTGGGTAGAGATAAAAAACCTGAGACAAACAAAGTATGTTAAATCCAATCAAAACAACCGACTTTGACGGCATCAGACTGCGGCTGGCATCACCGGCCATTATCCTCTCCTGGTCGCACGGCGAGGT
>MFGL01000010.1:17633-17732 GCA_001778285.1 Candidatus Falkowbacteria bacterium RIFOXYC2_FULL_47_12
CCGGAGACCGTCAACTACCGCACGCAGAAGCCGGAAAAAGACGGCTTGTTCTGCGAAAAAATTTTCGGCCCGTCCAAGGACTGGGAATGCTACTGCGGC
>MFGL01000011.1 GCA_001778285.1 Candidatus Falkowbacteria bacterium RIFOXYC2_FULL_47_12
CAGGATGCCCATGAGCGCGCGCGCCAAACCATAGCCTTTTTCATGCCAGATGTTGGGAATGCGAAAGGTTAAAAATTTGTCCTTGCCCAATTGATTTTTTTTAAAATAATCGTGATAGGAGTGGAACAATTTATCAACGACGGCTTCGTCAACGTACTTCCCCTCCCAATCCCACATAAACTCCTCGCAGCCTAAATCATGAAAAGACGTGTAGCATTCCGCCACCTCCTCGTGCGTGGAAATAAAACCGTCGCCGTCGCGCTCCCAGTACGGCGCGCAGGCATTGTCTGGATGTTGTGTGGCCATGGTGGCCGGTATTTTGCGGCTCATAACGTTACGTTATTTTTTTTCTAAATATTGCGCCAGTCCCCTCTTTAAAATATCCATCGCTTCTTTTAATTCTTTTACGTTTAGAACGTAGGCGATTCTGATTTCATTTCGGCCCAAGCCTTTTGTCATATAAAAATCCGCGGCCGGCGTAACCATGACTGTTTTATTTTTATAATTAAATTCGCTCAGCATGAATTTAACAAAATCTTCAGAGTCTGCAACCGGCAGTTTGGCAATGAGGTAAAACGCGCCCTGCGGCCGGCGGCAGGTAACGCCGGGCATCTCCTGCAAAGCGCTGAACACAACGTCGCGGCGCTTTTTGTACTCAGCGGTAATTTTTGCCGTGTAGCCGGTGGAATTTTTTAGAAGCGGGATAAGGCCGTACTGTTCAAGCGTCGGCGCGGACAGCCGCGCCATGGCAAATTTTAACAGCGCGGCCATAATGTCGGCGTTCAAACTCGCCACGCAGCCGATGCGCGCACCGGGCGCGGAAAACCGTTTGGAGGCGCTGTCAACGACAATGGCGCACTGTTTGGCAGCCGGGATACGCAAAATGCTGAACGGCTTTTGTTCAAAAACGATTTCACGGTAGGTTTCGTCACAGATGACAAAGAGATTATGTTTCCGGGCAAGAGCAATAATGCTCTGCAATTCTTTCTCTCCCCACACCGTGCCGCTGGGATTGTTTGGATTAATGACGACGATGGCTCTGGTCTTTTTGGTTATTTTCTTTTCCAGCTCCGCTGCCGCCGGCAAAGCAAAATTATTTTCCACCCTTAGCGTCACCGGCACAAGCTTAACGGAAGACATAGCGGCAAACGCCTTGTAACTCGCGTAAAACGGCTCAAAGACAATTACTTCATCGCCCGGGTCAGCCACCGCCAGCAGGGAAAAAAGAATCGCTTCAGCCCCGCCAACTGTCGGAATAATGTTTGCCGGCTGTAGCTCGACTTTAAACTTTCGGTAATATGCTGCCCAGGCTTCCACATGCTCGCTAATGCCCGGCGAGGGCGCATAGCCCAAATTCGGCTGATGGTATTTTTTAATCGTAGCAAAAAGCAACCGCGGCGGCGCAATGTCCGGGTCGCCCACGTTCAGTTTGAATACTTTTACCCCGCGCTGTTCAGCCGCCCGCATCAGCGGCAGAAACTTTCTGATGGGGGATGCGATAATAGTATTAGCGCGTTTCGATGTTGTCAGCATATGTTATGTTTTTAAAACTTTTAAGAATGCTTCGGTCGGAATATCCACTTTGCCTTTGCCCAAAGACATCATTTTCTTTTTACCCTTCTTTTGTTTTTCCAAGAGCTTGCGCTTGCGCGACACGTCGCCGCCGTAGAGCTTGGCCGTAACGTCTTTGCGCAGGGCGGAAACGCGCTCGGCCGCAATCACCTTGCCGCCAATCGCCGCCTGGATTTTCAGAACAAACTGCTGGCGCGGCAGGGTTTCTTTCAGCGCATTGACGATTTCTTTGCCGCGCCTGAACGCCTCATCTTTATACACTATTGTCGCAAGCGATTCAACCGGCTCTTCGGCCACCAATATGTCCAGCCGCAAAACCTCGGCCGGCCGGTAATCTAAAAACTCGTAGTTGATGGAGGCGTAGCCGGAGGTGGCGCTTTTTATTTTATCATAAAAGTCGGTCAGAATGGTAGACATGGGCATCTGGTAGTGCAAAACCACGCGGGTATCGTCAAGGTATTCGGTATTGACATAGTCGCCGCGTTTTTCCGTCACCAAACTCATGATGCCGCCCAGGTATTCTTTGGGGCTTATCACGTCAAGCGTTACCCACGGCTCTTTCAGCTCCGCTATCTGGGAAGGGTCGGGCAGATCCAAAGCGGAACGAACAATCATGTCCGTGCCGTCCGTTTTGAGTAAATGGTAAGCGACCGATGGCGTGGTTACCACTAAGGCCAAATTAAATTCACGGCGCAGGCGTTCTTGCATTATTTCCAGATGCAAAAGTCCCAAAAAGCCGCAACGAAAACCAAAACCCAGCGCTTGCGAATGTTCCGGCTCATACTGCAGGGCCGCATCGGTGAGCTTGAGTTTGCCGATGGCCTCGCGCAGTTCCTCGTACTCATTGCCCTCTTTGGCAAAAACGCCGGCAAAAACCATGGGTTTGACCTCTTTGTAGCCGGACAGAGCCTCTACCTGTTCTTTGTGTAATGTTACGGTATCGCCGACTTTGCACTCTTCCACTGATTTTAGCCCTGTAACAATATAGCCGATTTGTCCGGTTTTTAATTCACCGGTTGACCGGTAGTCCGGCTTAAAAACTCCCACGTCAATGGCATCACTTTCATATTTCGTGGTAACCATTTTTATTTTTTCGCCTTTTTTAAGCTGTCCGTCCACGATGCGCACATACGCAACCACTCCCCGATATTCGTCAAAAATGGAATCAAAAATCAAGGCGCGCAAAGGTTTATTTTGTAGAGACGCATTGCCATGCGTCTCTACCGGAGCGGGCACGCGCTCAATCACCGCCTGCAAAATTGCTTCAACCCCCTGACCGGTTTTGCCGCTGGCTTCAATTATTTCTTCCGGCGCGCAACCCAATAATTTTGCCAAACTTTCTTTCGTGCCTTTAACATCAGCGGCGGGTAAATCAATTTTATTCACCACCGGAATAATTTCCAGATTCTGCTCTATCGCCAGATACAAATTTGCCAGCGTCTGCGCCTGAATGCCCTGCGTAGCGTCTACCAAGAGCACCGCGCCTTCCACGGCCGCTAAACTTCTGGAAACTTCGTAGGAAAAATCAACGTGTCCGGGCGTATCTATCAAATTCAACTGGTAGCCGTTGTGGTCCATGGTGACCGGCTGCAATTTTATGGTAATGCCGCGTTCGCGCTCCAGCTCCATACTGTCCAAAATTTGCGCCTTCATTTTGCGCTTATCAACGGTATGGGTAATTTCAAGCATGCGGTCAGCCAGCGTGGACTTGCCGTGATCAATGTGCGCGATTATGCAAAAATTTCTGATGTTATTCATAAAATAACTTTACTTCCTGCTGTGACGCAGTGACTATCCGTTTTTCCAATTCTTCATTTCCTCACTACTAACTTCAAACTCTCTAGCGGCATCCCGTTATACTGCTTTTTGCTGATGTCTTTATCTTCGCCTAAAACTTCTGCCTGCAACCCGGCGTCTTTGATGATTTCTAAATACTCGTCTTTTAACAGCGCGCCGCCAACACAGCCGGCAATTAATTCCTCGTTGTTTTTGATTTCTGCCGGCAATTCTTTTAGTAAAACAATGTCCGACACGTACATTTTTCCCTCCGGTTTTAATACCCGTTTGGCTTCTTTAAAGACCGCCAGTTTATCCGGCGCGAGATTTATCACGCAGTTGCTGATTATAACATCAACGGAATTATCGTTAATCGGCAAATTTTCAATATCGCCGAGCCGAAATTCAACATTTTTATAACCATATTTTTCCGCGTTGCTTTTGGCCTTTATTATCATACTTTCCGTCATATCAACGCCGATTACTTTGCCCGACTCACCTGTTTTTTTCGCGGCTAAAAAGCAGTCAAATCCCGCGCCCGAACCTAAATCTAATATAACATCACCAGATTTTATTTGACCTAAGGCGAGAGGATTGCCGCAGCCAAGGCCTAAATTCGCTTCCGGCACGGCGTTGATTTCTTCGCTGGAATAGCCGATTTGTTTAGAAATTTCCTCTTTCATGTTATTGCCGCAGCCGCAATTGCAGCTGCAACTACTGCCTTTGGCTATCGCGCCGTAAAAATTTTTTACTATTTGCTTGGTGTCTTTTTTGTTTGGCATATTATTTTATTTAAAAAAATTTTTTAAATACTCCAGCTCGATTTTTGCTTCTTCTCCATTAAGCAAAGATTCTTCTAGAATTATCGGCACATCAAAACTGGGAATGTTTTCCAAAATTATATTATTTTTACACTTAAAAAAAGAATTATGCCAGTGCGACGGGTCATCAACCGGCAGAGTTTCATTAAAATCACTCAGATGGAAGTGAGAGATTCTGTCAGCAAAAGCGTTGTAAAAATCGTGTGCCAGCTGCATCGTCTTATCATGTGTATAGCAATGATTTAAATCAAGCGTCATTTTGAAATCCCCGCGCGCCAATATCTCCCGCATGCTCTCCACCGTCGTACCAATTTCATTGCGGCAATCCATGTTTTCAATGGTAACGGGCATATTATAATTTTTTAAAATACTGTAATCCCCCAGCCACTCGCCGGGATGAAACAAGACGCGGTCAACGTTCAGCCGCTGGCTCGCGTCGGCAAAAACGGACAGTAACTCATGTCGCTCTTTTTTGCTCAACACCGCCATCCTCTGAGCATTGGGAGTGTGGATAGAAATAAAAGAGAATCCGGCAATGTCCTGTCGTTTCAGTTGCTTGAGCCACTCAATGCGATTCGGCCGGCTGGCGCTTAACTCAATAACTTCGCATCCTAATTCACGGGACACGGAAATAGCCCGCTTAGTATCAACCTCCGGCATTGTATAAAAACTTGACGTTGAAAATCCAATTTGCATATTCAACAATGTTACATTCTTACTGCAAACTTCTATATTCCCCGTGCCTCGCCCCGATCTTCGGTTTCAATTTTTTCGCGCTTGGTTCTGGCCGCGATTGAACGCCATAAATTTTCCAGCTCTTCGGAACGCGTCAGCCAGGCAAACAGAACGAAGACAACAATACCTGTCATGCCGGCCGTAAGTCCCTGTGTCAAAACGCCCCAGAAACGCGTCATGTCAATGTAGGGTACGATAACAAACTTCATAGCCTGCACGGCAATGCCCGCGCCGAGGCTTGCAAACGAAATCTTCAATGTCGCAAACAGAATGTGCCATTCATCCAGCTCGCCCAGATCAATTTTGAGCATCAGCCAGAGCAGGGCGAAATTGACGATGTTTGCCACTGAAAACGCCAGCGCCAGACCGGCCACGCCAAAGCGGCGGGCGAAATACCAGCTCAAGGCAATGTTGACGAAAGCCGAAACCAAACCGATGACAAAGGGCGTTTTGGAATCTTTTTGCACGTAAAACATCCGTACCAAAAGCGGCAGCGTGGCCTGCGCGAACAGGCTCAGGGAAAAATACGTCAGCGTGTTAATGGTCAAAATCGTATCCTCCCAGCTAAACACGCCGGCGCCCAAAATGACGCGGATAATTTGCGCGCGCAGGGTCAGGAGCAGCACGGTCGCCGGCAGGATGAAAAAAATAATCTGACGCAGAACGCGGGAAAAATTTTTAATCAAAAGCTCGCGGCTGGCCGCGTACCCGGCCAAGGTGGGAAAAGCGGCAATGGCAAACGAGATGCCGAAAATGCCCACCGGAAAGGATTGCAAATTATTGGCCAAATTAAAAACCGTCAGACTGCCGACTGCAAGCGTTGAGGCGATAATAGTGGTAACGACCAAGTTAATTTGCGTGATGGCTAGACTCAAGGTGCGCGGCACCATCATCTTAATAATTTCCCGCACCCGCGGATGTGTTACGCTCAATACCGGCTGCCAGCGGTACCCTAAGCTGACGGCCGTGGGTATCTGCACAATGAGATGTAAAAAAGCGCCCAGCACTACGCCGTAAGCAAGTCCGTAGACGCCCCAGACCGGCACAAAATACAGCGCGCCGATGATAATGCCGATGTTATACATAATCGGCGCCAGCGAATACACAAAGAAGCGTTTGAACGACTGCAAAATGCCGCCGATAACCGAACTTAAAGCCAAAAGAAAAGGCGAAATAAACATGATACGCGTGAGCACAACCGTTGTGGCAAGTTTGGCATCATCAAAACCGGGCGTAATGAGATGCATCAGAAGCGGCGCAAAAATTGCCAGCACGGCTGAGAGGATGACTAAACTGATACCCAGCACATTCAGTACCGCGTTTGCCACGTACCAGGCTTCATCCTGGCACTTTTTTTTGCCAAAACAAAAAAAATGAAACGATATCCGGCGCTGGCACAGCTCGGTAAAAATGGGAATAAACCCGGCCGAGAGTGCGCCCAAGACCAGCAGGTTGAAAATCAAATCCGGCACGCGAAAAGCCGCATAGTACATGTCCAGCACATTGCCAGCGCCGAATTCTGAGGCCAAGATACGGTCGCGGAAAATACCCAAAAAACGGCTGGCTACCGAGGCCGCCGCTACAATGATTGCCGCTGACGTGATGCTGTTTATTTTTGAGTTAAAAAACTTTTGAATCATCCCTACAAATTACAAATCTTTTACAAATATACAAATACTGTCTAACTAACTATTTGTAAATTTGTAGGGCTAATTCCAAAATCTTAGCACGTCTCTATAAGTTACACCTAACACAAGGAGTATTAATAGTACGAATCCTATGTTGTGCAAAGCTGTCTCTAACTTTTCCGAAACCGCGCGGCCGCGAATCTTTTCAATGATGACAAACACTACCCGCCCGCCGTCAAGCGCCGGAAACGGCAGAAAGTTTATAATGGCTAAGTTGATGGAAAGCATTGCGGCAAACTGCAACAAGTACACAAAACCTAAGCGCGCCACCTGCCCGGTCATAACCGCGATGCCGACCGGTCCGGCAATATCGGCGGAAACGCCGGCGCCGGCCAGAAGCTTATACAGCAGCGCAACGAAGGCGGTGATAATAAACCACGTCATAATAACGGTTGCTTTGATGCCCTCCCAAATTGCGCGATACCACGGCAGGCTGACAATGCCAGTTTCGGCAATGGCGATGCCGGCGCCGGCCTCGCCGGTGGAAGCAAGCTTCGTGAGGGTGATGGGAATTTTCATCTCCTCGCTGCCGCGCCTGATGTCGTACGTCAGCGTTTCTCCGGCTTTGCCGGCAACGTAGTCCTGCACTCCAGCTTCGCTCGTAAACGTCTGGCCGTCAATGCTGGCAATCACGTCTCCCATTTGCAACCCCGCCTGCTCGGCGGGACTGCCTGGTAAAACCTGCAAAATCTGCACATGCCGTTCGCGGATATGGGCGCCGGCCGGTACCTCGTCCAGTGTTTGCGGCAAACCGAGCATAAAACCCCAGGTGATGAAAACCGCGGCAACTGCTAAATTCATCGCAACGCCGGCTGATAGAATTACGACGCGCTTCCATGGCTTTTGATTTTTGAAATGGCGCGGGTCATTGCCGGCCTCTTCATCTTCACCGATGTTGACAAAGCCGCCCAGCGGCAGCCAGTTTAGGGAATAAATAGTTCCCGCCTCTGTTATTTCCTCTCCCTCTCGTTCTAATGCAGCGGCACCGGTTACCATCCGCCACCGGCTGAAATTTTGCGTTTCAGTGACGGATGATACTGATACTGATTCACGCACACCCTCAGCATCAGCTGAAATCTCTATATCCTCAGACTGCTCTCGCAAACTCCGCTGAACGCCTTTGATTTTCTGTATGCCAAAAATGCGCGGCGGAAAGCCGAAGCCGAATTCTTTGGGAGTAAGTCCTAATTTTTTGGCAGTCCAAAAATGCCCCAGTTCGTGCACGAAGACCAGGATGCCTAAAATGATGATGAATGTGATGAGAGTGGTAAACATAAACAATTACTAATTTCTAATATTTTTGGAACTTAGACATTGATTAGAAATTAAAAATTAGTCATTAGAAATTTCAGATGGTCATTATCTCTTTCTCTTTTATATCTACAGCCGCCTGCAATACATCGTTATATTTTTTTACCTCTTCTTCCATTTCTTTCAGGAAACGAAATTTGTCGTCTTCGGCGATGTCTTTGTTCTTTTGCGCCTGCTCAATTGCTTCCTTGATTTCATCGCGCACGCCGCGCACTTTGATTTTGGCCACTTCTAACTTCTCATGCAATTTTTTTACGCGGTTTTTGCGATCCTCCTCGGTCGGCTGGGGAATACTCACGCGGATTTTGTCGCCCTCATTCACCGGACTGATGCCCAAATCGGCTGCAACGATGCCTTTTTCAATTTCTTTGAGCGTATTTTTGTCCCAGGGGGTAATGGTTAAACAGCGCGCGTCAACCACGGCAATATTTCCAACCTGCTGCAGCGGTGCTTTGGTTCCATAAGATTCCACCATAACGCCGTCAAACATCGCCGGATTGGCCCGGCCAGTGCGAATAGACGCAATGTCTTTTTTAAAAAAAGCGACTACCTCGTCCAAATTACTTTTGTGTTTTTGAATATATTGATTCATATAATTATATTACTTTTTAACCGCTTGAACTCCCAAGTATACGACATCGGCGCTGTCGTAGTCAACCGCTACGGCCACGCCGCGGCGGCCGGAAGGGAGTTTTTTTGACGACCAGGTTTTGCCGGCGTCGCCGGTCCAGCCAAACGACGTATTGGTCGCGTAGTAAATGCGGCTGGAATCTCCGGCAAAAACAGCAACCGCATTGATGGCGATTTTATCTTTAGGCGGAATCAAATCCAGCAGATGCCAGTGTTCGCCGCCATCCAAACTGCGCAGTAGTCCGACCGCGGTGGCGGCGACAACGGTCTTGCCGTCTGCTTGTCCGAGTACGATATCAGAAACCTTGAGCGCGTTGCGGCTGTCAATGGCATTGAACGCGTCCACAAATCCCTGCCAGTTTGCGCCGCTGTCCGTTGAACGGTACACGCCGCTGCCGGCGGTCGCCGCCCAAATCAAACGGGGATTTTTCTCACTGACCGCGAGACTTGTAATCGCGTTGTCGGCGCTGCGCCGCGAATCACTGAAACGCTTGAGCACTTTCCACGACAGCCCCCGGTCGCTGCTGCCGATAACCTCGCCGCGCGAGGTGCCGGCGAAAATAACGTTTTCCTGGCTGGGGCTGAAGGCGATATCTGAAATCTGAATGCTGGTATTGTTGTCAAAATACACCTCGTCCCAGTTGCGGGCGCAGTCAACAGTATTAAAAATTCTGTTTTCACTGGCAACCAACACAATGCACTTGTCAATGGGATTGACGGCAATCGCCTGCACGCGGCGTTTCCCCAGATCTCGCGCAATGTTCCAACTCGCGCCGCCGTCATAGGAGTAGAGCAGTCCCCCGCTCTCCGTACCTGCGTAAACTGCCTGGCTATCCTGCGGGTCAATGGCGAGCGCAAGAATACTTTCATTGTTGAATAAAACCGGCCGGCCGCTCACCGTCGCAATGGCGGCTGTCTGTTTCCAGGTCGCGCCGCTCGTGGCGCTCTTGTACACGCCGCCGTCGGTGCTGACCTGCCCGCTGTCGGAACCCTCAAAGCTGATAGTGCAGCCCGTTAACGTAATTGCCGCAATAAAAAGCGCGGCCATCGTGGCATATTTTTTATATAA
>MFGL01000012.1:0-6558 GCA_001778285.1 Candidatus Falkowbacteria bacterium RIFOXYC2_FULL_47_12
TGACTTTCAGTTCTATGGCGATGCGCCGCTGGCCGTAGGCTCTATGGATTGACATTACTTTTTCAATTGCCGCTTTCAAACCGCAACCTGACCGATTTTTGTGTTTTTTCTTTATCGGCAAAAAGATTATTATCGCCAATGCTTTTGTGAAAAAAACGGATAAACTGCCACAACGTGAAAAAGAGAGGGCATTGCGGCATCGCGCGCATTACGAGCAACGAGTTCTAAATAATACTTACTATGCCAAATCTTAAACATAATCTTATGCAACAACGCACACAACCACAATCAACGTATGAGCGCGAAATGGCCGACCCCGCATTCAGAGCGCAATTTGAAATTGAGTATCAGCAATTTGCGCTCTCGGAAATTATGCTGCAGCTCATGCAGGAAGAAAAGCTGTCTGTGCGGGCATTGGCCAAAGCGGCTGCTGTGTCGCCCGGCGTGATTCAGGACATCCGTTCCGGCAACCGTAAAAATATCACATTGCTCAATCTTTCCAAAATTCTGAAAGCTCTAGGGAGTCGCGTGGCGGTACAGGTCGGCACGCAGTATGTGCCGTTGGAACGATAGGAATGATATTCCCCCCATTCCCCCCTTTTTTAACCTTAGCCGCTTTTTGCAATAGTTTGATTGAGCCCGATTCCAGCCTGCCGGCACACTGGCAGACCACGGGAGACATTTCTTTCAAGGCTTGCCGGTTTTTTATTGTAAAAATAGCCAAAATAAGCGGTTTTCCTTGACAAAATGGGGGGGGGTGATAAGGTAGTTTTAACCCTTAGTGTCTGTGTTTAAGTAGCGGACACAGGCAATAGATCATTGTCATTCCCATTCAAAATAGCGAGGAGGTGAATTTTATGAGTGGTTTTGCCGTACCAACGACGCAGTCTTTCCAAAAAATTCGCGGCACAATCAACAACGGAATCGAGTTGCGTTGCGGCAGCTGTAGGTGCCAGTGCATCTGCAATTGTCCGAAGTCCTGTAAGAACTGCAAGCATCATATAGACTTCGGTTTTATACAGGCGCACGCCGCTCGGTAAATCTACGGCATGGGGGAGGTAAAAGTTTTTTATTTTTTACCTCCCTCACACATTTTCGGAGGTTAAACGATGGAACAATATTTACGTCTTTCTGATTTTTGCCACATTGAAGCCGTCGGTAACGGAACATTTGTTTTGTACAATGCTTTAACCGCCGGCGTTTTATTTGTTGAAGGAGCAATCGCTCAACTATTACGGAATGCGGCTGGCAATATTTTTGCTCTTGATGATATTCCGTTATCAGAACATCAGCGGAATATTTTTTCAGCCGCGCTGTTGGAACGTCGTTTGGCTTTTCCGGTTGGCCAGCGTCTGGATTTGGAAGATTACCAAAAAATGCAGAAACTTTTACAAGGCAATGGTATCGGCATTCTCTATTTATTGTTAGCCGATGGCTGCAATTTAGCATGCAAGTATTGCTATATTGAGAATGCCATTCCCTTGACGCATGTGTTCAGCACGATGACACAGGATACGGCTGAAGCCGCTTTACAGTCATTTGCGCGCGTGGTTGCGCAAGACATCGAAGAACCGCAGGTTATTCTTTATGGCGGGGAACCCCTGTTGAATAAATCGGTACTATATTGGGTTATCAATCGTGTAGTAGCGCTAAAACAGGAAAGTGTTCTACCGGAGAAAACAGGCATAACCATTAATACGAATGGTACGCTCATTGACCAGACGTTCATCAGTTTTGTTAAGGGAAAAAATATTCAGATTTCCATTTCCCTTGACGGTAAGCAAGACGCACATGATATGATGCGTTGCTATAGGGATGGATCGGGCAGTTTTGAAAACGTGATGAATGCCTGCAAGCAAATGCGAAACAACGGCGTTGATTTTGGCTTTAGCGTTACCGTTACCAAAGCCAACATTGAACACATGGAAGAAATCATTCTTTGGCTTCATGAAGAGTTTCAGATTAACTCCATTGGTTTTAACATAGTCATTGATCGTAACGAGGAGTTGTTGGGCATGTCGGAAGATGTATTTGCCGATAAGCTCACGCAACAGCTCATTCAGTGTTTCAAACTCTGCCGCGAAAAAGGCATCTACGAAGACCGTATTATGCGCAAAGTAGACGCTTTTATCAAAGGATACCCTTATCTTTATGATTGCGGCGCACCCGGTGATCAGATGGTGGTAACGCCGCAAGGCATGGTCGGCGTTTGCCAGGCGTTCTGCGGCTCGCAAAAATACTTTATTCCTCTTGCCGATTTCAAAGAGCCGAGTAATCACCCCATATGGCAACAGTGGCGTTACCGTTCGCCCTTTTACCAAAAGCAATGCTATGACTGCGTCGCTTTGGGTATTTGCGGTGGCGGATGTCCGTACAACGCGGAGAAACAGCACGGCAGTATGTGGGCGCTGGATGACATGTTTTGCACGCATGCCCGAGGCACACTCCGTTTTTTGCTCCAAGATTTGTACCGGCAGCAAACACAAGAGTAATGTTTATACGCAGGGTATGCTATAATGGTTACGTGTTTCCTCTGGAGATTCGTAACCATTTTTTATATATGCAGGTACAATTTATCATTGATAAAAAATATGACCGGCAATTTGTGCGCGGCAAAAAATCGTTGCAGTTTTTTACCGCGCAATACAAAGTATCCCGATTTTTTATGGAGGCAACGCTTAAGTTATATCAAAAATCATGGGACGAAATAAATGATGCATTCTCTAACTACATCGCGAGAGAGACGGGTTATAACTGGTTCTATGATGCATATAAATGCGTTCTCTCGCCAGTGCATGTCGGCATCGCGAACTGGGGCAGAGAGCCGATAATCGTGCGCGCATGGCAGGAAAACTCCTACACCCAGCGCCGCATTACCGCACATGAACTTGTCATTTCTCACTACTTTGAAATATACCGCCGCCATTACGCTCACAATTATCCGCTGACCGACGGACAGGTGTGGGCGCTGGCTGAAATTGCCGCGTTCGCTCTGACTTCATTACCGCGGGATATACGGCAATTTTGGCCGTGGGATTCTTCCGGATACTATACTGACCACAACTACCCGCAGATTGTGCCGCTGCAGAAAAAATTAAAAAACTCTTTTTTGAAAAAGAAAAATTTTGAGGAGTATATGAAACGCGGTTTTGCGCTGGTTAAAAAATTTTCTGACTTGAAGCCGTAAAATTGTTACTGTTATTTGGGGTCGGCATGGTCGTGAAAGGCCTGTCGGCTATTTTTTATGCTAAAAATAGCCAAAATAAGCGGTTTATCTATTGACAAAGAACTTTAGATATGCTATAATATATTTAGGATTTGTTCTTATCAAAACTAAACAAAGGAGGGCAAGACCATGCCCGCCAACCGAACAATGCTGTTCGTTGTTTTGGCGGCAGGAGTTATAGGTCTTGCCGCCATTGCGTTCTTAAGGTCAGCCTCCCACCGGCAGACCTTAAAAAAAGTTTGGGCCCGAGCGGCGACGCTCATGGCCGGCCTGATGATGAAGCGCCTCATCAACTGGCCGTTTGATTGGATACTGTACCCAGCCATGATGCTGTGGCTAGGGAATCTGGCAGGCGGTCTCGTCATGATCGCCCTGTCAGTGCCTCTAAACGTATGCGTCATTTACGCGTACGATTGGGCGCAGACTGACTGGCTGCTGATTGAAACTTTGAAAAAGTTTCGAGATAGCAGCCAAAAGAGCGGTTGGCGCCGGCACATCGCCAGCCTCATGGAAAAGAGCGACATTATCTTCTTTTTCGTCCTGTGCTGGGACGACCCGATAACGGTCGTCCTATATTTCCGTCACGGCAGTTTTAACGGCATGACCGGCCGTGACTGGAAAATATTTTTTGCGGCGACAGTGGTCGCCAATCTTTACTGGATCGCCGGGGTGGCGGTGCTTCTAGAGGGAGTAAAGTCATTTTTTTAACCGCATTTTGTATCTGACCCTTGTGTCTGATATAAGATGCGGTTTTTTATATTTTCTCTGCAATCAGCGTCGACGCAAAAGTTGTGTTTATACGGTGTAATGTGATATAATCTTAATAAGAAAATAGATACAGTGAATTCTATGGAAACACCCAGTGAATCATTAATCGTAAGCGGGCGGCATTCAGGCGCACTCTTTAGTGTACTGCTATTACTTGTTATAGCAGTAGCAAGTTTTTCTTATTATAAATTTATTGTACGTCAAGACTTTTTGGTGTACGCCCAAGTGAGTTGCGATCCGGCGACAGAAGAATGTTTTGTACAGCCGTGCGTTCCTAATGAAGAGGGGACTTGCGCAAGTGAAGAGGATGATTATTATTACAAAATAATACAAAAACCAGCTCGTACCATTCCTATCTGCAATCCACAAAATGAGCAGGACTGTCCGGAACTTGCGTGTGAAGAAGGAGATGCGCTATGCGAGGTAGTGTATTGTTCACCAGATAATGCGTTGCTTTATTCAGAGACGGACTATTGCGAATAATTTATATGGTGCTCAACGACGCTGATATAAAGACTTTGAAAGAATACGTGTATACTCCATACGGCGATATCAAGGCGGAACTGGATGCGCGGTGGAACAACCGCCAATTGCGCGAAAAAGTAGAAATTTTTTTAGGCGAGTATTTTTTAAAAGAGTTGTTTTCCCAGCCCCGTGCGGTATTGGCTCGGACTATCTTCACCCCGAACCGCGAATTCTATTACTTTGCTGACATCGTATCCGATTTTTCTCTCCAGCCGCTACTTTTTGAGTACGGAGGAAAATTTGTAGCCAAGAATACGGAGAAGTACCATTTATGCAGAATGTTTTTTTTGGATTATATCGGCGAAAAAGGCATCCGATTTTCCTCAAAAAATATTGTTGATTTCAATCATAATGAAGGCAAGGACATGCGTGATATCCAAACGCATTGGGGAGAAGGCTTGGTTGACTTCCATCATCGGTTATTTGCATGCAAGCATCCGAAAATGGTTAATGATATCGTAAATTTTTCCAAATGGTTTGATAGCACTCGTTTTTTAAACAAGAGTTACTACTTCTACTTTTTTAGTTTGTTTATTTGTCACGGAGTTCTGTTTGAAAATTTTTTAATAGAGGACAAGGAGGAAGCGGCGTTCATAAAAGAACATGTTTTAGGTAGTTTTAAGGAAGTACATAAATTCTTCGGCGTCAAGCCGCTCATCATGCCGCTTTTGCCTTTGGATAACGAGAAATTTAGGACATGGATGAGTTATTCACCCGACATGAAAACTCTGTTGGGAGTTGCTGATAATTAAAACACCCACATGACGTACAATATATTAGCAAATATTCAATATTGTCAGGAGTTTGTAGGATCAATCGCGACGCTGATTTATTATTCCCACGGCGTTCCGGTCGTGGTGTCGCTATTTTTAAGTTTTTTTGTTTACTTCCATAATCGCAAAAGTCTGTTAGGGAAAATCCTCATCCTTTTTTCCATTGTTTTTTCGATTTGGGCGTATTTGAATTTATCAATCTGGTTTGGCTATAGTCGCGGCGACATTGTCATGTACAGCTGGGCGCCGATTGAAATTTTTAGCGTTTTGTTATTCTTCTTTGCATTCTATTTCGTGTATGTGTTTATTGAAGAAAAAGATGTTGCACTGCCTTGGAAATTATTTTTTTTCTCGTTGATGGTGCCCGTCATTATTTTTAGCGTGACTGACTATAATATGGAGGCTTATGACATACAAGAATGCGTGGCGATAGAGGGGAGTATGTATATTTCTTTCGTCAATATCCTTAAAATTTCCCTGGTAACGTTGACGGTTTTATTTTCGCTATATAAATTAATCACTAACAAAATAAAGAGGACGCAAATCGGCCTGTTGGTTTTAGGCATAGCCTTCTTTTTGTATTCCCGCCTGATTGCCGGTTATATTTCAGAACAAACTCTTGATTTTCGTTACGAGCTCTACGGACTGTATGGCATGGTAATTTTTATTGGTATTTTAACGTATCTTATTGTTAAATACCAAGTATTAAATATCAAACTTGCTAGTGCTCAAGCGTTAATTTTTACCATCACCATTCTCATCGCCTCGCAGTTTTTTTTCGTGCGTAACTCTGTTAATGTCGTGTTGACAGGAGTAACACTCACATTGGTAGTTGGATTCGGCTGGTGGCTCGTGCGTTCGGTCAAACAGGAAATCAAACAGCGCGAGGAGATGGAACAGCTCGCCCGCGAACTCGCCGAAGCCAACAAGCGCCGTGAGCGCATCAATAAAGAATTGGAACAGGCCAACCGCAAGCTCAAAAAACTTGATGAAGCCAAGTCCGAATTCATCTCTATTGCCAGCCACCAGTTGCGCACGCCCCTGACCGCCATCAAAGGCTACGGCTCCATGCTTTTGGACGGCGACTTTGGCGAGTTGAAAGAACAACGCCAGCGCGACGCCATTGAAAAAATGTTTATCTCCAACAACCGCCTCATCGCCCTCGTGGAAAACCTGCTCAACGTTTCGCGCATTGAATCCGGCCGGCTCAGGTTTGACTTCAAAAAACAACAGCTGGAGGCCTTGGTTTCCGAAAGCGTCGCCATT
>MFGL01000012.1:6593-6826 GCA_001778285.1 Candidatus Falkowbacteria bacterium RIFOXYC2_FULL_47_12
CAAATTAGAAAAGCCGGCCTCGTCCGCCCGGAATAATCGGGCGGACAAGCCCCTGCCGGCGGTGTATATGGATGATGAAAAAATCCGGCAGGTGGCGCTCAACTTCATTGACAACGCCATCAAGTACACGCGAACCGGCGGCATTACCGTCAGCCTTTTTGCCGAAAACAGCTCGGTAGTCTGCAAAGTGGCGGACACCGGCATAGGCGTGAGCGAGACCGACAAAAGCCGGC
>MFGL01000012.1:6867-9520 GCA_001778285.1 Candidatus Falkowbacteria bacterium RIFOXYC2_FULL_47_12
AATACCGAAGGCACGGGTCTGGGACTCTACGTGGCGCAGATGATGATTGCCTCGCACCAGGGAAAAATCTGGGTGGAGAGTGACGGCGCGGGCAAGGGAAGCAAGTTTTGTTTCTCTCTGCCGGTGGCAAATTCACCGGCGGCCAGACAGCTCAAAGCGGAAGCGGCTAAAGAAAAAGCAGCCGAACAAAAGCCGGCAGGGGCGCAACCGCGCAAACCAAAGGCGGGTGCTGGCGCGGCTGTGGCGCGGGGCTAGCGTAGGCTGAAAGCAGAGAAAAACTAATGCAAACTATATGAATAAAAAGCAACTCATCATTACAATCATTATCGTCATTATCCTCGCCGCGATTGGGGGCGGGTGGTTTTGGTATGTAAACAATCGTGGGGAGCAGGTTAATCCGCCGGTAACGGAAAACAGCGGACAGGGACCGCAAGATAGTAGTAACACGGAAAATAATCAACTGCAGGGAGAAGTTGTCGGCAGTCCGGCGGCTGATGTGGACATGAGTGACTGGTTGACGTACCGGAATGAGGAGTACGGGTTTGAGTTTAATTATCCTGCTGATTTGTTAAAGAGTAAAAATGAATATTATATAACTGTTTTATCAAATACGTCGGCCAATATAAATATAAATATTTTAAATGAAAAATTAAATCCAGACACAATAACCAGTCTAATAGGGATAGTTACAAAAGAATCGCTTGAAGCAGTAATAGTAGGAGGAAAAAATTCATATCGTTTTAGAGATGGCGATATGGGATATGGCGGAAATAGCTATCGAATTCCATTAGATTATAGTCACACACTAATTTTGTGGTTTGTGACAGCAGGTGGCTACTATGATAATGAAGATGAGATTATTTCCGCCTTTAAATTTATAAAATAAAAATTCAGAACAAATCAGAGTATCAATGCTATTTTAAAATTGATACTTTGATTTGTTCTTTGAGTAATAACATTGCTCATTAACAAATAATAGCATACGCTATTAAAAATCTTGTTGGAAGGGATGACAGTCATGAAACGAAAGGCAGTAAAGATTTTGTTAGTATTTGTGTCACTTATTGTTTGGTTAGGTTCGAACGCAGGTTTTGGGTATCCACCCGCAGATAGTCTGCAATTTCCGCTGGATAATTATCTCCAGAAAAAGGGAGATAATTATTTTGGCAGAAAAGATTTAGTGAGGGCAGGTAAATGGCATTTAGGCGATGACTATGGTGGTCGGGTTTGTCAAGACACAAAAAGTGAATAAATGAGATAGAAAAGTTAGTTAGTAAATTATTTAAAATATACCTCCGCCGGCGTCCGGTAATTCAGCGACTGGTGCCGCCGTTCGTAGTTGTAGAAAGGAAAGTATTTACTTAAACCCGTGTTCGTTTCTCGCACATCCTGATACGAGTTTAAATAAATATTCTCCTGTTTCACGGTTCGCCACAATCGCTCCACGAAGATGTTGTCTAAACATCGTCCCCGTCCGTCCATGCTGATTTGAATATTTTTGTTTTGTAAAATGCCGGTGAATTGTTTGCTCGTAAAATGACTGCCTTGGTCGCTGTTGAAAATATCCGGTTTGTGTTTGCTTGCGTCCAGCGCCTCGCGCAAACAGTCTAAACAGAAATTAATTTCCAAACTGTTGGACAGCCGCCAGCTGATGACATAGCGGCTGAACCAGTCAATGACCGCTATCAGATAGGCAAACCCTTCTTCCAGCCGCACGTAGGTAATATCCGTGCTCCAAACCTGATTCGGTTTTACTATTTTTACGTTTCTCAACAGATACGGATAGACGGCATTATTCATATCAGGCCAGCTCAGGCCTTTTTTGGTTTGGGGATAAATCGCCTGTAAACCCAGTAGTTTCATCAATGTCCGCGTATGGCCGCGGCCAATGGGAAGGTGGTGAGTAAAATTCAGTTCGGCTCTAATCCTCCGGTTGCCGTAGTACGGATGGGCGGTGTAGATTTCATCAATTAAATCCATAGTTTGCTTGTCGGCACTGCTGATGCCGGCCGGCTGGTAGTAAGCGCCGGAGCGGGATATTCCCAAGAGCGCGCACTGCCGCTGGACGCTGATTATTTTATTTTGTTTTTCAATGAGCGGCGCTGTTTCAGCGCGGGTCAAAAACTGATAATTTTTTTTTCAGCCAGTCCAGCTCGGTGTCGCGCTGGCCGATTATTTTATACAAATTTTCCAATTCAATTTGACGATTGAATTCTTTTTGTTTTTCTTTTTTTCGATTATCTTTAAACAGTTCCGCCACGTTATCCAATACCTGTTTTCTCCAGTGCCCGATTTGCGTGGGATGCACTTGGTAGTCGGAACTTATTTGGGCAATGGTTTTTTCTCCCTTGAGCGCGGTTAACGCCACCTGCGCTTTTTCCTGGGGACTGAAAGTCCTTGGTTGTTTGGTCATAGATTTTAATCGTACCATTCTCTCTCATTTCGGCAAATTTCGTGTCTAGTTTTATCAGACCATTATAGACATTAGTGTTGGCGCTAGTACAAAAATATACGCTGTAGGTGCTGGAATAGTGCGACATGCAGAATATCACGGTCCCTACTGGAAGGTTGGCAAGTATTATCAACACTACGGCGGCATGTACATTATTGAACACAATGTCAACGGCGAAAAAGTATGCGCATTGTATGTGCA
>MFGL01000013.1 GCA_001778285.1 Candidatus Falkowbacteria bacterium RIFOXYC2_FULL_47_12
CCCGCTATCGTTTACAGCAAAGGCGAAAAAGGCATCAATTTGAGCGTGCCGGCTTTGGCATTTGAAAAAGTCTTTGCCGCGGCCGGAGAATCCAGCCTGGTTGATTTGGTATTTGACGACGGTACGACCAAAAAAGTGCTCATTCATGAGATGCAGAACGACCCGCTCAAAAACAAAGTTACGCACGTTGATTTCTACGAAGTTGATTTGACCAAAAAAGTCACGACCAACGTAGAGCTTGAATTCGTCGGTGAGGCGCCGGTGGTCAAGAATTCGGGCGGCATTGTCATCAAGCATTTGGACGAAATTGAAATTGAATGTCTGCCGGGCGATTTGATTAAGGAATTTAAAATTGATATCTCCGGTTTGACCGATTTTTCCAGCGTCATCCATGTAAAGGATTTGAAGATTTCAGAAAAAATTACCATCCTTAACGAGCCTGACGACGTGGTGGTCAATGTTTCCGAGCCGCGCGCGGTTGAGGAAGAAACGCCGGCGCCGGTTGAAGGCACGGTTGAAGGCGCCGCGGCTGCCGCCGGAGAAAAGAAGGATGGGGAAGCTGCTGCCGGTGAGGCAAAGCCCGCGGAGAGCAAAGGCGGGGAAAAGAAAACGGAAAAAAAATAACAAAGCTAAAAGCAATCGGTTACGCCCTGTGGCATCTTGTGCTACAATGGATATGCTGGTTGCTTTTTTGTTTAGAAATATTATAGGAAAAATTCAATTTCAGTTATTTCTATGGGTTACGACAATTTTAATAAAAAATTGAAAAGCGCATTCTACCGCTTTCGCCGCGCCTTTCTCCGCCTGCCGTTGCCGCAACGCATCATGGTGGTGTTGCTCGCGCTCGCGCTCTGTTCGTTTCTCATTTTCGGTATGCGACAATTACTGCATTTTGATAAAACATCGTCAATTATCGGGACCAGTACCGAATCAACAGACACGACAAAGACAGCGGATAAAATACCCGGCAACTACGTTCGCCGGCATTTGGACGGCGTTTACGTTGACCCAAAAGACGCCGATTATTATCCGGTCGCGGTCATGATTGATAACGCCCCGAACGCGCGGCCGCAAGCCGGGCTGGCGCAGGCGCAGATTGTCTATGAGGCATTGATGGAAGGCAATATTACGCGCTTTATGGCGATTTTTGCCACTGCCAGCAGTACGTTGCCGGAAATCGGACCCGTTCGCAGCGCCCGGCCGTATTTTGTGGATTGGGCGCAGGGCTACAACGCGCTGTACGCGCACGTGGGCGGCAGTCCGGAGGCGCTGACTGAATTGAAAATGACTGCCATGTATAACATCAATGAATTTTATCAGGGGAAGTATTTTTGGCGCTCCCACGAACGGCTGGCGCCGCACAATGTATTAAGTTCAGGTGAAAATTTTTATAACTACTTGAACAATTTAAACGTCCGTTCAGTTAACTATCGCAGTTGGCAGTACAAAGACGAGACTGCGGAGACGCATTGCCAGGCGTCTGCGTGCCAAAATATTGACATTAACTACAACAATCCGCTGTTTGCCGTTTCCTGGCAGTATGACAGTGAACAAAATCAGTACCGCCGCCTGATGGCCAGTTCCCAGCACAACGATGCCGACGGTACGCCGATTGCCGCTAAAAACGTCATCGTGCTCAAAGTCCCATCGCAAATTGTGGACGCGGAACTGCGCCGGCACATGCAAAATATCGGCGCGGGCAAGGCCTGGTATTGCTTAGACGGAGCTTGCTTGGAGGGAAGCTGGAAAAAAGCAAGCGCTCGTGAGCGAGAAGTTATTTATGACGATAAAGACAAAGAAGTGAAGTTTAATGCCGGCACGACATGGATTGAAGTTGTGCAGTATGACGGCAGTATCAATGTTAGTAATTTTTGATACAAAAAAGCTACTCCCATTTGAAGCAGCTTTTTTTATTGTTAATTTTATTTTACGCCTGCAGTCTGGCATGAACTTTCAATTTGTCAATGTCAACTTGAAATCTGTCGTGAGCGGCTTGGTTAGATGCTAACTCTTGTTCGAAAGTTTCGTGCTTTTTGGCAATGCCGTCTACAGCAGTTAAAATTTTTTTTACATCACCCTTAATTTCGCCTACATCTTCAACCAATTTGTTAAATTCATCTCTGGTAACAAGCTTATTAAATTGTTCGGGAGTGAGCGTCATACTTTTAAAAGTGGATAACTAACTTCTTTAGTATAAATAAAATTTTTTCAGTCGTCAAAGTTCGGCGATAAAAATTCTATCTAGGCCGGCCAAATCCTTTTTAACAGCTGTACTTTCAGCAAACGAAAAAATGTTTTTTATGGCCGTTCCTTGCGCGGCGCCGATTTCGGCAAAGAGGGATATCGGGATATTTGAGGTTTCCGAAACCTTTAAAAGGTTTCGGAAACCTTGGAGCTGTTTCGCTAATTCTCGGTAATATTTAAGACCGTCTTTGCCTGCGCAGAGCGCCAGTTTTGGTTCGCGCTTAATCGTTGGAGAGTTTTTAATTTGAGTGGGTGTGAGATAGGGAAGATTAGCGCAAATGACGAATGACGAATTATGAAAGACGAATTTTTTATTTTTCAAGATTGGCTCTAAAAGATTGCCGTGGAGAAATTTAATTTTGTCTGCTACGCCGTGCAGACGGGCGTTTTTTCGAGCGACAGCAAGCGCGTCTTTAGAAATATCAGAGGCAAAGAAATTAATTGTTTTTTGGCTCTTTAATTCTTTTGCAAGAGTAACAATAATACAACCAGATCCCGTGCCTACGTCAACGATGACGGTGCGTTCGTCTTGGAATCCAATCCCGCGGTATCGCGGGATTGGATTCCTTAATACGCGTTTAGTTTCATCAACTAAAAGTTCAGTCTCGGGGCGAGGAACTAAAACGCGCTTGTCAACGTAAAACAACCGGCCGTAGAATTCTTTTTCTTTCATCAAATAGGCGAGCGGCACGTGTTTGGCGCGCTGCTTGATTAGGTCGTGGTATTTGGCAATTTGCTTTTTGGTCAGATTAATTTCCGGATGCGCCAAAATATATTCGCGGGATTTATTTAAAACAAAAGATAATAGAAGTTCCGCATCCAGGGAAGCGGAAGGAATATTTTTTTGCTGAAAAGTTGTCTGGCCGAAAAACAATGCTTGTTTGATAGAGAGACTCATTATAACAATTTATTTCGCGCTCTCTTGCAACGCCTCAATAACCGGCGCAAGCCCGCCGTTCAAAATCGTGGTGATGTTATGCCACGATTTTTTTATTCTATGGTCGGTGATGCGGTCCTGGGGAAAATTGTAAGTGCGGATTTTTTCGCTGCGGTCGCCCGTGCCGATTTGGGTTTTGCGTTCGGCGGATTCTTTGGCGCGGCGGTCTTCTTCAATTTTTGCGAGCAGGCGGGAGCGCAAAACCTGCATAGCTTTGATTTTGTTCTGTTGCTGTGATTTCTGGTCCTGGCAGGAAACAATCAGGCCGGTGGGAATATGCAGAATGCGCACGGCGCTGTAAGTCGTGTTGACCGACTGCCCGCCCGGTCCGGATGAACAGAAGGTGTCAATGCGGATGTCGGCCGGATTGATGTCCACGTCAACTTCTTCGGCTTCCGGCAGAACCGCCACCGTGGCGGTCGAGGTATGGATGCGGCCGGCTTTTTCGGTTTCCGGCACACGCTGGACGCGGTGCGTGCCGGCTTCGTATTTCAATTGCCCGTAAGCACCTTCACTCGCCCGAGCGCAAGCTTCGGGCGGGCAAATCACCTCAAAAATTATTTCTTTAAAGCCGCCGATGCCGATGCGGTTGGAATCAATGATTTTGACGCTCCAGCCCTTCTTTTCCGCGTACTTGGCGTACATGCCGTAGAGGCTGGCGGCGAACAGAGCGGACTCATCGCCGCCCGTGCCGGCGCGGATTTCAATGATGGCGTTTTTTTTGTCCAGCGGATTTTTCGGATGCAGCTCTTCTTCGATTTGTTCAGCCACGGTTTTGCGTTTCGCTTGCAACTTCGTCAGGTCCTCTGCGGCCATTGCTTGTAACTCCGTGTCGGTTTCGTTTTTCAACATATCTTCGTTGCCGGCAATGTCGGCGTTGATTTTTTCCAAAGACACGATTAAATCAACGACATACTTGGTGTCGCTGTATTTTTTGTTCAGTTTAGCTATTTTTTTGATATCGGAAACATTGGCCGGGTCGTTGAGGTCGGATTCAAGCTGTTGCAATTTTTGTTTGATTTCGTCGTAACTCATAGTGATAAGCAAAAATTCTACTGCATTATATTTTTAAATTAAAAAGCAACCAGTATGTCCATTGTAGCACAAGATGCTACACTGCGTAACTGATTGCCTTTTGCATTGTTATTTTTTTTCTGACTTCTTCTTCAAATCTTCCGGTTTCATTTTGACCACGACTTCTTTGCTGTTGCGCGCGGCGGCCTTTTTGGCGCGTTTGATTTTTTTGCCTTTGCGCCCGGCAAGCGTTGCCTGCTTGGCTTTCTTTTCCTCAAATTTTTCCACGCGCCGCGCCGTGTCAACGAGTTTCTGCTTGCCGGTGTAGAACGGGTGGCAGGCACTGCAGAGCTCAACTTTCAATTCCGGTTCGGTTGAGCCGGTTGTGAACGTATTGCCGCAGGCGCAGATGACGAGCGCGTCAGGATAGTATTTGGGATGGATATCTTTCTTCATAAGTAGAATTTGTTTGTACTGGCCTAAACGTTTCTTTATCCTTTGATGCGAATAGGCCGTACAGATTTATATGTTATTGCAAGTAATGCGAATGCTGCGAATAAAATACGTGGTAAATTTAACTTTCATTATAATAGCACGGATTGTTTGCTCTGGCAAGAGTTTGACTTTTTTTGAGAAATATCGTAGACTATCAGTAGCTTATTTATTTATCTCTCACACCCTACAAAAATTTTCCTTGTCCCGTAATCCGCCAACTGGCGAAGCGAGATAAATAGGGTGGAGGAAAAAAGGAAACGAAAGTATGTCTATCACATTACCCTCATTAGAGGAGATGCTGAAATGCGGCATGCATTTTGGGCATCGCACGTCAAAGTGGCACCCAAAAATGGCGCCTTTTATTTTTGGCCAGCGCGCCGGCATCCACATCATTGATTTGCGCAAGACGCAGGAACTCTTGGCCGAGGCGCTCGCGTTCATCACCAAAATGGTTGCCGAAAACAAAACCGTGCTCTTGGTCGGCACCAAAGACCAAGTCAAAGAAAATTTGGCCGCGCTGGCCGCCGAACTGGACGTTCCCTATGTTAAAAATCGCTGGGTAGGCGGCACGCTGACGAATTTTGTAATTATCAAACGCTTAGTCAAGCACTACACGGATTTGAAAGAGAAAAAGGAAACCGGCAAGCTCGCCAAGTACACCAAAAAAGAGCAGATGGATTTTGACAAGGAAATTAAAAAATTAGAGAGCCGCATTGGCGGCTTGAGCAATCTGAAAAAACTGCCGGACGCGATGTTCATCTGGGACATCAAGCACGAGAAAACCGCGCTGACCGAGGCCCGCAAAAAAGGCGTGCCGGTGATTGCCGTCTGCGATACCAACGTCAACCCCGAGGGCGTTAAGTATATTATTCCGGCAAACGACGATGCCATCAAAACCATCAAACTTCTCCTCGGCCTCGTTGCCGAGGCAATCCGCGAGGGAAAAAAGCAGGCGGCGGAGCGGCCCAAAGACGAGAGTAAAAAGGTGAAGCCGCTGGCGGAACGTTAAGTTAAATAGAAATTTGCTATGACCATTTCCATGGACCAAATCAAACAGCTTCGCGACAAGACCGGCGCCGGCATCGCCGACGTGAAAAATGCTCTGGAAGAAGCCGGCGGCGAGCTTGTGGCCGCGGCTGAGATTTTACGCAAAAAAGGCATTGCCAAAGCCGCCAAGCGGGAAGACAGAGAAGCGTCTGAAGGTATTATTTTGGCCGGCACAAACGAAAATGGCAGCGAAGGCTACATGATTGAGCTCAATTCAGAAACCGACTTTGTGGCGCGCAACGAGCAATTCCAGGAATTTGCCAAAACAATTTTTAATTTAGTAAAAACTCAAAAGCCGCAGAGTTTGGATGCTTTGTTAAATGTGAATTACGATAACGCGAGCGTCAAAGAAAAAGTGAATAGCTTGAGCGGCGTTATCGGCGAAAAATTGGCTGTCAGCAACGTCGCCGTTTTGGAAAACGCGAACGGACAGGTAGCAAGCTACATTCACGTGGGCTTATCCGACAAAAATTCAGCGGGGGCAGGCGGCAGAATTGGCGTATTAGTTAGTCTGACTGGCGGCACGGCAGAATTGGCGCGCGATATTGCCATGCAGGTCGCGGCAGCCAACCCGAAGTATTTGAGCATAGAAGAAGCGAAAGAAAGCGGCGCGGAGGCAATTGAAAAAGAAAAAGAAATTTACCGCGAGCAGCTTAAGAATGAAAATAAACCGGAAGCGATGTGGGATAAAATTATTGAGGGGAAATTGCAGAAGTATTTTCAGGGTATTTGTTTGCTGGAGCAGGAATTTATCAAAGATGACGCCAAACAGGTAAAAGAGATTTTGAACGGGGCAACGGTTGAAAAGTTTGTCCGGTTTGCGCTGGCGTAAATATTTAAATATAATTAAAGAAAGAATGGGCGCCGGCCCCATTCTTTTTATTTATCATAAAATATGATATACTCATAATGTTACTCACATATCCTCTATGCCTTTCTTTTCTTCCAAACAAATAACCGTTGCTATCAACGGCTTCGGTCGCATCGGCCGTGCTACGTTCAAGGTACTTTTGCAAAACCCGCGCGTGCGAGTTGTCGCGCTCAATGACTTGGGCGACGTGCAGACGCTCGCGCACCTTTTGCGCTACGACAGCGCCTATGGCAAATACCAGCATGCCGTCAGCACGACTAAAGACGCGCTCGTCATAGACAAGCAAACCTACCCGGTATTTGCCGTGCGCGAGCCAAAAGATTTGCCCTGGAAAAAATTGGGCGTTGACGTGGTGCTGGAATGCACCGGCATCTTTCGGGATAAAGAAGGAGCATCCGGACATCTGCAAGCCGGCGCTAAAAAAGTCATCATCAGCGCGCCGTGCAAAGGCGGGGGAATCAAAACCATTGTGCGGGGTGTCAATGAAGAAAGCATCGCCAAAAAAGACGAAATTATTTCCATGGCTTCCTGCACCACGAACGCGCTCGCGCCAGTAACCGCAGTGATTGAGCAAATTTTTGGCATAAAAAAAGCGATTATGACGACCGTGCACGCCTATACCGCAGATCAGAGTTTAGTTGACGGCCCGCACAAAGATTTGCGCCGGGCGCGCGCGGCCGCAGTCAACATCATTCCCACCACGACCGGCGCGGCCATCGCAACGACCGAGGCCATTCCTTCATTGAAAGGAAAATTTGACGGCATGGCTCTGCGCGTGCCTGTGCTTACCGGCTCTATTGTGGATGCCGTCTATGTTTTGAAAAAGAAAGCTAGCGAGCGCGCCATAAACGACGCCTTGCGTGCGGCGAGCGGCTCAAAAAAGTTAAAGGGCATTTTAGTCGTTTCCAACGAACCATTAGTATCAAGTGACATCATCGGCAATCCGGCCTCGGCCATTGTTGACATGCAATTAACCAAAGTTATTGACGGCGATTTGGTAAAAGTAGTCGCCTGGTATGACAATGAGTGGGGGTACAGTACCCGATTGGCGGAGATGGCGGAGATTTTTGGAAAATAATAATTGAAAATTGTAATTATGATGTTTGCCACAAATAAACTAAACAAAGTAGAATCTACCCGTGTCGTAATCATCGGCGCCGGTAGCGTCGGCGCAACATCAGCATTCGCGCTGCTCATACAGGGCATTGCCTCCGAGATTGTTTTGATTGACCGAGATGCAAAAAAGGCCGAGGGCGAGGTCATGGATTTGGAGCACGGCGCCTCATTTGCCCCGCACGCGCGCATGTGGGCCGGCGACTACGTTGACTGCAAAGACGCGGATGTGGTAGTAATTACCGCCGGCGCCAAGCAGAAGCCTGGCCAAAGCCGGCTTGAGCTCGTTGAAATTAACACAAAAATTACTCAAGAAATCGTCAAAAACATCCGGCGCTACACCAAACAGGCGGTAATTTTGATGGTTGCCAACCCGCTTGACATCACAACGTATGTTGCGACTAAAACCGCCGGTTTTGCCTGGGGGCAGGTGTTTGGCACCGGCACGACGCTTGACTCTTCGCGTTTTCGCTATTTACTCGCGCAAAAAATGAATGTTGACCCGGAGAGCGTGGGCGCGTATCTGCTCGGCGAGCACGGCGACAGCTCTGTTCCGGTTTACTCGCACGCGAACGTTATGGGAGAGCCGGTTAGCCTGAGTAAAAAAGAGTTGCGGGAGTGCTCTGATGTGGCCAAACGAGCTGCGTATGAGGTTATTGATCGCAAGGGCGCGACATATTATGCTATAGCCATGGCGGTGGCGCGCATCGTACGGGCAATTTTGTACGATGAAAATCACGTCTTTGTGGCTTCGGTTTTATTGCGCGGAGAGTATGGCATCAGCGACGTATGCCTTTCGGTTCCGGTTGTGGTCGGTCGAAGCGGCGTGAAAAAAATTATTCCTGTGACACTTTCAGCCGAAGAGAAAAAGCAGTTGCAGAAGTCGGCGGAGGTTATGAAGCAAAATATTAAAAATTAATTATTATTCTATGAGCATAGAACAAAATAATCAGGAAAATATTCCGATGAGTTTTGAGGAATATGAAGTATATGTCGCGAAGCTGAAAGAGCGCTTGAACAATATTGAGCCGGATATAATGAAACGTAATGATTTACAGACTGACAAAGCGGCAGAGTTAAAAAAACAGTACAAAAAGGTGGACCAGTACGCAACATGGCACGTATTGGCAGGAAGTAGCTTGAGTCCGGATATGCCACCTCAATTCAAAGATTTTCCCGAACAGGAGGATTCAGTGGAAGGTTGGCTGGATGATTTAGAACAAAAATTAAAATCCGAAGACGCAAAAGAATAAAAAAATCTCCCGCTGGCAAGGCGGGAATTTTTTTGTTGACTTTTCAAAGCTGTTTTTGTATGATGGATATGTTTCTTGCCCGCCCGAATTCTCGGGCGGGTGAAGTTAGAGCACGTAGTTCACTATATTGTTTTCGGACAATTAGCTCAGTTGGTTAGAGCGCTGCATTCACATTGCAGAGGTCGAAGGTTCGAGTCCTTCATTGT
>MFGL01000014.1:0-3543 GCA_001778285.1 Candidatus Falkowbacteria bacterium RIFOXYC2_FULL_47_12
CCCCAGCCCTCCCCTTGGTAAGGGGAGGGAGCTAGACCTGCAATTTTATTTTAAATTTTCAGCGTGTGCGTACCTAAATATGCTAAAAGCAAAAGTATATATTGATGGAGCGAATATATTTTACGCGCAAAAGAAAATGGGCTGGGTTTTAGATTGGGCAAAAGTTAAATCATTCCTCGCCGATTCGCACGACATTATAGAATACCGGTATTACCAAGGGGTAAAAGAGGGGGACGGTAATATAACCGATTACTTGAAGTATTTGGACGCCATCCATTTCACGGTCATGACCAAACCGGTCAAGAAAATAAAAATTAACAGTGGCCATCCTTTGAGTAAATTATATCAATACAAGGAGATGTATAAATGCAATTTTGACGTGGAAATGACCGCCGACATGATTTTTGACCGCGGCAATATTGACGAATACATCTTGTTTTCCGGTGACAGCGATTTTGATTACGTGATAAAGAGATTGCGGGACGTGGGCAAAAGGTTTACAGTTTATTCTTCGCGCAAGGTGCTGTCGTGGGAGCTCAAGTTTGCGGTCAGCCGATACGAAATTCTGGAAAAATATAAAGATATGTTGCGGAAATAAAAACCGCTCCGCGCAACCCGAAGGCTGAACGGAGCGTACTGTAAAACTAACTATAGTATAGCATAGTTAAAATATATGTCAACCCCCCCCTATATCACAGTTTGGCGCTTGGTACCATGTACGCCGTAACGACCGCAACCGCCTTTAACGCGAGTGCCGTGCAACTCGGCACCGAAACCAGTTATTTTGACGGGAAATTAGATGATATTAGGTTTTAAAGTTATAAGGTTTAATAATGATGAAATAAAATATAATATAGGAGAAGTTTTAGAAAAAATTAAATTCGTGATTAGTGAAAATTAGTAAATAATTAGTGTGTATTAGTGAAAAATATGTTATTATAGCCATATGCCTACTTTTAAAGAAACCGACGACTTCATAGTTGACTTGCGAGGTCGCGGCGAACAACGCAACAAACAAACAAACGATGAGGGTTTTCGAAACCCTGTAGGGTTTCGGAAACCTGATAGTCAAGGGTCTTGGCTCCATTTTATCCAGTACAACAACGCCTTTCTAATTATTTTAGTCGCGTGCGTTTTGGCGTTCGGCAGTTTGAGCTTTGCGAGCGAAGAAGTGCGCGACGCGACCATTGGCGGGAAAACAGTCTACGCGGAAGGAACGGATAATACGCTGTTGCTGGAACAGGATTTTGACAAGTTTAACATGGATTTTAAAATCACGGGAATTGTTGAGGATGAGGAAAGTTATGCGGTGCAGTATAGTTATGTGGACTTTGACCTCACCTCACCCCTCCCCGTCCCTCCCCTAATTAGGGGAGGGAGTGAGGGTGGGGTTGTTTCTACGGGCAGTGAGGGCGTGGCGTGGCAGTTTGTGGAAAAGCAGGGAGCGCGCAAAATTGACAAGCCGTTCCGGCAGGATTTAGGTTTATATTTAGCCGGACAATTGCGCCAAGAAGCAAGCGCCAGAATCAAAGAGTTAAAGCGCTTGCAGAGAGAGGAGCGGGAAAAAGGTTTGACGAAAATAGTGCAAGTAACCGAATACTCCGGTTTAATCGGCAAGATTTTGGATTTGTCAACGGCGGTTTTCCCTGGCTACGAGCCGGTGAAAAAAGTTGAACTAGAGACGCCCCTCGCGGACGAACAAATTGTCCGGCGGGCGCAGACAGGCGGGGCGGATAATTTGGCGAATATTTATAATAATTATGTGGAAGATCATCCAGCTGAAATAGTCAAACTTAACAGCGGAGATAATAATGCGACGACAACCGCGAGCGGCGCGGAAACAGTAGGGTCTTCAACCCCCTCATTGGAAGAAGGAACGTTAAACAACACCGCGGAAGAAGCGGGAAATGCGGCATCTGATGAGGAAGTTAGCAGTACGCCCGTGGCAGATGTATCTGATAGTCAGGCGGATACTGATGTTGCACAGCCGTTTTAGTTTATATCAAAATCCACAGCGCCGCCATGATTGTCGCCTGCAGAATCGCGCCGACCCAAAAGGGCGGGTCGTATTTGATAATATGAAAGTGAATGAGATGATGAAATTTCTCCAGCGGGCCAATAATTTTTTGCAGCTTTTGCCAGAACAAGGCGGTGTAGCTTGTGGTTAAGCGATAGAGCGCCATCAGGTAATCCGGCGCAACCGAGCCCAGAATAGCGAGCGCCATGGGAGCCGTCAAATCAAACCCCGGCTTGAGCACGAGCAGAGCTGAGAGGTTTATCACCAGCGCCATGTGGTCAAAGAGAGCGAGTTTGGCTAATTGTCCGTTGGTAACGTTCGGCCACTTCGTTTCATCGCCGTGCGGAATAACATCTAAAATGTAATGCGAAACAAGTCCGGCCAAAAAGGCGCCGGCCGGATTGGTTATTTGCGCGCCAATGGCGATGGCGGCGGTGGTATGGACCGTTAAAAACATGGGTATGCGAGAGTGCCGCCGGTCGGACTCGAACCGACACGGTATTGCTACCACTGGATTTTGAGTCCAGCGCGTCTACCAATTCCACCACGGCGGCTTATTTTATAGTAGAGTCCTTGCCCGCCACAATGCGTAGCCGCAGGCGGAGCTTTGGGCGGGTGCCAGTTCCGCCACATCGGCTTTCTTATAACAAGCTTTTTTATTTTATCTAAATAATCAGCGGTTGTCAAAGGAACGACAAATATTGTATACTATAACTGTTACCGTGTGACAATGCAACCATGGGTAAAATTATCTCTGTCATCAATCAAAAAGGCGGGGTGGGAAAAACAACCACCGCGGTGAATTTGGGCGCGTACCTGGCACATCTGGGTAAGCGCGTTTTGCTTGTGGACATTGACCCGCAGGCAAACGCAACTTCGGGACTGGGGGTTGACCACCAGAACATAGCGCAGGGTATTTATGAAGTACTGCTTGGCGTCCTGCCGCTGCATCAGGTGATACAGCATACGTTGCAGGAAAATTACCGCATCGCGCCGGCAACCGCGGCGTTGGCAGGGGCCGGCGTTGAACTCGTGAATATGGAAAACCGCGAGTTTCGTCTGGAGCGCGTTCTGCAGAGTATTAGAGACGAGTATGACTACATTATCATAGATTCGCCGCCCAGTTTGGGCATGCTCACCATCAATAGCTTGGCCGCCGCCGATGAGATTTTAATTCCCATTCAAGCCGAGTATTTCGCGCTGGAAGGTTTGGGGCATTTGCTGCACACCATCAGTCTGGTGCAAAACAATCTGAAACCCTCTGTTGGCATCATGGGCGCCGTCATTACCATGTACGATACGCGCAACCGTCTGTCCAAAGACGTTATGAACGAGCTCTATCAGTACTTTCCCAACAAAGTTTTCCGCACCGTGGTGCCACGCTCGGTCAAGCTTGCTGAGGCCCCGAGCTTTGGCCGTTCCATTCTGCACTATGACCCGGCGTCCAAAGGCGCGCGCGCGTACGAAAAATTGGCGCGGGAAGTAATTGATTTAGAAAGATAACAAAGTATATTTAATTATAATTT
>MFGL01000014.1:3632-4083 GCA_001778285.1 Candidatus Falkowbacteria bacterium RIFOXYC2_FULL_47_12
CAGTCGTGCCAGTGCAGCCAAATACGGGTGCGCCGGATGAATTGAATGACGGCGAGGCGCAGCTGCGTTACGTTTCTATTGACGCCATTGAGCCCAATCCGCATCAGCCGCGCGTAAGTTTCAACGAAGAGACACTGACGGAGTTGGCTGATTCCATCAAAGAACACGGCATTTTACAGCCGGTGGTCGTGAGCGAACTTGGCGGCGGGCACTACCAGATTATCATGGGTGAGCGGCGTTTTCGGGCGGCTCAGGAAGCCGGTTTGGCAAAAGTGCCGGTCATTGTTCGCGCCGCTGAAGATCGCGAAAAGCTGGAGCTGGCGCTGATAGAAAACATCGTGCGCGAGGATTTGAACCCGATTGAGCTGGCGCACGCTTTCCAGCGCTACGTTGATGAATTCGGCCTTACTCATGAAGCGGCGGCTCGCCGTTTGGGCAAGTCCCGTTCGGT
>MFGL01000014.1:4091-8888 GCA_001778285.1 Candidatus Falkowbacteria bacterium RIFOXYC2_FULL_47_12
ACACTATCCGGCTTTTGCAGCTGCCCGAAGAAATCAAAATAGCCATCGTTGAAGGCAGGCTCTCGGATGCGCACGCGAAAGTTATTTTAGGATTGCCCACGCCGGCTCAGCAGATAGCCTGTTTCAAAAACGTCGTTGAGCGCGGCTTGACCGTAGCGCGCACGCGCGTGGCCATACAGAAAATGGGCGGGACTAAAGAAGCGCGGGTTAAAATTGACGCCCGCGACGAGGAATTGGAAAAAAAATTGCGGCAGGCCTTGGGCACGCGGGTTTCCATCCAGCGCTCAGGTTACCGCGGCAAAATCGTGATTGAATTTTTCAACTATGACGAGATGGTAAGTATTGCAGAGAAAATTTTGGGAGAAGATTAATTACCGCCAAGGTATGAGTTTGCTGAAGCGTCCGCCCTGTTCTTTCAGGGCGGTTTTAATTTTGGCGCGCGCCCGTTGGGTCGTGGCGATTTTGAGCCAGTCGCGTCCGGGAGTCGCGCGGCGTTTGTCGGTTATGATTTCTACGACATCGCCGCTTCTCAGCCGCGTTTCCAATGTCGCCATGCGGTCGTTGATTAAAACGCCGACGCAATGGTTGCCGATGTGCGTGTGCACGGCATAGGCGAAGTCAATGGGCGTTGCGCCCTCGGGCAGGTCTATGACGTCGCCTTTGGGCGTGAAGACGAAGATGCGGTTTTGGAATACGCTGAGTTTGATGTCGGAAACAAACTCTTTTTCGTTGGCCGCGGTGCGCATAATGTCCAGAATTTCGGTAATCCAGCGCGGCTGCTTTTCCAGATTGGTTTTTTTGTTTTTGTAGTACCAGTGCGCGGCGATGCCGTAGAGAGATTCCTCGTACATTTTGTCGGTGAGCACCTGGAATTCCGTCAGCTTGCCGCCGGGGCCGAACACTGTCGTATGCAGGGCGCGGTAGCCGTTGGGTTTGGGCACGGCGATGTAGTCTTTGAAGCGCTGGCTTTTTGGTTTCCAGATGGCGTGGATGATGCCGATGACGCGGTAGCAGTCGGCGATTGAGGCGGTGACGATGCGCAGGGCGAATACGTCGTAAATTTCCGAAAACTTCCGCTCTTTTTTCTGCATTTTTTGAAAAATGCTGTAGAGGCTCTTGAAGCGGCCTTCAATGTCAACGTTCATACCTTCAGCCGATAGTTTGGGCAAAAGAATATTTTTGGTTTTTTGGATGAACTGCTTGGTTTCTAATTTTTGCTCAATTTGGTAGCGGTATTCCAATTTTTTGTATTCTTCGGGATAGAGGTGCTGAAAGCACAGGTCTTCCATCTGGTGCTTGAAATACCACATGCCCAAGAGCGCCGCGATGGGCACGTATATTTCCATGGTTTCGGCGGCGATGCGCAAACGCTTTTCTTCGGGCAGGGCATCCAACGTCTCCAGATTATTGAGGCGGTCGGCGAATTTGATGATAAGCACGCGGATGTCGCTCGCCATGGCGATGAACATTTTTTTGAGATTTTCGACGTAGCGCGTGACGCCGCGATATTTGATGGTGCCGATTTTGGTGATGCCCTCTACCAAGCTTGCGATTTTTTTGCCAAAATTTTTTTCAATGTCAGCGAGCGTGGAGCTTGTGTCTTCGGGTACGTCGTGCAGGAGGCCGGCAACCACCACGTCGGTTTCGGCTCTGATATCTGCCAGCGTGAGGGCGGTGCCGAGACAGTGCTGGATGTAGGGTTCGCCGCTCTTGCGCTTCTGGCCATCGTGCGCCTTGCTGGCGAAATCGTAGGCAAGCTGCAACATGTCCGTATCTGATTGCGGATAGTTCTTTTTGACCTGAGTTATGATTTGGTCAATGGTGATTGGCATGATTTGATCATTTGCAATTTTTGTTTGAACACTTCACCCCGTCTTTTGCTTCTACGAGCAATGAACCGCATTTGTCGCATTTGTCGCCGGTCGGTTTTGCCCAGAGCGCGAATTTGCATTTCGGGTACTGGTTGCAGGCGTAAAAGATGCCGCGGCGGCTGCGTTTGCGCGTTATTTCGCCTTCTTGGCATTGGGGGCAGGGGATGCCGGTGCCGTTAGTGTTCAGAATAAATTTGCATTTGGGATAATTGGAACAAGCCATGAACGGGCCATATTTGCTGATTTTAGCCACCAGCGGTGAATCGCAATTCGGACATTTTTGTTCCTCAAAGTTAGCCGCAAATTTTTTTAATTCCTCACTGTCTTTATTTCCGTCATGGTCTTTGTCGCCAGAGTTTAAATTTTTGGTGTTTTTGCATTCGGGATAATTGGTGCAGGCCAGAAATTTACCGAAGCGTCCCATTTTTATCACCAGCGGCGAGCCGCATTTCTCGCACACTTCATCGGTTTTTTCTTCCGTCAATTCTTTCTTGGACAATTCTTTGTGTTTTTTTTCCAAGTTTTTGGCAAAGGGGCTGTAAAAATCATCAATAATTTTTTGCCATTCTTTGCCGCCGCGCGCAATGTCATCCAAATTTTCCTCCATGTCGGCAGTAAATTGGTAGTCAACAATTTCCGGAAAATGCTTGACTAATAAGTCAACGACGACAAAAGCGATTTCTGTCGGCGCCAATTTTTTGTTTTGGTCGCGCTCCGCGTAATTGCGGTCAATAATTGTGGAAATCGTCGGCGCGTACGTTGACGGCCGGCCGATGCCGTATTTTTCCATCTGCTTAACCAGCGTCGCATCCGAATATCTTGCCGGCGGTTCGGTAAAATGCTGCGCCGCAATTATTTCTTTTAAATCTAATTTTTCTTTTGCGGCTACGCTCGGCAGGAGATTTTCCTTCGCGCTTTGCGGATAAATTTTCAAATAGCCGGCAAAAATTATTGTTTGGCCGGTGGCGCGCAACTGGTACGTTGAGGTTTCCGAAACCTTTGAAGGTTTCGGAAACCTTTCCGCGGTAATTTCAATCGCGGTATTGTCCAAAACCGCCGATGCCGCCTGGGACGCGAGCGAGCGCTGCCAGATAAGCTGGTATAATCTTTTTTGCCGCGCGTCAAAATTCGCCGGCAAGCTTTCCGCGAGTTTAGCTACATCGGTCGGGCGGATAGCTTCGTGCGCTTCCTGCGCGTTTTTGGTTTTTGATTTGTAAGCGCGCGTTTTAGCCGGCAGGTATTTGGCGCCGAAATTATCGGTAATATAGCCGCGCGCGGCAGACACGAATTGCTCGGACAAATTAACCGAATCGGTGCGCATGTAGGTGATAAAGCCATGCTCATAAAGCTGCTGGGCGAGCATCATTGTCTGCTTTGCGCTAAAGCCCAGACGGGCGTTCGCGGTCTGTTGCAGCGTGGCGGTAGTGAAAGGTGGCAAGGGATTTTTGGTTGTTTGCTTTTTATTGACATCTGTGACGCTGAAAGCCGCTTTGGCCAAATCTTGCTTAATTTCTTCCGCTTGCTCTTTGTTTTTTATATCTAATTTCCCCAAAGTTTTTTCGCCTATTCCAATCAGGCCGGCCGTTAATTCTTCGCCGGCGGCGGTTTTGAGCAGCGCTTCAACGCTCCAGTATTCTTCAACATTAAACGCTTTTATTTCCCGTTCGCGCTCCACAATCAGGCGCACGGCAACCGACTGGACGCGGCCGGCAGACAGGCCTTTGGCGATTTTTGCCCATAAGAGCGGCGAAAGCTTGTAGCCGACCAGCCGGTCCAAAACGCGGCGCGCCTGCTGAGCATCCACCAAGTTCATATCCAGCGCCCGCGGATTTTTTAGCGCCTCTTCAATCGCGTTTTTAGTAATTTCATGAAAAGCAATCCGTTTTATTTCCGCCGGTTTTAATTTTAAGGCTCGGGATAGGTGCCAGGAAATCGCTTCGCCTTCGCGGTCTTCGTCAGTCGCAAGTATTACGCCGTCCGCTTTATCCGCCAATATTTTTAAATGCGCGACAGTTTTTTTCGCTTTTAGGGGAATAACGTAAGTCGGTTCGTAATTGTCGTTAACGTCAACGCCCAATTCTTTTTGCGGCAAATCCATAATATGGCCGAAGGAAGATTCAACCTTATAGTCTTTGCCTAAAAATTTTTGTATCGTTTTAGCTTTGGTCGGCGATTCTACAATGACAAGATTCATACGTGCAATTTCTAATTATTCTAATTTCTAATTAACCTAAATAATTTCCAATTTTTTAATGACCAATGTCTAAGATTTTTTTAGAATATTTGGGCATTGCGGCATTGGAATTTATTTAGAATAATTAGGTTAATTAGAAATTTATGTTAGGACATAATTTCCTCCGCCTGTATTCCGCACCATCCTTTTCAGTTCCATAGTTAGAAGGGTAGCATTTACGGCTGCGGTGTCAAGCGCGAGGCTGCGGGCGAGCTGATTAATATGCAGTGATTCGGTGCGCAAGAGTTTCGTGATGTCGCTCTCAATTTTTGTCGCCGGCAGGCTGGTGCGCGCGGCCACGGTTGCTTTGGCGTTGACGATGCCCAAACCGTCCAAAATGTCCTGGGCGCTCGTGGTTACGATGGCGCCGTTTTTGATGAGGTTATGCGTACCGGCAGAGTTTATGCGGAAGATGTCGCCGGGCACGGCAAATACCTCGCGGCCTGCTTCCAAGGCGTGGCGAGCCGTAATCAGGGCGCCGGATTTTTCCGAAGCCTCAATGACTAATGTTCCGGCACAGAGTCCGGCGATGACGCGATTGCGCTGGGGGAAGTGGTATTTGAACGCCGGTGTGCCGTAGGGAAACTCGGAGAGGAGGAGGCCGCCGTGCGCAATGATGCGCCGGGCAAGCCCGCGATTGGTTGCTGGATAAATAGCCGCGTCATTGATGCCCGAGCCAAGCACGGCAACGGT
>MFGL01000014.1:8897-12216 GCA_001778285.1 Candidatus Falkowbacteria bacterium RIFOXYC2_FULL_47_12
GCCGGCCTCGCTTGCGCCGCCGGCAATGGTTTCGGTGACGCGCTGGCCGTACGAGCTGTACTTGCGCGAGCCCACGACCGCGAGACACAGCGCGGTATTTTTTTGCAAGCTGCCACGGTAGTAGAGGAGCGGCGGCGCGTCATAAATTTCTTTGAGCAGCGCCGGGTAGGCGCTGTCGGCGAGCGTGACAACGCCGATTTGTTCGCGCGCGAGTTTTTCCATTTCAAAATCCGGGTTAATGGTTTCACGCCGGGCAATGAATTCGGCGGCGAGCGCCTGAGAAATGCCCGCGTTTCGCAGACCGGCCGCGTCAGCACAGAAGGCGGCTTGCATGTCGGGAAAATACTCGCGCAAGCGTTGGAAGCGCCGGGGGCCGAATTTTAAAAATAAAGACAGCGCCACCCAGTACTTTACATCTTTTTGGCTAACGTGAGTTATTATTGACATAGGAGCAGCGGTGTGCTAAAATAGCGTATTAGTTGGATTTAAAATAGTACCTGAAATACTACTTGCCAAAGGGCCTGTTATTATATGTGTCTTTCCTCCTTGGACATGTGTGACAATTGCGTCCCTTACGGTAAGTAGTATTGTGGGCACTATTTTTTATTTTTTGAGAATAGCTGCAATAATTTCCGGAGTTATTTTTTGCAACGTTTTTTTTTCTTCAGGTAAAAAATTATCCAATACGAATTTTTCCGGCGGGATTTTTTTGCGCAGGAGCGGGGTGGCGATGCCGATGCGCGCGCGCGTGAAGTTTTGCGTTTTGAGGTGAGTGATGATTGATTGCACGCCTTTATGGCCGCCAGCCGAGCGGTTTTGTTGCAGTTTGAACGTGCCCAGGGCAAAATCAACGTCATCGTGAATGACGGTGAGTACTGCGGCAAGGTCGGCGTTTCTGTGTGCTATCAATCCCAGCCGCTTTGGCAAAAGAGCATGAAAGTTTAAAATCGCCCGTACGGCCAGGCCAGAATTATTCATGAAGGTCTGCGGTTTGACGAGTAGAATTTTTTCATTCCGCCACTGTGCCTGCGCTACGTCAGCATTGAATTTTTTTTCAAAACGAAACGCCTCGGCATTTAATGCTCCTGCCAGCGCGTCAAGGACGACGAAACCCGTATTGTGGCGGGTGTTTTTATATTTTTCCCCGGGATTGCCGAGGCCGATAATAAATTTCATAATTTCTCTTCAACACTGATGCGCACCGGCGTTCCTATCAATTTAAACTCTTTCCGCAACCTGTTTTCCAGATACGTAAGATAGTTGTCTTTAACGCCTAATTTGGCTTTGGCAACGAGATAAAATTGCGGCGGATTCGTTCTTGTCTGCACCAATTTTTTGAGCTGCGGCTTGGGCAATTTGTGTTTTAAAATGCCCCGCGCCTTGGTACGCGAGAGCGGGGCGGCGTGCCGCAGCGCGCTTTCTAGAAACGTCGTTAGTTTTTCGTCAGGTATGGTGGCGCCTCGGGCGCGCGCCGTAGCGAGAATGGTATCCATCAAGAGCGACAATTTGGTTTTGTTTTTGGCGGATAAAAAAACAATCGGCGCCCACTGCAGAAACGGCAGCGTGGCATAAACGGCGCGGCTGTAGTTTTTGGCGTCTTTGTCCGCGATGCTATCCCATTTGTTGGCGACGATGATAAGATTGACGTTGCTTTGCAAAATTTCATCGGCTAATTTAGTTTCCTGGTGGCTCAATTCGTCGGTAATATCAATCATGAGCAGGGCGACGTCGGCTTTTTTGAGCGCCGCTAAACTTTTGCCAATCCCGGCTTTTATCAGCACATCATCCATTGCTTTGGATTGCGCTTTGACGATGCCGGCGGTGTCTACAAAGGTTAGCGGCGTGTCGTTATAGGTTATGTTGATGTCGCGGGGTTCGCGCGTGGTGTGCGGCAGGGAACTGACGATGACTGTGTCTTCGTCCATAATCGCGTTAAGCAGGCTGGATTTGCCAACATTGGGTTTGCCGATGATAACAACTTTTATCGGTTGTCGGTTTTCACGTTCGGAAGCCTCTTGTTCCGGCAGGGCCTGCGGCATCTCCTTGACAACCGCATCCAGCAGGTCGCCGCTGCCGCTGCCGCTCGCCGCTGAAACTGCCAGCGGTTCGCCCAATCCCAGCGCGTAGAATTCCGAGCACTTGAGGCGGGCATTTGCCGTATCCGCCTTGTTGGCAACTATGAGCAGGCGCTGGTTTTGTTGCCGTATTTTTTTTAAAGCTAAGGCAAAACGGCGGTCCTGTTCAAGCAGACCGCTCTTAGCATCAACCATAAATAAAATAATATCAGCTTTTCTCACGGCCGCCGCGGCGCGAGATTGTATGAGCGTTTCAATGCCGTCGGCTTTGTCAGCCGGCTGTTTTTTTACCTTCGTATCCGTGAGAAATTTTTCTTCCCCGACGCCGCCGGTGTCAACTAACTGAAATGTTGCGCCCTGCCATTCAACCGTTGCGCGGTTTACGTCGCGCGTGGTGCCGGCGGCCGAGGAAACTAGCGCGTTGGCTTTGCCGGTGAGTTTGTTGAACAGCGTGGATTTTCCGACGTTGGTGCGGCCGAACAAAACAACAACCGGAAGATTGGAAGTGATAATTTTAATTTTTTGTTCTTGTTTTTGCATTCTATTGTTCTTCATTAACCGTTCCGCTTTTCGTCACGTCAGCGGTTTGCCCCAAAATAATGATAAAGTCCGGCTGGACAAGATTCTGCTCGCCGACAGCGCGCGTTTGCAGCTCGGCAATGAGCCAATCAGGCAGGCCGTAGTGAATGCTCGCGTCCAGCCGCTCTTTGAGAATGGTCAGTGACTTCATTTTTTCTCCGTAGGTGAGGTCAAAAATCGTCGTTTGCTCATAGCTTTGTTTGGCGGCGTTGTTGACACTCAAAATGTCAAAGCCGTATTTTTCCAAATCAGTCGCGGTTTGCTGGCCCAAGCCGTTTACCCAGGTGCCGTTTTGGATTTCAATTTTAGGATATTCCTCAGCGACGTCTTGTTTGTCCTGGGGCGGGGCGCCGGTAAAGATGTTGTGCGCCAGATATTGGATTTCGTCAAAGCTGCCGGTGCGCGGCGTTAAAATATAAGCGCCGTCTTCGGCGATGGAGTCAACCAGCAGGCCGCCGACGCTGTTGTCCAACGCCTGGTTGATGATATTGTTTTTATCAACGTTTTTAGCCATATCCCAGAGTTTGACGATTTCCCAAATCTGCAGGTTGGTGGAAATATTTTCGGAAGCGGCCGACAGGATGTTGCCCACCAAGCGCGGTTTGAAGAGAATGCGCAGGTTTAAAATTTTGTCTTTGACCGCGGCCAAAACTAGCTGCTGGCGG
>MFGL01000014.1:12228-20181 GCA_001778285.1 Candidatus Falkowbacteria bacterium RIFOXYC2_FULL_47_12
GCGGCTGCGGGCAAAGTCAGAACCCTCGCCGTTGAGGCCGTGGCGCGAACGCACGAATTTGAGCGCCAGATCGCCGTCCATGTGCTGGCGGCCGGCAGCAACGTGCAGGTAATGGTAGCGGCTGTTGTAGTCGGGGTTGTCTTCCTGGCCCATGATGGGGTAGAACGGATCGTCAAGGGCATGCTCCACTTCGACGTCAACGCCGCCGAGCTCATCAATGATTTTGACAAAGCCGGCAAAGTCAGCGCGAACGTAGTAGTCAATGGGTAAATCCAACACCTTGCTCAATGCCTGCGAGATGGCCTGGCCGCCGCTGCCGGGCTCTTCCACTTCGGCGTAGGCGTTGATATTGTTGATTTTGCGCGTCCCTTTGCCTTCAACCGGTATGACCAAGTCGCGCGGAACGGAGAGCAGTGCGACTTCATTAGTGGAAGGCTGAAAACTGGCGAGCATAATGGTATCAGTCAAATATCCGCCGTCGTGGTTTTTACCGCCCATACCCAAGAGCAAAATGTTGACGCGGTCATCGGTTTCGCCCTTGAGCATGTTCTCAGAGGTTTGAGCGAGGCGTGTGATTTGGTTTAAAAAAGAGAACGTGCCGGCGATGGGGTTGTCTTGGGACATGATGATGCGGCTCGTGAACACGAAGAGGACGATAACGGCCGCGACCACCAGATAGGCGAGCAGCTTCAGCGCCGCGCGCGTCCGCCGGTTCTTTGTCCGCGGCGGCATCGGTCCCGAGCCTGCGGCCGTGGACCCTTTTTCTATGTCAAGCAGGTCAATGTCGTTCATGGATTTTGGAGGAGAAATTAACACTAAAAATAAAGACAGAAGTCTTTATTGGCAGTATACAATATAAATAATTTAAAGTCCAAAGTTAAAATTATTTCAAATTTGGACTTTGACGTTACTTTATGCTCATTTGCAATTTAAGGGGCGATTATGTTATAATAAATTTAAATTTATTTACAGTGGATAATTGCTTAGTAAGCAATTTTTGTTGTTATTATGAGAAATTTTTTTATCTTTGTTTTTGAGGTCGTCAAAGTCGTCGTTATTTCGCTTGCCATCATCATACCGGTGCGCTATTTTTTAATCCAGCCGTTCTACGTCAAAGGCGCGTCCATGGAGCCGAGTTTTTACGACCATGAGTATTTAATCGTGGATGAAATGAGCTATCGCTTCCGTTTGCCCGAGCGCGGCGAAATCGTCGTTTTTAAGTATCCGCTTGATCCCAGCCAGTACTTTATCAAGCGCGTTATCGGCCTGCCGGGTGAAAAAGTTGAAATAAAAGACGGCAGCGTGTATATTTACACCGCTGATACGAACCGGCAGGTGAAGATTGACGAGCCGTATCTTGGCAGCGGCGTGGACACATTAAGCGCCAACGAAGATGTCGTCGAGCTTGGTCCGGACCAGTATTATTTGTTGGGCGATAACCGCAACCACAGCAAGGATTCGCGCAGTTTCGGTCAGGTCAAGGAGAGCTTCATCGTGGGGCGGGTCGTATTCCGCGGCTGGCCTTTTAACCGGCTGGGGACCTTTTCTCTGCCGGAGTACAGCCTCATTGGAAATAATTAAATTTGTTTATCCTGTTAAAAAACTATGGGCAGAAAACCAAAAATCAACCAAAATCAGCCAAAGAAAAATACAAATAACAGCGAATCGTTCAAAAAGGCGGATAACAAAATTGTCGCGCAAAAACAGCCGAAAGAAATTACCCGTCTGCGCGGTATGCGCGATATTTTGCCCGATGAGTATCGTTACGGGGATTATGTCGTTTCCGTCGCCGAGCGCATCTGCCGGGCGTATGGTTTTGCCAAAACCGAAATTCCCGCGCTGGAGCAGGTGAGCCTGTATGAGCGTTCAACCGGCAAACAGACCGACGTCGTCAGCAAAGAAATGTACGCCTTCGTGGACAAAGACAATGAGCGCGTGGCTCTGCGTCCGGAGGCGACGCCGGGACTGGTGCGCTCCTACATTGAACACGGCCTGTTCAATTTGCCGGCGCAGCCGGTGCGCCTCTTGTGGACGGGCAGCCTGTTTCGCCGCGAAAAGCCGCAGGCCGGCCGCTACCGCCAGTTTAGCCAGGTTGACGTTGAAATGTTCGGTGAAGCTTCGCCGGTTGCCGATGCACAGCTCATTACTATGGGGTACTTGATTTTGAAAGAATTAGGCATTGCCGCCGCCGTGCAGATAAACAGCATCGGCGATGCGGCTGACCGCGACGAGTATGCCAAGAAGTTAGTTGAGTATTTTAAAGATCGCAAAGTACGCGTCCTGCTCTCGGTGGATGATAAAAAGCGTTTGCTCAAAAACCCGCTGCGCGTTTTGGACAGCAAAGACGAGGGGACGCAAAAAGCGCTCGCCGGCGCGCCGCAAATGATTGACCATATCTCCGATGAGGCGCGGCAGCATTTCGTAAAAGTTTTGGAATATCTGGATGAGTTTGACATCCCGTACACGCTGAATCCGTTTTTGGTGCGCGGACTTGATTACTATAACCGTACGGTATTTGAATTCTGCCCGGAAGGCGAGGATGGCTCAAGCCAGGGGACGCTGATTGGCGGCGGACGTTATGACGGCTTGGTTGAATTCATGGGCGGGCGGCCCACGCCGGCGCTGGGCTGGGCGCTGGGCGTTGACCGGGTGGTGTTGAAATTGAAAGAAAAAGCCCCGCAGTCTGCGGGGCCGGCAATGGATGCTCCTGACATTTTTTTGGCTCAGCTGGGAGACGCGGCCAAGCGCAAGGCCATGGTATTTTTTGAAGAATTGCGCGTCAAGGGCTACCGCGTGGCGCAGAATTTCGTCAAAGATAATTTAAAAACACAGTTGGAACAGGCAAACAAACTCGGCGTGAAGCTGACGCTCATTTTGGGACAAAAGGAGATAATGGACAATACGATTTTGATCCGCGACATGGAATCGGGCATGCAGGAGGTGTTTGATTTTGCTAAAGTGTACGAGGAGATAGATAAGAGACTTAAATAATTTAGATCGGAGGTGTTCTTATGGTAGACGTCAAACGAAAAAAAGGAGAAAGTTTTGAGGCGATGTACCGGCGTTTTTCCAAACGCATGCAGCAGTCGGGAAATATTTTGCAAGCCAAGGACCGGCAGTACGTCAAGCCAGAAAAGAGCCGCACGGCGAAGAAAAAAAGCGCGCTCGTGTCGCTGAAACTGCGCCACAAAAAAGAGTGGCTGCGCAAAATCGGCAAATTAGAAGAAGAACCGAAACGACGTTGGTAATTTCTAATGCCTAATATCTAATTTCTAATCAAATCCCAATGATTAGAAATTAGGAATTAGTAATTAGGCATTTCGTTTCCCCATGCTGTCACAATTTAATCAAAAGGAGTTTGCAAAAAGAACAGCTTTTTATCTGTGTTGGTTAAGCGCGGCGGCTGTTTTTTTTGTTGCGCCGCTGGCAGTGTCGGCAGAATTAGTGGAGTTGAACCAGCCACAATCCGGTTTTGAAAATACCGCCGGTTTGGCTGACGCGGCCGTTGCGCAAAACGTTAATTTGGACACGACAACTGACGTTCGCATTTTTGTTGCGCGGCTCATCAATGTTGCCTTGGGTTTTATCGGCATTATTTTATTGAGTTTGATTGTGTATGGCGGCTGGCTGTACATGACAAGCGCCGGTGACGCGGAAAAAATCAACCAAGCCAAGGCGATTTTTAGAAACGCCATCATCGGTCTTGTTATTATTTTGGCCTCGTGGGGCATCACAACATTTATTCTGAACGCACTCTTTAACGGCGGTGGCGGCGGGGGAGCGGGAACACAGCCGCTCAACTACGACGTGGGCGTTTCCGCGCTCGGCGACGGCATCATCCAAAGCCACTACCCGGAGCGGGGCCAGCAGGACGTGCCGCGCAACACGGCGATTATTATTACGTTTAAGGAGGAGATGAGTTTGGCCAGTATATGTTCAGATAATGCTGAGAATGGCTGTAACTTGAACCAAGAGGTAATTAAAATTTTTGAAACGTCAGCGGGCGTTGAGCTTGATACTGACAAAGGTGCCTCGCCTTTTGGCGCCGGCGCGACAGTTACGACCAACGATAACAAGACTTTTGTTTTTCATCCCAAAGCGTACCTTGGCAGCGAGTCAACGGAGCAGTGGTACGGCGTGCGGCTGACGGAAGGGGAGTTGAATCGCGCTAACGGCGAGGCGGTTGATTTGAGCATTGAAAATTTTTACCAGTGGAAGTTTCAGGTGAGCACGCGCCTTGATTTGACCCCGCCGCGCGTGGAGAGCGTTTTCCCCAATCCGGATAATACCAAAGACGAAGTAGGCAGTGTGCAGGCGGCGACGAGAGCGAGCGCTACTATTGAGGTGAAAGGTGCGCCGCACGGCTACGCGGTCGCTATTTCAAAAATCAGTACTGGAGCAGCCGTTATGGTTGAAGGAAGCGCGTATTCATGCAGTTACAGCGGTACGGTAACGTATACGCGTTCAGCAGCATCTATAAATGGAATGAACGATGCTTTGGTAGTGAGTGACAGTCCGGCGGGGTTTGTGGCGGTAGCGGCTGTCAATAATAATGTGGCTGGCATTGGTTGCGGTTTGACGTTGGACGTTACGAACGTAGCGATTGGTAGCACCGTAACACTTACCGTTGCGCCGGAGCAACCAGCCGACTGGATTATGATTGGCGGAACACGTTACGAGTTTGGCAAAAATATTAGAATAGATACAGATAATGACGAATTGGCTATAAATATCAGTGATGCCATCAAAAGCAATGGCCGCGTCAAAGCAACTCAAAGTAACGCGAGCGTGACAGTCACCGCCACCCAAAGCGGCGCGGCCGGCAACAGCATCACATTGGCGAGCAGCGACAGCAGTAAAATCAGCATGCCGGCAACGCTTGCTGGCGGCAAAGACGAACAGCAGAGTATCGCGGTAAAAGGGCGGGCAGACGAGCCACGCAACGCCGTAGTGCAGATTAACTTCAACGAGGCAATGAATCCTCTTCAACTGCAGGGGAAAGCTGACGCGGTGAAAGATTACATTCAGGTACGCGATAAAAATAATTCAAACCAAGTATTTATACAGGGCGAGTTTATGATAAGTAATATCTATAAGACAGTTGAATTTTTACCGACCGAGAGTTGCGGCGAAAACATGTGCGGCCAGCCGCGTTACTGCCTGCCGCCAAATGCCAATATTGAAGTATGGGTAAAGGCCGCGGATTTATTTACATGTGAAGGGCAAGATCAGTGTCTTGGTGAAGCTGGCGGTTTTGGCAAGTATGGAATATGCAACTATGGACATCACTGCGATGACGGCACGCGTAATAATCCGCAGGCCGGTGATATGAACGGCGTTATGGATGTTGCTTTTAACTCTTTGGACGGCGATATGGACACCAACGCCGAAAGCAGTGTTTCCGATTTTTATCAAAACGACCCCAATCCAGATAGTAGCGAGGACGGAGCTGATAATTATAAGTGGTCATTTTGGGTGTCGGACAAAATTGATAATACGAGTCCGGTAATTATTTCAGCAAAGCAAAACAACTTGGATTTGGTGAAAACAGGCGAGCAGGTTGTCGGCGCGAACACCACAACGCCACTCTCCATTCTCTTTGATAAACTTATGCTTTCCTCATCGCTCAAACCGGGCCGCAACTACCCTGATGATTTTTACGTTGTCAAAGCAGAAGAAAAACCCATTCACAAAGAGTACTTTGTCTTTGCCAAATTTACCGGCCGGCCATTGGGTTATTGGGTGAGCAAACAAAACCAAAGCTCGCAGAGCAACGGCACTGATGACCGGACAGCGGCGGCCATTTCGCACACCGATTTTGACGCGAGCGCGGCCTACGGTTTTGTCACCGGTTCGGGCGTTCAGGACGTGTACCAGAATTGCTATAATCCGGCTGGCGATAGCGGACAGGGAGGAAGTACTTGCGGCAGTTTGGACGGCGCTGCAAATGCCGGTATTTCTTGTTGTAAAGGCGTCGTGCAAAACAATGCTACAACTATGTGTTACGATTTTGAATAGAAAATATTAGATATTTGATATTGGATATTATGCCACAGGACTGGGGAGTGTTACATGATACTAAACGTATATACCTGTTAACAGCGTTGCGCAATATCTAATATCCAATATCCAATATCCAATATTTCAATACTCCATATCTAATATTCTTAATATCTTAATGTTTTTGACATGTCTGATTACATTCAATTGGGAAATTTGGATGTGTATAAAATGGCGGTAGAGTTGAGTAGAGATGCTTGGCGGATATATGAAAGATTGGATTGGCGAGATAAAAAGATACTAGGTGATCAGTTTATTGAAAGTACTGATTCTGTAGGAGCTAATATCGCTGAAGGATATGGCCGGTATCATTATAAAGACAGAATAAAATTTTATTACAATTCACGCGGGTCACTTTTGGAATCACAGCACTGGATACTGCTTTTGTACGAGAGAAAAAAGATAAGTAAAGAGGAGTTTATGTCTTTACTGGGTAAACAGAAGATGGTTCACAGTAAATTGAATTCATATATCAGTAGTTGTTATCGGAGTATCACAACGATAAATAAAAGTGAAAAATAGTAGATATTTTAGCATAATATCCAATATCATAGAGTATGTGGGCAAAGAATAACATTGCAAAATATATTTATCTGCGAAAACAGATAATATCCAATATCCAATATCCAATATCTGTTATTGTTATTGCAGTTATTTTTTTATTTTCAGCACACATTACTTCAGCCCAACAACCTGTCAGCACGGATGTTTTGTTTGGCGGCGACACAGGTCAGAGCGCGGAGAGCTTGGCCGCGCAAGCCGGCTTGGGAGTTTCCGACCCGCGCCTTATCATCGCGCGCGTTATCAATATCACTTTGGGATTTTTGGGAATTATCGCGCTGGGTTTGATTGTTTATGCCGGCTTTTTGTGGATGACGGCCGAGGGCAACGAACAGCAGATTGAAAACGCCAAAAAGATTCTCATCGGCGGCGTTATCGGCTTGGTGATTATTCTGTCAGCTTTTGGCATCGCCGTCTTTGTCATGCGCGCCATCAGCGGCGCGACCGGCACGACTGGCGGAGGAGAAGTGTGCGCGAACGAAGGTGAAGTGCAGGAAAATTGTAATTCGTGTGGCGGCACACAGACATGCACCAGCGGTTTTTGGAGCGCCTGCACCCCGCTCTGCATAGACGACGAAGACCCGAATGCTGATTTTTACATTACCAATAATGACCCTATCAACGATAATACGCGGACGTTCATCCGTAACTCCGTAGTAACGTTTCAATTCAATAAAACAGTTAACTCGGCTACCGTTATTAAAAACACGACGTTCAAAGCCGAGTACGTAACGTATAAAGATGACGCGCAGACGGAAGTTGACAGTACCGCCGCTATTGATGGCAAGCCTGTTGCAAGCGGGCGAAGCATTGAATTTAGTCCCGATAGCCTTTGCCCGGCGCCAAATGATAATCGCTTCTGTTTCGACCAAACAGATAACGACAAACGCGTGGTTCGCGTAACGCTTGTTGGAAATAATCTTGGCTCAAATACCACTGCCGCCATCGTGAGTATGGACGGAAAAATCTTGAATTGTAATTTAAGTGAGAACGCGGCGTTCGGGTACGGCTGTCAGGTTGAGTTTGAGGTCAATGACATTATTGATGTGGAAAATCCGCGCATTGTCAGCTTCAATACCGACCAGCAGGTATGCTCGGAGACTGATACTTCGGTTGCGGTTACCGGCGAAGATGACGCGGGCATACGAAAAATTGATTTTTTTGTAAATAATGAAACACAGCCGCGCTCGGCTTCATTAGAGCAGCCGGTACGGCAGAGTAATGGCAGGTGGCAGAGAACGGGAACGCTGGATTTGTCCTTAGCTGATTTTCCTGACGTTAGCGCTCTGAACGTGCGCGCCGTCGTTACGGATGCGGACAGCAACACAGCCG
>MFGL01000014.1:20317-24182 GCA_001778285.1 Candidatus Falkowbacteria bacterium RIFOXYC2_FULL_47_12
ATGGCTTGCGAGGATTTGGGTCCGGTGATTGACTGGGTTTCGCCGGTTGATGATAAGGATAATCCCAACGGCGCAGAAGGGAATTTCATTACGATTGGCGGCCGTTATTTTGGGGATTATGAAAAAGGCAAGAGTAAAGTTTTCTTCGCCTCTGACTACGGTGATAGTACAGTTGAAGCGGTCCTGGCAAATGACAAAATTGCGGGCAACGAAGCGTGCACGGACGTGTGGAAGCTCAATCAAATTATCGCTATCGTGCCAAGCGGCACAAGCAAGGGGCCGTTGAAAGTGGTGCGCGCTGACGGGGTTTCTGACACAACGGACAATGCCGTTGGACAGTCCGTGCCTGACTTTCAGATAAATTCCACCAAGCGGCCCGGTCTTTGTAAAGTTAACGATTTACAGACACCGCCGACACCGTCCGAGCAGACGCCGCACCAAGAGCCGCTCAAAAACATCACGCTGTACGGCATCCAGCTTGGCAGTAGCGGCACGTTTGAAAATGTAAAATTTGGCGTTGATGACCTAAATACTCAAGATATTATTGAAGAGTTAAACAGCTTGTCAATTGGCAGCTGGGAGGCGCAGACAATCACTAATGTGGGCGTGCCCATACTCGCGCCGCAACGTACGACTATCTCCGTTATACAGGAAAACGAGCGCAGCAACAGTTTGTATTTACAAATTGACGGCAGTTCGCAGGCGCCCTACATCACCAACATTGAGCCCAAAGTCGGACACGTTGGCGACTATATTACGATTTACGGGGGAAATTTTGGCGCCGGTAGCGGCATCAATGACGTTGTGAAGATTGGAGCGGTGAACGCAATCGCTGATTTTCCTTCCGAGTGTTTGCAAAACGTGTGGCAGGACAACCAAATTATTGTTAAAGTGCCGCCGACGGTGAGTGGCGATAAAAATAGCATAACCGTAAGTGTTGGCGAGTTTACCGCTACGGCAAGCGATACATTTCGCGTCGGTGATTATTGTAAAAAAATTCCTGCTACTTCCTGTACACCGACCGGCAACGAATGCGAAACTGGCGACACGTGTGTTAAGACTGCGCTACCTGCTTTGTGTAGAATTTCTCCGGACAACGGAAAAATCGGCACCAAAGTTACGCTTTACGGCGAGCGCTTTGGCGATACACCGAAAAACGTGAAATTTTATAGTAACGCTTTAGCAACGCCAGTCGGCGCTGATTGGACGGATACTATTATAAATGTCAGCGTGCCACTGCAAACGCAAAGCGGCGACGTGCGCGTTATAGATAATAGTGATTTGCAAAGCAACCCGCTGAATTTCCGGGTTGGTTCCTGTTTGGAAAATGGGCAGGCCGGCAGTGACAATTCTATGTGCGGAGAGGACAGTGTTTGTTGCGCGGAAAATACGCAGTTGCCCGGCAGTTGTGTTGCCAAACAAGAAGATTGCGGCACAGTGGAAGGCAGTACGTATTCACAGTACTACATAGAATTCAGCACCGCCAGCGCCGGACAGGTTTCCTGCGACGGCAACGCGGCGACAGTGGAGTGCAATCCAAACGTTGATTTATGCAACACATTAGGTTTGGGGTATACGTGCAGTCAGACATGCGTGTGCGAGCCGCCAAAAGCGCCGCGAGTGATTGAGGAGTGCGACCGGCAGAACAACGATTGCAAACCCTACGCCGCCGGACCCAGCCCGTCACCGTGGACGCCAAATTTTGATACCAGTATTAACCGCTCATTAAGTTGTGTAAATTCGGTCATCACCGCGCGTTTTGATAAGAAAATGGATTTGAGTCGTATTAACAGTAATACCATTACAGTGAGCAAGTGCGGTGCTGACGACAAGGGAGCAGTTAATGCAGAGTCATGTCAAAAAATTGATGCCGCCAGCTCGTGGGCACTAACAAAATTTGACACTTCAGACACTACCCCGCAGAGTGGCTTCAGCGTAACGCCCGGCGCAAATTTAGATACCAATACGTGGTATCAGGTTAAACTTATCGGCGGCGATAACGGCATAAAATCAGATGCCACGGCCGGTGGTTTGCCCATTTTTGGCAATAGCGGCGCGGATTACGTTTGGTATTTCAAAACGCGCGCCAGCGCTGATGCATGCAAGCTGGGTTGCGTGGGCGTTGTGCCGAACGTATATTCTTCAACCAAGCAAAACGAGTTGATTCCATACAGCACGATTGCCGATTCCGAAGACAACGCTTGCAATTTAATAAACGTGTCAGGGTATGATTTTACTTGGAAATCAAGCGATGAGAACAAAGCAAAGGTAGACCCGGATGAAAGTGTTTTTAATAGTAAAGAAAACAGTGATAACAAAAGTTATACGGCGCTCGCAAAAACAATTGCCGAAACAACTCCCCAGGCGCCAGTCATTATAACTGCCACCGAAACAAAGAAAGGCAAAGAGGGGAGCGGCAAACTCTACATTACGTTCGCCCCCTTTTACGTTGTGACGCCATGGCCGTCCTGCCAGAGTGCTTGTCTGAACGCGGCGGTCGGGGCTGAATTCAGCGTTCCTGTCAAAACCATCTCACTCATTGGCAACGTTTCTTTGATTAAATGCACTGATGCGGCGTGTAACTCGTGGACCAATAATCAATTAATACAGGTTGCGCCGCATGTGTTGCGTGATTCATCAGGAAAAAAGTTAGATTTGCAGAACAGCGGCAATTTGGAGAAAAATACTTATTATCGGGTTATTATTAAAAATACCGTAACAAGCCGAGATGACGATAAGGCATTGGAGCGTCTCAATTTCAATTCAGCTAAGCCTTCAGCAACAAACGGGTTCGACTCATACTCGTGGGTGTTCAAAACCAAAGATACCACCTGCGAAGTAAACAGGGTTTCACTTGCTCCGCAGGATATATGCGTTAGCTTAATCGGGGATACTGCAAACTATGGCGCAACGCCGTTCAGCTCGCCGGATGAGTGTTCAACACAGGGCCAGCGGCTGAAAGGGGCGGATTTTAATTGGGATTGGACGGCGCAATCCGCCAAGGTCGGTCAGTTCACGCCTAATCCAAATGTCAATAATGATATATCTACGCATACCTCACAGGCTCCTGCAGAACCTGCAGAAATTGTGAAAGCTGTCGGGGCCGGTGATGTCAGTAATAATAAACAAACAGCCGATATTACAGCGAAAGAACATGCAACTGCAAAAAGCGATACGGCAGAGTTTTGCATTCAGTGCGGGTTTAACCGTGATGACCAGTGTATTTATGCCAATGGGAATTCCGCAACAGAAGGCTACGGCGTCGGCGCCAACACCTGCTGTTATCCGCGGCCGCAGGTCAGTGGTTCAACGCCGGCGGACGGCGCAAGCAATATTTGCCGAAATGCGATGCTTTCGGTGCAATTTGACACGGCCATGGATATTGCGAGTCTGAATAAAAACATCATCGTTGCGGCTAACTACGGCGCGGACGCCTGTCCGGACGGAACAAACTACCTGCTCTTGGCTGATGCCGGCCGGAATTCAGGTTTCCGAAACCTCTTAAAGGTTTCGGAAACCTTAACGGCCTTGACAAATTGGTTGGCAAATAAAATTGCTAAACTGCCGTTGGTTAACCATTTAGTCAGTATTACGAGCGTGCAAGCTACAGATTACAGCAGCCGCTGGTGCGCCATTACCGGTACGGTTGACGGCCGCAATGAACTTGGCAAAGGTGTCATCCATTTTTCGCCGAATGTGCTCTTGAAGGCGGGGACGCAACACGTGATTTTAATCAAAGGCGATGACAACATCAGTGATGGGGTGAAAAAAGGCGTGGTCAGCATCAACGGCGTAACATTGCGCGGCAAAGACAAGACGGGAACAGTTACCACGTACTGCGACGGAAAAGACAATTGCAAATTCA